>RECA01000075.1 GCA_007692435.1 Thioalkalivibrio sp.
ATCGCCGAGAGGGCTCGCCTCCTACAGGGGCCGGGGCGGGCGCTGCAGAGGATCGCATGGGTACAATAGCCATTGTGATAATATGGCCTTTCGTCATTCGCCTGCCCAGGTGGTGGAATTTTTGTTGACTGGGGCGGTCAAGAAAAATGGAACGGACTCGAGAACCGAACACGGAAGCCAGAAATCCATGAATTGCTGCAATCCCCGGAGGCGACGTCTATGAAGTTGTCAACCAAGGGCCGCTACGCGGTCACCGCCATGATGGACCTGGCGATCCACGATCGGATCGGGCCAGTGACGCTGGCCGACATCTCGCAGTGCCAGGGCATTTCCCTGTCTTACCTGGAGCAGCTGTTCGCGAAGCTGCGCAAGGCCAGCCTGGTCGAAGGCGTCCGCGGACCGGGGGGCGGATACCGTCTGGCCAAGCGGGCCGACCAGATCAGCATTGCCCACATCATCATGGCCGTCGACGAGTCCGTCGATGTCACGCGCTGCAAGGGGCACAAGGACTGCCAGCAGGGCGAGCGCTGCCTGACCCACGAGTTGTGGGACGATCTCAGCCAGCAGCTCCACGACTTCCTGGACGGCATCACGCTGGCACAGTTCGCCAACCGTCCCGAGGTGCAGAAGGTCGCCCGCCGGCAGGATGAGCGTCGGGCGCGCCACCACTTCATCTTCCGTCACGACGCAGCCTGATCAGCCCGGGCGTCACCGGGGAGCAGGCGCAGACGCCGGGGCCGACCCCCGGCGTTTTTTTTGCGCAGCCCAGGCCACTCCGGGGCGCACCTCCCGCAGGGCCCTGAGCAGCCGAGCCTCGCAGTCCGACCGCTCCACAGGGCTCAGCTCCGCATAGCGCAGACGGGTGTAGGCACGGGCAAGGTCCGCCAATGGATCCGCAAGGTCGGGCCGGACGGCGCTGAGCCGGGCGGCGTAGCCGGTCACCGTCTCGTGCGGCTCGCGCTCCAGGCCATGCCGCCGGAAGCGCCGTGACACGCGGTCGAGGGCTCGCTGCGCCGTATCACGATCGTCTCCGGGGCGACGGGCCACAGCGATCAGTCCGGCGGCCAGGCCGAGTCCGCCGAAGGATACGACCAGTGCGATCAGGATGCTGCGCCAGTCGGTGGCGTCGAGCCCGAAGCGCGCGAAGAGTTCCCGCTGGCGCTCCGGGTCGAAGGCCAGCACCAGGCTCTCCCAGCGAAAGGTCGCGAGTTCCTGCCAGTCCGACAGGCGCATCCGCCACTGCACCGTCCAGGGCAGGCCCGAGCGGCGCAGGAAGGCTGGCGCGTCGGCGTCGTCGCCGAACAGTCCGCCCAGCCCGGTCTCGATGCGTTCCGGGGCGATCGCCGCCGTCGGGTCGACCCGCAGCCAGCCCGCGTCCTCGAGCCACACCTCGGTCCAGGCATGGGCATCGGCCTGGCGCAGACGCAGGTAGTTTCCCGTATCCATCCACTGGCCGCCCTGGTAACCGATGACGACCCGGGCGGGGATGCCGGCGGCGCGCATCAGCACCGCAAAGGCGGACGCGTAGTGCTCGCAGTAGCCCGCCTGCGTCTCGAACAGGAAGTGGTCGGTGCGGTCATCCTGCAGCCGTGGCGGGCGGAGCGTGTAGCGAAACGGCTCTCCGGCAAAGAGTTCCAGTGCCGCGGTGACGATCGCGCGTTCGTCGTCCCCGTGCATCGCGCGCCAGAGCCCCGCCTGCACGCGGCTCCGCGCCGCGGCGTTCTCCGGCAGCGCCAGCGCCCGGGCACGTTCCTCGTCCGCCAGCGGCAGCGCCGGTGGTGCGTCGAGCCGGGCGCTGGCGGTGTACTGGATCCGGCTGTCGACGCGGTTGCGCTGCACCAGCTGCAGGTTGTCCAGCAGGCGCGCCTGTGGTGGCAGGGAGGCTGGAAAATCCAGTACCGGCAGGTAGCGTGCGCGCGTCGGTTCCAGCGTCACGGTGTAGGCGACGTCGCCCGCGTCCGTTTCCGGTGCCGGAATCTCGGGACGGTCGCGGTCGGCCTGCCAGCCGCGTCCGTCGAAGTCGGTCATCACCTGCGCACGCCAGTACTGCAGGCTGGAGGGTGGGACCGGCCCGTCGAAACGCACCCGCATCGCGGTGGCCTCGTTCTCCAGCAGCTGGGCGATATCGCCCGGCTCGAGGCGGTCGGAGAGGCCGGTCTGTGCCACGGTATCCTCTCCGGGGCTGCCCCAGATCGGCCCCGGGATCCGGGGGAAGACGAGAAAGAGGATCAGCATGATCGGGAGGGCATGCACCAGCATCAGCGCCGAGGAGCGCGCGAGGCGGCGGAACGGCAGCGGACGGCCGCCATGGACCTGGATCAGGGCCGCGGTGATCAGCCAGGCCGAGAACAGCGAGTACGCGGCGATCAGGATCGACTGGTTGAAGAAGTAGGTGGTGACCACGATGAAATAGGCAAGAAAGAGCGTGACCACGACGTCGCGCTCCGAGCGGATCTCGAGGAGCTTGAGCGCGACCATCACCAGCAGCAGCGCGGTGCCGGCCTGCTGACCGGTAAAGGTACCGAAGTGACTGAAGGTCAGTGCCCCGCCCGCGAGTACCAGCGGTACCAGGACCCAGCGCGAGGGGAGCCGGGCGTGACCCGCGTGGATGACCAGGCGCCACAGCAGCGCGGCAACAAGCACCGCAATCACCCAGGGGGGCTGTTCCCAGGCGTGCGGCAGCGCCGCGACGGGTACGGCCACGAGCAGAAGCCACAGGCCGGGCAGGGCCTGCGGTCGGGTCGGGGCGGCCGTTGACGGGGCGGTCATCCGGCGGCATGTCCGGGCAGGCCGAACAGCGCCAGCGCGCGCAGGCAGCGGGCGAGATGGTCGGGTCCGGTGTCCGGGCCGATCCGGGCCCCCGGAAGCCGCAGTCCGTAGGGCTGGCCCTCGGCATTGGCCTCCAGCAGCCGGTGGCAAAGTGCCGACAGGCGGGCCTCCGGGTCGGCGGCCGGGACGCCGTCCCAGTCCAGCCAGACCGGCGCACCGCTGCCGGATCCGTTATCCCGCACGAAGAGCTGGCCGCTGCGGGCCACCGCCTTCCAGGCGATCCGGTTGGGGGCGTCGCCGGGGCGGTATTCGCGGATCTCGTCGGGCGTGGCATCCGATCGCCCGGCGTTCTCCGCCTGTTCTCCGTCGTATTCATCGCCGGTAAGGGCGAGCGTGTCCAGGGGAATGGGAGCGGGGTAGACGAGGATCTCGTGGTCCAGTGTGAGCCAGGTCCAGGCCTCCAGCAGTCCGAGGGGATAGCGGGTCGACAGGCGTTGCCGCGGCAGCCGGTAGACGCCCCGCGGCCGTGGCTCGAGCGCGACCGCGATCTCCGTCGAACCACCGGGCTCCAGGAAGGCCGGCCGGCTCGGTGTCCCGCCCGCCGCTGACAGGTGGATGGCCTCGCGGGGTCTCGCGCTGCGGTCCTCGAGGCGCAGCGTCAGCAGGGACGCCGTTCCGGCGAATACCGGTGCGACCGGCAGCGCGGTGACCTCGAGGCCCAGCAGGTTGCGATGGGTGTACCACATCGCGTTGTGGCCGATCCCGACAACGAGGAAGGTCAGCAGAAAGGCCATGTTGTTCGAGTAGTTGATCGCGCCGAGCAGCATCACCATCAGGATCGCGAGCAGCATGTATCCCTGGCGCGTGGGCAGGATGTAGACGCGGTCCCGGCCGATCACCGCGCGCCGTCCGTCCGCCCGGTGGCGGCGCGTGACCCATCGGATGAAGTCCTCGCGCAGGCGGCCCCAGCTGGATGCGGCCCCGGCTCCGCCGCTTTTCAGTTCGCCGGGACGCATTCCATCAACCGGGTCACGGTGGCGGACCCGGGCTCCGCCTCGAGTGAGACCACGCGGTGCACCGCGACCGCCGGGATCACCGCGCGCACGTCGTCCGGGGTCACGAAGTCACGGCCGCCGATCATGGCCCACGCCCGTGCCGCCTGCAGCAGCCCCAGCCCCGCTCGCGGCGACAGGCCGCTGCGGAACAGGGCCGTGTCCCGACTCGCCCGCAGCAGGGCCTGCACGTAATCGAGCAGCGCCGGGCGCGCGGTGATCGCGGACACCGCGCGCTGCCACGCGAGCAGCGTCTCGGGTCCGGCCTCGGCGGCGAGGGGATCCGCGCTCTCGCCGCGGTCACCGCCTTCGAGGAGTGCGCGCTCGGCCTCCGGGCCGGGAAAGCCGAGTTCGATCCGCATCAGGAACCGGTCGAGCTGGGATTCGGGCAGCGGGTGGGTGCCGATCTGCTCGGTGGGGTTCTGTGTCGCGATCACGAAGAAGGGGTCGGGCAGGTGGTGCGTGCGCCCGTCGACACTGACCTGCCGCTCCTGCATCGCCTCGAGCAGTGCGCTCTGGGTCTTCGGCGGCGCGCGGTTCACCTCGTCTGCGAGAAGCACCTGGGCGAAGATGGGGCCGGGATGGAATTCGAAGGCGGAGCGGGACTGATCGAAGACCGATACGCCGACCACGTCGCCGGGGAGCAGGTCGCTGGTGAACTGGATCCGCCGGTAATCCAGCCCCAGCACCTGCGCCAGTGCGTGCGCCAGCGTGGTCTTGCCGACGCCGGGGCGATCCTCGATCAGCAGGTGGCCGTTCGCGAGGAGGCACACCAGCGCGAGTCGAACGGCCTCCGGTTTGCCCAGGAGGACCCGGTTCAACCGCTTCTCCACCCGGGACAGGGCCTCTCGGTCGACGCGATGCTCGGGGCTGTTCATGCGGTATCCTTGTGCTGCCTGCCTGTTGAGTCGGGCTTCCCGGCCGGGGTTACAGTGGACCCGGGCCGTGCGCGATCACGCGGGCCCCATTATGAACGTTTGATGCGCGGGAAGCTGCGATGAACGAACGCGAACGCCAGTCGGATCCGGTGCTGCGCTACGCGGTGGAGGCCGGTCCGCCGCCGCGTGTGCGGTTCTCGGGCCGTATGGATGCCTACAGCACCGGGCCCGTGTGGCAGCCCGTGCTGGACGAGTTCCGAAGGCTGTCGGGCGCGCCCGAACTCGTGCTGGATCTCGGCGAGGTGGAGTACTGTGACGGGGCCGGCGCCGCCCTGCTGTACAGCGTCGAGCGGGAGACGGCGGAGCGGGGTGGCACACTGCGCTTCGAGGGCATGACCCGGGCGATTGCCGGTTATCTGAAACCCTACCGCGACGCCGACGCGGCGCGACCGGCCCGGGGCGCGGGGGTGACTCCGTGGCCGCAACGCCTGCGGCGCGGCGTGATCGCGGTGGGTTTCGAGATCCATGAGCAGGTCGCCTTCATCGGCGAGGTCAGCCTGGCCCTGGTCCGGGGGCTCGCCCGGCCCGGGCAGGTCCGCTGGGGGGATATGCTGCGGGTCGCCGAAGCCGCCGGCTACCAGGCCCTGCCCATCGTCTCCCTGATCGCCTTCCTGCTCGGCGTGATCCTGGCCTTTCAGTCGGCCGTGGCGATGGGTCAGTTCGGCGCGCAGATCTTCGTGGCCGACCTGGTCGCGATATCGCTGTTCCGGGAACTGGGCCCGCTGATGATGGCCATTCTGCTCGCGGGCCGCTCCGGCGCCGCCTTCGCAGCCGAGATCGGCACCATGAAGGTCAACGAGGAGGTGAGTGCGCTGACCACCATGGGCCTCGACCCGGTGCGCTTCCTGGTGGTGCCCAAGATCCTCGCGGGTATACTCGTGGCGCCGCTTTTGACCCTCTATGCCAACCTGATCGGGCTGATCGGCGCGGCACTGGTGATGCGCGGGTTCGGCATCCCGATGGTCACCTTCTTCAACCAGGTCAGCGGCGCGGTCGACTTCGGCGACCTGGGCTCGGGACTCTTCAAGGCCTGCGTGTTCGGCTTTCTGGTGGCGAGTGTCGGTTGCCTGCGCGGTCTGCAGACCGGTACGGGTGCGGCGGCGGTCGGACGTTCCACGACCAGTGCGGTGGTCAGCGCGATTACCCTGATCGTGGTCGCGGACGGCCTGTTCGCTGTGCTCTTCTACCACCTGGGCATCTGAGCCGTGGCCGGGCCCGGGGAACCGATCATCCAGGTGGAGGGACTCACCATGGGGTTCGGCGCGATGATCATCATGGAGAGGCTCGACTTCGTGGTGCGCCGCGGCGAGATCTTCGTGATCCTCGGTGGTTCCGGCAGTGGCAAGAGCACATTGCTGAAGCACATGATCGGCCTCTACCGGCCGCTGGCCGGCCGGGTCCTGATCGACGGCGCCGACGTGACCACGGCGGAGGGCGCGGAGCGCGAGGACATCCTTCGCGAGATCGGGGTGACGTACCAGATGGGGGCCCTGTTCGGCTCGATGAGCCTGCTGGAGAACGTGCGCCTGCCACTGGAGGTCCACACGCGGCTGCCGCCCGCGGCGATGAATCGCATCGCCCTGGCGCGGCTGCAGATGGTGGGCCTGGCGGAGTACAGTGACTTCATGCCGGCGGAGATCAGTGGTGGCATGCAGAAGCGGGCCGCGATCGCGCGGGCGATGGTGCTGGACCCGAAGGTACTGTTCCTCGACGAACCCTCGGCCGGGCTGGACCCGATCACGTCGGCGGAACTGGACCAACTGGTTCGGCGGCTCTCCTCCAGCCTGGGCATGACCATGGTCGTGGTCACGCACGAGCTGCCCAGCATCTTCACGATCGCCGACCGGGTGATTATGCTGGACAAGGAGAGCCGTTCGATCATCGCCGAAGGCGACCCACGCGTGCTCCGGGACAGCAGTGAGCACCCCTGGGTCCGGCGCTTCCTGCGCCGGGCCGAAACGGAGGATCTGCCGGCATGAATGCCGCTCAACACTTCAGGCTTGGCGTGTTCATCCTGGGCGCGATCGCGGTGGGTGTGATCGTGCTGGTGGTGATGGGCACGGGCAACCTGCTCCGGCCCACCATCACGATGGAGACCTACATCGATGGCTCGGTGCAGGGCCTCGATGTCGGCGCTCCGATCAAGTTCCGGGGCGTGGCCATCGGCGAGGTGACCAGCCTCGGCTTCACGTCCACGGAATACGAGGTGGATGTGCCCGAGGTCCAGCGCAAGCGGTACGTGATGGTCCTCGGCCGGCTGCGTCTGGACCGGTTCGCATCGACGGCGCGCGAGAGCGTGGTCAACGAGGATCTGCTGGAGACGCTGGTGGATGCGGGGCTGCGCGTGCGCATGGCGGCGCAGGGCATCACCGGCATCAATTACCTGGAGCTGGACTTCGTGGACCCTGCGGTTCACGCGCCGCTGTCCATCGAATGGGAACCCCGCAACGCCTATATCCCTTCCGCCCCCAGCATCGCGACGCGGTTCCTCGAACATGCGGAGAACGCGTTGCGCCGCTTCGAGCTGCTCGATATCGAGGGCGTGGTGGACAGCGCCGCCAACCTGCTGTTCACGCTGGAACGGACCGTGGCGACGCTCGACACCGAGACACTGAACCGCCAGGCGGTGGAGTTGACGGCACAGCTGACGCAGACCCTGGCTCAGAGCGAACGGCTGCTGGTCACCGCTGAGCGTCTGCTCGAGGATCCGGACATGACTGCCCTGCCGGGCGAGGCGCGTGTGACGCTGCAGTCCCTGCGGGGCACCATCGAGGAGGCCGATCTCGGCGAGGTGGTCACGCAGGTCGAGCGGTTGGTCAGCCGGCTCGATCGGGGGCTGGAGATCAACGAGCAGCGCCTGGCGATGACGCTGGAGGATCTGCAGGCAGCCACCACCACCCTGCGCTCGCTCAGCGAGGACGCGCGGCGCAATCCGGCCGGCACCATCTTTGGTGCGCCGCCGCCGCGCAGCACGCTCGAGCGGGGTCAGTGAGATGCGCGGCGTGATCGGGCGATGGGTGCCGCTTTTGCTGCTGGTCGCGCTGGCCGGGGGCTGCACCCTGGTGCCGACGCAGCCTGCGGTCGACCGGGCGTGGTTCCTTCTGGAATTGCCGCCGGCGCCCACAACGGAGACGGCCCCGGTTCCGGTGGAACTGGGTTCGGTCCGGCTGGCACCGGCGGTCGCGGGCAAGGGCCTGGTGTACCGGCTCGGGCCGCACCGGTACGAGTCGGACTTCTACAACGAGTGGTTCCTGAATCCCCGTGACCACGTCGAACAACTTCTGCGCGAGCGCTGGATCTCGGAGGATGGCGCGGTGCGCCTGGTTGCCGATGCGCGGACCGAACCCGGGGCGCGGCAGGTCGACGTGCTGGTGACCGGCCTGCACGCGGATCTCGATGGACCGGCGCCCGGTGTCGCGGTGGTCGGGATGCGCGTGTTCATTCGGGATCGGGACCGGATGCGGCTCTGGGAGCTTGACCGGAGGATTCCACTGGAGTCCCGCTCGCCCGATGCGCTGGTGGCGGCGCTGTCGCGGGGCATGACCGAACTGCTCGTGGAGATCGAGCGGCGACTGGAGGGGTGAAAGATGGCAGGACTCTACGAGTTTCAGGCGGAGCGGCTGGACGGACGGCACCAGGACCTCGCGGACTACCGCGGGCAGGTGCTGCTGGTCGTGAATGTGGCCAGTGAGTGCGGCTTCACGCCTCAGTACGCAGGGCTGCAGGGGCTGCAGGACGCGTACGCGGACCAGGGCTTCCAGGTGCTGGGGTTTCCCTGCAACCAGTTCGGCGGCCAGGAGCCGGGGGGGGCGGAGCAGATCGCGGCATTCTGCAGCAGCCGCTTCGGTGTGGATTTCCCGATGTTCGCGAAGGTCGAGGTGAACGGCGGTGATGCCCATCCCGTTTACCGGTACCTGAAGGATGCCGCCCCCGGAGCACTCGGGACCACGGCCATCAAGTGGAACTTCACCAAGTTCCTGGTGGGGCGGGACGGGCGGGTGATCGACCGCTTCGCGCCGAGCACGCGGCCGGAGGCCTTGCGGGCCGCGATCGAGAAGGCGCTGGCGGAGCCCGCGGAGGGCTGAGGCCTCGGTGCATGCAGGACGCAACCGCTGCAGGAATGCCGGACGGATCGGCGCGGGAGGCCCAGGACCGGTACTGGATGTCCCTGGCGCTGGAGGAGGCCGGGCGTGGCCAGGCGGCCGGCGAGGTACCGGTCGGGGCCGTGCTGGTGCAGGAGGGCCGCTGCCTTGCGCGCGCGCACAACGCCCCGATCGGTGCGCAGGATCCGACCGCGCACGCCGAGATCCGGGTGCTTCGCGAGGCCGCCCGGCGGCTCGGCAACTACCGTCTGCCCGGGACCACCCTGTACGTGACCCTGGAACCCTGCCCGATGTGCGTCGGCGCAATGGTGCACGCGCGGGTCGCGCGGCTGGTCTACGGTGCCCCCGACCCGCGCACCGGGGCGGCCGGCGGAGCGCTGGACCTTGTTGCGCACCCCTCCCACAACCACCGCATCCAGGTCAGGGGTGGCATCGAGGCCGAACGTGCGGCGTCGATGCTGCGTGATTTCTTCCGGCAGCGTCGCGGTCGCTGAACACGCTTCTGCTAGAGCGACAACGGCGTGCTGAGGTAGAGCCGCGTGCCCGGGTCACGGTCGGCGGGTTCCGGAAACAGCTGCACCAGCCAGTCGTAGTAGCTGCGGATGTTCTGCACGTAGGTCACCGGTTCCCAGCCGCGCGCGTATCCGTAACGCGTCTGCTCGTGCCACTCGCGCTGCGCCAGCCTGGGCAGCCAGTCCATCACGTCCAGCCACAGGTTCGGGTCGCCGCCATCGGCCTCGGTAAGATGGCGTGCGTCCAGCAGGTGCCCCAGCCCCACGTTGTAGGAGGCGAGTGCCATCCAGGTGCGATCCGGTTCGCTGATCTCCTCGGGGAGACGCTGGAGCATCTGCAGCATGTAGCGCGCTCCGCCCTCGACGCTCTGACGGGGATCGGTGCGGTCGCTGACGCCGAGCGACCGTGCGGTCGCGTTCGTCAGCATCATCAGGCCCCGCACGCCGGTGGGCGATACCGCACCGGGGTCCCAGTGGGACTCCTGGTAGCTGACCGCCGCCAGAAACCGCCAGTCGAGGCCGTGCTCCTGCGCGATCTCCTCGAACAGCGGTCGTAGCGGACCCAGTCGTTCCTGCATGAACCGGGTGAAGCTGATCACGTCCACGAGATCGTGCACCTCCAGATGACCGAAGTGCCGGTCGAACAGGAGTTCGAATTCGCGCCCGGCGCGCAGCGCCTCGAGGTAGTCCTGCACGGAGTCGACCAGGCTGCGATCGCGCCTCGGTGGAAACAGCCAGACGACCGGAGTCTCCCCGTCCAGTTCAAGGCTGGCGCGCAGGGCGGGATGCACGCGCTGGAGGCGGCTGAGTTCGATCGAGGTCAGCACCGCGTAATCCACGGTGCCGCTGCGCAGGGCCGTCACCAGCTGCGGTCCGTCGGCGTACTGGATCAGCTCCATCCCGCGCCCGTCGCCGTTGTGCTCCCGGACGGCGGCCAGGGCCTTCGGTAGGGCCAGTATCGAGGTGACCCCGATGCGTGCGCCCTGCTGCACCAGCTCCTCGAGGCTGCCGACGCCGGATCCGTTGCCGTGCCAGTGCACCAGCTGTTTCTGGATGGGCAGGATCTCCGGCCCGATCGTCAGGCCGGGGTCGTCCCCGGGTACGGTGAGCAGGCCGGCGGCAAGGTCCACCCTGCCGGCGCGCAACAGGCGGTAGGCCTCGCGCGGCCCTGACACCCTGTGCACCTCCAGCCGGGCCCCGAGGCGGTCCGCGAGCCCGCTGAGCAGCACCAGTTCGAAGTGTTCCGGACCGTTGCCGAGGTCCGTGAAGGTGTGGTCATGCGGATGGCTGACCAGCGCCACGTGCAGTTCCTGCTTGAACAGCGCGAGGTTCAGGGCCGAGGGGGTGTAGTGCCAGGCCCAGACGAAGATCATCGACAACAGGCCCGTGAACACGCCGATCTCGATCCGGCGCATTCGCGTTGTCTTCGGTCTGAGGCTTGCAGGCCAGTGCATCAGGCCATTGATCATAGCCCCTGCGCGGAAGGAAGGTCGAAGGAGCAGGGGGAGCGATCTGCGCCGCCCGCGTCGTGACGGCGGGCGGCGCAGTTGCCGAAACGGTCAGAAGCTCATGAACAGACCGCCGTTGACCTCGTAGTTGGCGCCGGTGATATAGCACGCCCGATCGTCAGACAGGATGCCGACGAGGTAGGCGACCTCATCCGGCGTGCCCATGCGACCCATGGGGATCTGCGAGACGATCTGCTGCTGTACCTCTTCGCCCATGGCCTCGGTCATCTCGGTTGCGATGTAGCCGGGCGAGACGGTGTTCACGGTCACACCCTTGCGCACCACCTCCTGCGCGAGTGCCATGGTGAATCCGTGGGCGCCGGCCTTGGCGGCCGAGTAGTTGGTCTGGCCGAACTGACCGCGCTGCCCGTTCACCGAAGAGATGTTGACGATCCGTCCCCAGCCGCGTTCCATCATTCCGTTCACGACCTGGCGGGTGACGTTGAACACGCTGTCGAGATTGGTGCTCATCACGGCCTTCCACTGGCTCGGCTCCATCTTCTTGAAGGTCTTGTCGCGCGTGATGCCGGCGCAGTTGACCAGCACATCGACCGGTCCCAGCCGGTCCTCGATGTCGCTGATCATCTTCTGCGAATCCTCGAACGAGGAGACGTCGCCGGAGGCGATCTCGTACTCGCGCCCCTCGGCCGCATGCTTCTTCTGCCATTCCTCGGCCTGCTCCTGCTCGGGCGGGTAGTAGCCCGCGACGACCTTGAAGCCGCGTGTGCGCAACTCCTCACAGATCGCCGTGCCGATCCCGCCGATTCCCCCAGTGACCAACGCTATACGTGCCATGAATCCTCCGATGTGCGGCCCACCAAATGAAAAAAGGGGGCGACCAGCGCCCCCTCCCATGGCTCAGGGCCGGTTGATGGTTCAGGCAGCAGCCTTCGCCGCAGCCTTCTTCAAGCTCTCGCCAGCGGCCTGCACGTTCTTGCTGGCGGTCTGCATCTGCTGGTCCATCACGTCGGCAGCGGAATCGCGTGCCTCGGTCATGACCTCCACGGCCGCGCGATAGCCCTTCAGGTACTCCTGACCGTAGTCCTGAGCCAGCTTGGTCTGGCTGGACATCAGCTCCTGGTAGCCCTTGGCCTTGGTCATGCCTTCCATGCCCTTGGCACCCGTCTCCAGCATGGTGTTGCTCAGGTCGAGCTGCTGCTGAAGGAGGCGCTCGCCGGCGCGCATATTGATCTCACCCACCTTGCGCAGGGCCTCAAAGCCACCCTGGACCATTTCATTATAGGCGTCGAACATCTGATTTTGCATGGTGATTTCTCCTGGATAAATGCCACCGCCCAGGAATTGGTGCAGTGCAGCATTGTTGCGATGCAGCATAAGACGCCCGGACGGGCATGTCAAGCCCACCAGGAGAGCTGCGGACGAAGGGTTGGGAGGCGCTGCAGCGCAAGGCCCCGGGCGGGGGACGCGATGGGTACCGGCGCCGGACGCCGCCCGGCCAGGTCGGGTCCGGGACCTACTTGGTGCGCCGGCGGGCGGAGCTGCTGGGAGGGGCCGCTGCGGCCCGGAAGAAGCTGTCCTGCATCTCCCGCCAAAGCTTGATGTTGCGGTCGGTGAGTTCGGCCCAGCTCTCCAGGGCCTCGCCGGGCATCAGCGGGTCGAGTTGCGACTGCATCTGCTGCTGCTGCTCGGTGTAGAGCTGCAGGGTCTGGTCGAGAAAGCTCGAGAAGGCGTCCTGCACGGATGCGTCGTAGAAGCGGATGAACCGCGTGAGCACGTCGGTGGAGAACATGGGATTCCCGCTCGCTTCCTGCTCGGTGATGATCTGGATCAGGATGCCCCGGGTGATGTCGTCGCCGCTCTGGGTGTCCACCACCTTGATGTCCATCCCGTTCCGCACCAGCCTCTGCACGTCCGTCAGGGTGATGTAGCGGCTTTCCTCGGTATCGTACAGGCGCCGATTGGGATACTTCTTGACCAGCCTCTGCTCGCTCACGGCGATGCCCCCTTGCACCCGGAATCGGTTTCGATTTTACATGATCCGGAGCAGCATTTCCGGGAGCCGGCCGCTGCGGCAGGCGCCCCGTCGGCACGGGGCGCCGTGAGCCACTGCCGGTTGCCCAGTCGACGGGTCGTCAGTCCACGAGTTCCAGCGCCATCGCCACACCCTGGCCGCCACCGATGCACAGGGTCGCGAGGCCGCGTTTCGCGTTCCGGCGGCGCATCCCGTGCAGGAGCGTGACCAGGACCCGCGCGCCCGAGGCCCCGATCGGGTGCCCGATCGCGATGGCCCCGCCGCTCACGTTCACCTTGGACAGGTCCCAGCCGATCTCCTTGTCCACCGAAATGGCCTGGGCCGCGAAGGCCTCGTTGGATTCGATCAGGTCGAGGTCGCCATGGCTCCAGCCCGCCTTTTCCAGGCACGCACGGGTGGCCGGGATGGGGCCCGTGCCCATGATCGAGGGGTCGACTCCGGCCGAGGAGAAGGCGACGATCCGGGCCATCGGTTTCAGGCCGAGTTCCCGGGCCTTGCTCGCCGTCATCACCAGCGTGGCCGCGGCACCGTCGTTGATGCCGGACGCGTTGCCCGCGGTGACGGTCCCGTCCTTGGCGAAGGCCGGCCGCAGTTTGCCGAGGCCCTCGGCCGTGGCTCCCGCGCGCGGGAATTCGTCGGTATCGAAGATCTTGGGGTCGCCCTTGCGCTGGGGAATCTCCACCGGAACGATCTCCTCCTTGAAGACGCCATCGCGGATCGCCGCCTCTGCGCGCTGCTGCGATTGCGCGGCAAAGGCGTCCTGTTGCTCGCGGCTGATCGAGTACTTCTGGGCAATGTTCTCCGCGGTGTTGCCCATGTGCATGTCCGTAATTGCGCACCAGAGGCCATCGTGAATCATTGTGTCCCGCATCGCCCACTCCCCCATCTTCATGCCGAAGCGGGACCTCGGCAGCGCGTGCGGCGCCATGCTCATGCTCTCCTGGCCGCCGGCGACCACGATCTCCGCGTCACCGCACTTGATTGACTGCCAGGCAAGGTGCACCGCCTTGAGCCCGGAACCGCAGACCTTGTTGATCGTCATGGCCGGGACGCTGTCGGGAATGCCGGCCTCGAGCGCTGCCTGGCGTGCCGGGTTCATGCCCGCCGCCCCGGTCAGGACCTGGCCCAGTATCACCTCGTCGACCTGATCCGGAGCAACACCGGAACGTTCCAGAAGGGAGCGGATCACGGTCGCCCCGAGCTTGCTGGCCGGTATGTCACCGAGCGAGCCCATCAGGGTTCCGACGGCCGTGCGGGCGGCCCCTACGATTACGATCTCTTCACTCATTGCGCTTGTCTCCTTTGGGTGACTGCCCCTAGTGGGCCATGCGGAAAGTTCGGTACCAGATCGCTTCGCCAGAAGCGCCGGCGCTGCGTTGGGCAAGTTTGAAACAGGATGGCTATTCCGGCACTTGCCCGCCTTGCTCCGGCACTTCTGGCTGTGCTCCATAGTCACCGAACCTCCCGCAGGGCCCACTAGCGGGCTATTTTGGTGCTGGCTGGGCACATTTTTTACCATGCGATTATGGCACGCGAAGAGGGCCGGGCCTCAATCCGGTTTCCGGCCGTCCGTGTTGTTGCGCGGGTCAGGCACTGCCCTGGCGGCATGGTGCAGTGCACAAAATCCGTGCTAGTATCCGGCACACGTTCTACACTTCATTCGAAACACCCAATCCACGCCCGCGGGGCGAAGATCAGGAGAAGATGATGGCGGATTCCGGTTCGAGTGCGGACCAGTGGCTGGAGGCACAACGGCGCTACTGGGATGCCTGGATGGACATGACGAGGCGTGGCATGGAGGCGGGCGGTCCCGGGCAAGCGACTCCGCAAAACCCCTGGACGGACGCCATGGAGCAGTGGCTGAAGACGGTGGCACCGGCCGCTCCGAACCCGGCAAACGACCTGCTTGAGCAGATGGTGAATGTCGGGAAGGGCTACTTCTCGATGGTCGAGGGGCTCTACAAGGGAGCGCCGGCCGGCGACATGCCGGAGATGATCGAGAAGTGGACGAACATGATGACGGAGGCCTTCCAGGGTGGTGGGGCGAACATGAACCCCTTCGCGCAACTCGCGGGAAAGAGCGGCCGCAAGGGAATGGCGTTCTGGGATCTCCCCTTCGACAACCTGTCCCGGACGCTCTCCGGGAGCATGCCGATCCCCGGCGATTTCATGAAGGCCTTCGAGACCGGGAAGCCGACCGACCTGCGCGACCAGCTGGAGGGTTTCCTGTCGGCACCCGCGATCGGGTACGGACGCGAATCGCAGGAGCAGCACCAGGAGCTCGGCCGCCTGATGCTCGACTACGAAAAGGCGATGGGCGAATACCAGGCCGGCTTCGCGAACCTGGGCCAGCGCTCGCTCGAGTCCTTCCAGAAGCGGATGCAGACGGCGGCCGAAGAAGGCAAGACGATCAACTCGGTTCGGGAGGTCTTCAACATCTGGGTGGATGCCTGCGAAGAGGCCTATGCCGAGTACGCGATGTCCGAAGACTATGCGCGCCGCTATGGCCGGATGGTCAATGCGCTGATGGCGGTGAAGAAGCAGGGTGCGCGCCTGGTCGACGAGTGGCTGGAGGCAATGAATATCCCGACCGCCTCGGAGATCGCGACGCTGCAAAGGCGTCTGCACGACACCCGGTCCGCCTACCAGACACTGCGCTCCCAGGTGGAGCGGATACAGGGCGAACTGGACGAGAACAAGGGAGTCGGCGGCGAAGTGCAGCAACTGCGCGACGAGGTTGCCGAACTGCGCGCCGCGCTGAAGAAGCAGCAGTCTGGCGCGGCATCCGGGGGATCCGGGGGATCCGGGGCATCCGGCGCATCCGGCGCATCCGGGAGCGGCTCTGGCGCGGCCACCGATGACAAGGCCGCCGCAGAGAAGCCGAAGCGCGCCACGCGCCGTCCCAGGACCGCGGCAGCCTCGGCCTCCAGCGAGAAGAAGGCCACCACCTCGAAGACCGGCAAGACTGGCACCACCCGGAGGAAGACCCAATGATGACCCCGATCCAGATCCGGCCCGACGAGGCCCTCGACGAACTCAGCAGTTTTCAGCGCAAGCTGACCCACGGTGTCCAGAACCTGATGGATATGGATGAGGTCAGCACCGGGGTGACGCCGCGGGAGGCGATCTACGAGGAGGACAAGATGGTCCTCTACCGGTTTCAGGCGCCGGCGAGCGTGGTGCAGAACCCGGTGCCGCTCCTGATCGTCTACGCGCTGGTGAACCGGCCCTACATGGCCGATCTGCAGGAAAACCGCTCCATGGTGCGCGGCCTGCTCGATGCCGGCATGGACGTCTACCTCGTGGACTGGGGCTACCCGGGCCGCGCGGATCGCTACCTGACGATCGACGACTACCTCAACGGGTATCTCGACCGCTGCGTGGACGTGATCCGCAAGCGACACCGGGTGGATGCGATCAACGTGCTCGGCATCTGCCAGGGCGGCACCTTCAGCCTCTGCTATGCGTCGATGCACCCGGACAAGGTCGCGAACCTGGTCACGATGGTCACGCCGGTGGACTTCCAGACGCCGGACAACATGCTGTCGAACTGGGTGCGCCACGTGGACGCGGATCTGGTCGTGGATACGCTCGGCAACATTCCCGGCGAGATGCTGAACTGGACCTTCCTGAACCTGAAGCCCTATCGGCTGATGGGTCAGAAGTATCTCGACATGGTGGATATCCTCGACAACCCCGACCAGGTCGCGAACTTCCTGCGCATGGAGAAGTGGATCTTCGACAGCCCGGACCAGGCCGGGGAGACCTACCGGCAGTTCCTGAAGGACTTCTACCAGCAGAACAAGCTGGTGGAGGGCGGGCTGCGCATCGGCAAACACGAGGTGAGCCTGAAGAACGTCAAGATGCCGGTGCTGAACGTCTTCGCGACCGAGGACCACCTCGTGCCGCCGGATTCGTCGCGCGCGCTGAAGAAGCTGGTCGGGACCAAGGATTACACCGAGCAGTCCTTCAAGGGTGGCCACATCGGCATCTATGTCAGTGGCCGTGCCCAGAAGGAGGTCCCGCCGTCGATCGGCAAGTGGATCGATGCCCGTACCTGAGGCT
>RECA01000039.1 GCA_007692435.1 Thioalkalivibrio sp.
TAGGTCGATTTTCCCAGGCAGATCGTCAGCACGTTGCGCGGGATGCGGAAGTACTCGACCGTGCGCGCCAGCGCGAAGGAGTTCGGCGGGATGATGCAGACGTCCGACTGCACGTCCACGAAGCTGCGTTCGTCGAAGGCCTTGGGATCGACGATCGAGCTGTTGATGTTGGTGAAGATCTTGAATTCGTCGGCGCAGCGCACGTCGTAGCCGTAGCTGGAGGTGCCGTAGGAAACGATGCGGTGATCGCCCTGGAAGCGCACCTGCCCGGGCTCGAACGGCTCGATCATGCCGGTGGACTCGGCCATGCGCCGAATCCACCGGTCCGACTTGATCGACATGGCGTCAGACGTTCTTGATCACGATGTTCGGGAACTTGCCGCTGTAGTCCTTGCTCTGCTCCGCCAGCTTCGCGCCGGTCCGACGGGCGATCTCGCGGTAGATCTGGGCCACGCGCCCCTCCGGATCACGCGCCACGGTGGGTTCGCCGCCGTCCGCCTGCTCCCGGATGCGGATGTCCAGCGGCAGCGCGCCGAGCAGGTCGACGTCGTATTCCTCCGCCATCCGCTCGCCGCCGCCCTCGCCGAAGATGTACTCCTCGTGGCCGCAGTTGGTGCAGATGTGGATGCTCATGTTCTCCACGATCCCGAGCACCGGCACGTCCACCTTCTCGAACATCTTCAGTCCCTTGCGCGCATCGAGCAGCGCGATGTCCTGCGGCGTGGTCACGATCACCGCGCCGCTGACCGGGATCTTCTGCGACAGCGTCAGCTGAATGTCCCCGGTGCCCGGCGGCAGGTCGATGACCAGGTAGTCGAGATCCTGCCAGTTCGTCTCGCGCAGCAGCTGCTCGAGCGCCTGGGTGACCATCGGCCCGCGCCAGATCATCGGCGTGTCTTCCTCGATCAGAAAGCCGATCGACATCGCCTGCACGCCGTGCCTGCGCAGCGGCTCCATGCTCTTGCCGTCCTTGGACTGCGGCTTGTCGGTGATACCCAGCATCCGCGGCAGGCTGGGCCCGTAGATGTCCGCATCCAGCACGCCCACCTCGGCGCCTTCCGCCGCCAGCGCCAGCGCGAGGTTCACCGCGGTGGTCGACTTGCCGACGCCGCCCTTGCCGGAGGCCACCGCGATGATGTTCTTGATGCCCGGCATCGGCTTCAGGCTCTTCTGGACCGCATGGGACGCGACCTTGCTGGACAGGGTGATCTCGGCCTCCTCGAGCCCGTGCACGGTCCCGAGGGCCCTTTCCACCTCGCCGCGCAGCTCGTCGAAATAGCCGGCGGCCGCGTATCCGAGTTCGAGGGTGACCGTCGCCCGCGCGCCATCGATCTGGATGTCCTTGACGGCCTCCGCCGCCACCAGATCCTTTTCCAGGTACTTGTCCTGCACCGTTTTCAACGCGGTTTCGATCTGCAGACGCGATAGCTCAGACATGGTTGACGGCTTCCCTGTAGTTGCGTAGTGCGCGCATGGTACTCGCCACCAACCCCGCCGCCAAATCACGCACATGGGACGACAAAATACTCCGCAAAGGCGCCCCGTAGGAGCGCGCTGCAGGAGCGCCCTCCAGGAGCGGCTTCCAGCCACGATCCCCCCAACGCCCCATCCCCGCCAGAGGGCGCTCCCACACCAGCCGCGACCAACCCGCGCCTCGACATGCCCAACCCCAGCCCCGACAATATCCGTTTACGCCGCCGCGTCCATCGCCCGCCACCGGAAACCAACCGCCGATGACCGAAGCCCCCCGCCAGATCCTGATCACCAGCGCCCTGCCCTACGCCAACGGCCCGATCCACCTCGGGCACCTGGTCGAGTACATCCAGACCGACATCTGGGCGCGGTTCCAGCGGGCGCGCGGGCACACTGCGATCTACGTCTGCGCGGACGACGCCCACGGCACCCCGATCATGCTGAAGGCACGCGCCGAGGGCATCACGCCGGAAGAACTGATCGCGCGCATGCGCACCGAACACGAGGCCGACTTCGCGGACTTCCTAGTCGGCTTCGACCACTACCACAGCACCCACTCCGAGGAGAACCGCGCATGCGCGACGCGGATCTACACCTCGCTGAAGGCGGGCGGCCACATCGCGGTGCGCACCATCGAGCAGGCCTACGACCCCGAGGCGGAGATGTTCCTGCCCGACCGCTTCATCAAGGGCGCCTGCCCGAAGTGCGGCGCGGCCGATCAGTACGGGGACTCCTGCGAGGTCTGCGGCGCGACCTACAGCCCGATCGACCTCGTCGACCCGGTCTCGGCAATCAGCGGCGCACGGCCGGTGGCCCGCGAATCGGAACACTATTTCTTCCAGCTCGCCGACTTCGCACCCTTCCTGCGCGAGTGGACCGGCTCCGGCCGGCTGCAGAACGCGATCCGCAACAAGCTGAACGAGTGGTTCGAGGCCGGGCTCGCCGACTGGGACATCTCCCGTGACGCACCCTACTTCGGCTTCGAGATCCCGGACGCGCCCGGCAAGTTCTTCTACGTCTGGCTGGACGCCCCGATCGGCTACATGGCGAGCTTCATGGCCCATGCCGAGCAGCACGGGCTCGACTTCGACGCCTGGTGGGGCGCCGGCTCCGAGACCGAGATGTACCACTTCATCGGGAAGGACATCGCCTACTTCCACACCCTGTTCTGGCCGGCGATGCTGCACGGCGCGGGCTTCCGCACGCCGACCGCCGTGTTCTGCCACGGCTTCCTGACGGTGAACGGCCAGAAGATGTCGAAGTCCCGCGGCACCTTCATCCGCGCGCGCGACTACCTCGATCACCTGAACCCCGAGGCCCTTCGCTACTACTTCGCGGCCAAGCTGGGTTCGGGCGTGGACGACATCGACCTCAGCCTCGACGACTTCGTGCAGCGCGTGAACTCGGACCTGGTCGGCAAGCTGGTCAACATCGCCAGCCGTTGCGCCGGCTTCCTGACCAAGCGCTTCGATGGCGCCCTCGCCGACACCCTGCCCCGTCCGGACCTGCACCAGCACTTCGTCGACGCCGGCGACGTGATCGCGGAGCACTACGAGGGCCGCGAATACAGCCAGGCGGTGCGCCAGGTGATGGCGCTGGCCGACCAGGCCAACCAGTACATCGACGAGGCCCGGCCCTGGGTGCTGATCAAGGACCCCGAACGCGGCGGCGAGGTTCAGGGCATCTGCACCCAGGGCCTCGAGCTCTTCCGCATCCTGGTGATCTACCTGGCCCCGGTGCTGCCCCGGCTGGCGGCGCGCGCGGGGACCTTCCTGAACCGCGAGGACCTGAGCTGGGCCGCGCGCGAAGCGCCCCTGACCGGCGGCACCATCCGGCCCTACGAGGCCCTGATGACCCGCATCGAGCCGGCCGCGGTCGCGGCCCTGCTCGAGGCCTCGAAGGCGAGCCTGGCACCCACGGAGGCGGCGGTGCACACCGGGGCACCGGCCGCGGCAACCCCGGGCGGCACGGCACCGGCCACCCCGGCGGCCACACCCACGGCCGCCCCGGCGGAGCCCATCGCCGAGACCGTCGACTACGACACCTTCGCGAAGGTGGACCTGCGCATCGCGCGCATCGTCGCGGCCGAACACGTCGAGGGCGCCGACCGGCTGCTGCGCCTGACCCTCGACCTCGGCGGCGAGCAGCGCCAGGTCTTCGCCGGCATCCGCGCCGCCTACCGCCCCGAGGATCTCACCGGGCGCATGACCGTGATGGTCGCGAACCTCGCCCCGCGCAAGATGCGCTTCGGCGTCTCCGAGG
>RECA01000024.1 GCA_007692435.1 Thioalkalivibrio sp.
TCGCCTCCCACAGGGGTCCGGTCAAGCACCGCAGGACACCACACGCGCCTACGGCACTTTCGCGTTGAAGGCAGAGGGCCGTAGACCCGCCCGCGGGTGTCGGCAGCAGGGATGCTGCCGTCAAGCCTACAGGGAAGTATTCACGGCGTCCCGCGGGCGGGTCTACGGCCCTCTGCCTGCCCCCCCCGGGGCTCAAAGCAGCTTCAGGCCGACCCGCGTGATGCGGGCCCCCTCCATCTCGCGCACCACCAGCCGCACCCGGTCGAGATCCACCGCGTCGCCGACCACCGGCTCGGCCGGCAGTTTCGCGCGCAGGAACTCCTCCAGCGTCAGTCCCTGCTGTTCCGGTGGTACCGCGGCCCCGTAGGCCATCGCGACCGCCCCCAGCTGGGCCGTACCGTTCAGCGCGAACTCGCCGAAGACACTGCGCTCGGTGAGCCGTTCCGGGACCTCGGCGGCAACGAACAGCCGGTCCAGGTCCGGCAGGTCCGCGGGCGAGACCATGATGTACAGGTGATCCCCCGAGCGCAGGTCGAGGATCTCCAGCGTCTCCAGCAACCGCCCGCCGCGCAGATGCGCCACCAGCCGCGCGGTCGACGGCAGCCGGAAGCTGGACCAGGCCTCGCGCACCACCGGTGTGTTCTCCGCGAGCCGGTAGCCCACCAGCTCCATCTCCTGCTGCCCGGGGATATCGAGTTCGGTCCGCTGCACCCGGGTCGTGGTCGGCGGCAGCTCCAGCTTCAGCCAGCGCGCGGCGGGGGCCACCGTCCAGCCCTGTACCAGCAGCGAGATCAGCACCACGAAGAAGACCACGTGGAAGAAATACTCGGCCAGATCGAGCCCCGCGAGCAGCGGGAACAGCGCAAGGATGATCGGCACCGCGCCGCGCAGGCCGACCCAGGCGATGAACAGCTGCTCGCGCCACGGAAAGTGAAACGGCAGCAGGCAGACGCCCACCGCCAGCGGCCGCGCCACCAGGATCAGCACCGCCGCGAGCAGGCCGGCGTCCAGGGCCACCGGCGGCAGCTCGGACGGCGTCACGATCACGCCGAGCATCAGGAACATCCCGATCTGCGCCAGCGACGCGATGCCATCGTGAAAGCGCTTGATATTCTGTCCGGCCTCCAGCGGCCGGTTGCCCACCACCAGGCCCGCGAGATAGACCGCAAGGAACCCGCTCCCGCCGAGCAGGCCGGTGAGCCCGAAGATGCACAGGGCCCCGGCCAGCGCAGCCAGCGGATAGAAGCCGGGAGACATCGGCAGGCGGTTGATCAGCCACAGCAGCCCCAGGCCGCCGAGCATCCCGATCAGCGCCCCGAGGCCCATCTGCTGCGCGAATTCGACCACGACCACCAGGCCGAAGGAACGGTCCGGAAACAGGAGGAGTTCGATCAGCACGATGGTCAGGAAGATCGCCATCGGGTCGTTGCTGCCCGACTCGATCTCCAGTGTCGCTCCCACCCGGCTCTTCAGCTCGAGCCCCCGCGAGTGCAGCAGCGAGAAGACGGCCGCGGCGTCGGTGGAACCCACGATCGCGCCGAGCAGCAGGGCCTCCAGCCAGGACAGGCCCAGCCACCACCAGGCGAAGAGCCCGGTGAGCCCGGAGGTCAGCACCACCCCGACCGTCGCCAGTCCCAGCGCCGGCTTCAGGCCCGTCCGGAAGTTGCGCACCGGGGTGCGCAGCCCCCCGTCGAACAGAATGACCGCCAGCGCCGCCGACCCGATCAGGTGCGCCAGCGGTATGTTCTCGAAGACCAGCCCGCCCGGGCCCTCCGGACCCAGCAGCATGCCGATCCCGAGGAAGACCAGCAGCAGCGGCACGCCCAGCCGCGAGGTCACCACGCTGGACAGGATGCTGCCCAGGACCACCAGTGCCCCGAAGAAGATGACCTGATGCGTCCAGTCCATGCAGCGCATGTTAGCCGAAGCCGAAGTCCCGGCAGCCGGACCCAAGGCCTTTTTTCGCCGTCAGACGGCAATCCGTTAAAGTGTGGAAAACCACATCGACCCTGGCGACGCGCCGACCGGCGCCAAGGAGCCAACCGTGAAGGGACTGACCCGAACCTTTCTGACCGGCCTCGCGGCCATCCTGCCCATCGTCATCACGCTCGCGCTGCTGTGGTGGCTGGGCGCCGCCGCCGAGGAGGTCCTCGGCGGGCTGCTGCAGGCCGTTCTTCCCGATCTGCTGTACTTTCCCGGGCTCGGAGTGATCGTGACCCTGGTGGCCATCTTCGGCATCGGGGTGCTGCTGCGCGCCTACATGGTGCAGTGGCTGTTCGGCTGGGTCGAGAGCCTCATGGAGCGGATACCCGTCGTGAAGACCATCCACGGGGTGGTTCGGGACATGATGGGCCTGGTTTCCGGCGACCTCGAGAAGAAGTTCGGCGCCGCGGTGCTGGTAACGCTGCCGGGAACCGACTACCGCCTGATCGGCTTCATTACCCGGGAGGACTTCGCCGGCCTGCCCGACGAGCTCGGATCCGACGCGACCATCGCCGTCTACCTCCCGATGAGCTATCAGATCGGCGGCTACACGCTGATGCTGCCGCGCGAGCAGGTGCAGATCCTGAACCTGTCGCTGGAGGACGCGATGCGGTACACCCTGACCGCCGGCGTCTCCGCGCGCAAGGAGAAGTGACGGGGACCGGCCTGCACCGGCCTGCATCGGGGTTTCTTTTCGGGCCGAAGCCCGGGTGCCAGAATCACGAGCCTATCGTATCGACCATCGCCCCGGAGGCCTGCGAAACATGTTGCGTTTCCCACTCCTACTGTTGCTGAGCCTGCTTATGACTGCTGCCAACGCCGAAGAACTCCAGATCAACGTGCTGCAACCCGGCGACGGGCCGGAGGCGGTCTCTGGTGCGGAGGTGACCGTGCACTACACCGGCTGGCTGATGGACGGCACGAAATTCGACTCCAGCCTCGACCGCAGCGAGCCATTCAGCCTGACGCTCGGCGAAGGCCAGGTGATCCCGGGGTGGGAACAGGGACTGGAGGGCATGCGCGTCGGCGAGGTTCGGGAGCTGATCATCCCGCCGGGCCTTGCCTACGGGGCCCGCGGCGCGGGAGGCGTGATCCCGCCGAACGCGACGCTGCGCTTCGAGGTGGAGCTGCTCGACGTGGAGATGCCGCCATTCTCCGAGCTCGACAACCGGGGACTCGCGGAGATGATCGCGAAGGGCGTGAAGGTGGTGGACATCCGCCGGCCCGAGGAATGGCGCCAGACCGGCGTGGTCGGGGGCAGCCACCTGCTCACCGCCTTCGACCGCTACGGCCGCGTGGAGCCCGACTTCGTCGGGGAGTTCCAGCAGCTGGTGGCCAGGGACGAGCCCGTGGTGCTGATCTGCCGCACGGGCTCGCGGACCGCAGCCCTCGCCCGGGCACTTGCCGAGCAGCTGGAGTACCAGCAGGTCTACAACGTAACCGACGGCATCACCCGCTGGATCGCCGAGGGCCAGGTCGTGCAGACCGACATCCCGGCGGGATCGGGCGGACGCGGCTGATCCGTGCGATTGGGGGGACGGGTGCGCCCGGTCGGTTGGGGGCGGCGCGAGGTCGCGGGTGTGTCCGCTGGCGGGACGCCGTGAATACATCCGCCAGCGGACACACCCGCGACCTCGCGCTTACGGTTTGGCGGTAACCGACACCCACACCAGAACCGGTAGGGCGGAAGAGCGCAGCGTCATCCGCCATGCGGCGATCGCAATGTCCTGGAGCA
>RECA01000022.1 GCA_007692435.1 Thioalkalivibrio sp.
CCGCGGCAGGAGGCAAGCCTCCTGCAGGGCAAAGCGGCGGCAAGCCGCCGCACTCCACAGGCTTGCGCCTTCATCCTTCGGGGGTGGCGCAGGGCCATCGAGGTTTGAGCAATGGTGAGAGAGATGCGGAATCCGGATGAGGGCCCGAAGGTGCGGGTACTGGGAATCGAGACCTCCTGTGACGAGACCGGTGTGGCGATCGTCGACGCCGAGGCGGGGCTGATCGCGCACCGGCTGCACAGCCAGGTGGATCTGCACGCGGTGTACGGCGGCGTGGTGCCGGAGTTGGCGTCGCGCGACCACGTGCGGCGGATCCTGCCGTTGCTGCGCGAGGTGCTGGACGAGGCCGGAATGGAGGGCACGGAGCTCTCCGCGGTGGCCTATACCGCCGGGCCCGGCCTGCTCGGCGCGCTGCTGACCGGCGCGTCGGTGGCGCGGTCGCTGGCCTACGGCTGGGGCATCCCCGCGCTGGCGGTGCATCACCTCGAGGGGCACCTGCTCGCGCCGCTGCTCGACGATGCCTCGCTGAACTTCCCGTTCCTGGTGCTGCTGGTCTCCGGCGGCCACACGCAGCTGATCCACGCCCGCGGCCTCGGCGACTACGAGCTGCTGGGCGAGAGCATCGATGACGCCGCCGGGGAGGCCTTCGACAAGACCGCGAAGCTGCTCGGACTGGGCTATCCGGGCGGGCCGGCGCTGTCGCGGCTCGCGGAGACCGGGGACGCCGGCGGGCTTCGGCTGCCGCGGCCGATGCTGGACCGCCCGGGCCTGGACATGAGCTTCTCGGGCCTGAAGACGGCGGTGCTGACCGCGGTGCAGAAGGGGGCGCATGCGCCGGCGGCGATCGCCCGGGCCTTCGAGGAGGCGGTGAGCGACACGCTGGTCGAGAAGACCCGGCGCGCGCTGGAGGCGAGCGACGCTCCGGCGCTGGTGGTCGCCGGCGGGGTCGCCGCGAACCGGCGCCTGCGGGCCAGCCTCAACGCGATGGGCGCGGCGCAGGGGGTACCGGTCTTCTTCCCGCGCCCGGCCTTCTGCACCGACAACGGCGCGATGATCGCGCTGGCCGGCCTGCGCCGCCTGCAGGCCGGGGCAGTCGATGAAGGGCTGGCGATTCACGCCCGCGCGCGCTGGCCGCTCGCGGAACTGCGGCTGGGGGAGGTCGCTGCCGCGCCGGCCGGCTGAGGTCGGTGCGGCGGCTGGGTCAGGCGGCGGGCTTTTTCTCGCCGATCCGCGGTTCGGTGCCGCGCATCAGGCGCTGGATGTTGGTGTAGTGGCGGGCGAAGAGGAACAGGACCATCACGCAGATCGCGGTGACCAGCCAGGGGTCGGGCTGGATCAGGGCGATGTAGAGCGGGGCGGCGAGCGCGGCGGTGAGCGCGGCCAGGGAGGAGTAGCGGAAGATCGCCGCCACCAGCAGCCAGGTGAGGACCACCAGCGCTCCGGTCAGCGGACTGATCGCCAGCATCACGCCCAGCGCGGTCGCGACGCCCTTGCCGCCCTCGAAGCGGAAATAGATCGGGTACAGGTGCCCGAGGAACGCGGCCAGCCCGACCAGGCCGACCATCCAGCCCGGATCCCCGGGGGCGAGTTGCATTACGATGAAGACCGGCAGCCAGCCCTTGGCGACATCGCCGACCAGCGTCAGCGCCGCTCCGGCCTTGCTGCCGGCGCGCAGCACGTTGGTGGCGCCGGGGTTGCCGGACCCGAGGCCGCGTGGGTCGGGGAGACCGAGCAGCCGGCTGACGACGATGGCCGACGAGATCGAGCCCAGCAGGTAGGCCACCAGTACGCTTATGATCAACAGCCACATGCCCGTGTTTCCCGTGCCCCGGCAATCGACGATGCGCCATCATACGCAACCCGGTGCCTCCGCTTCATCCGGGCTGTGGCCGAAGGCGGGATTGGCGCGCCCCCACCCCAACCCGCCCCCGCAAGCGGGGGAGGGGGGGCTTCGTCCTCAGCAGGGTTCCGGACCGACCGCGGTGCTGATCCACGGCTGGGGCTTCGACCCGGGGATCTGGCAGCCTTTGCGCGAGGTCCTCGGTGCGCGGCGCGTGGTGCTGCCGGCGCTGCCGGGTCATGGCGGACGCGGGCAGGGGGAACGGCTCGCCGACCCGTCGGCCGCCGCCCGCGAAGTGGAGGACCAGCTGCCGGCGGATCTGGTCGAGCCGGTGTGGATCGGCTGGTCGCTCGGCGGGCTCGTGGCGCTGGCGCTGGCCCAGCGCTGGCGTGGTCCGCAACGGCTGGTGCTGGTGAATGCAACACCGCGCTTCACCGTGGCCGATCAGTGGCTGGCTGCGCTGGAACCCGCGGCGCTGGCCGACTTCAGCGCGGAACTGGAGCGGGACCGGACCGCGCTGGAGCGCCGCTTCACCGCGCTCTGTGCCTTGGGTGCGCGCGCGCCGGCCCGGCTGCGCCGCGAACTGCTGGCGCGCATGGGCGCGAATCCGGCCACGGCTCCGGGGCTGCGCGCGGGTCTGCAGGCCCTGGCCACCGGTGACCTGCGGGCCGTCTGGTCCGGACTGGATGCGCCGGTGGCCGCGTGGATGACGCGGGATGACCGGCTGGTCCCGGCCGGGACCGGCGAGGCGCTGACGGCCCTGCGGCCGGACGCGCACGTGCGCGAAAGCGCAGGCGGGCATGCATCCTGGCTGGAGGATCCGCAGGCGCTGGCCGGCTTTGTCGAGGAGGTGATGGCTTGAGCAACGTGTTCCAGATCGACAAGCGCAAGGTCCGGTCCGCCTTTGACGCGGCAGCCGCCGATTACGAGCAGCACGCGGTGCTGCAGCAGGAGGTGCTGGACCGCCTGCTCGAGCGGCTGGACCTGATCCGGCTGGAGCCGCGCCGGGTGATCGATCTCGGCTGCGGGCCCGGCACTTCGCTCCGGCCGCTGGCCCGGCGCTACCGCAAGGCGCGGGTGGCCGGCCTGGACCTGTCCCCGGCGATGACCGCGCGGGCCCGGCGCCAGGGCCGCTGGCCGCGGCGACCCTGGGCGCTGTGCGCCGACATGGAGCGGCTGCCGCTTGCGGACCGCAGTTTCGACCTGGCGGTGTCCGCGGCCGCGCTGCAGTGGGTGAACGACCTGGACGGGGTCTTCGCCGAGGTGCGCCGCACGCTGGCCCCGGGCGGGCTGTGGCTGTTCGCGACCTTCGGCCCGGATACCCTGCGCGAACTGCGCGCGGCCTTCGCGTCGGTGGACGCCGCCGATACCCCGCACGTGAACGCCTTCATGGACATGCACGACATCGGCGACGCCCTCGTCCGCGCCGGCTTCGCCGATCCGGTGATGGACCAGGAGACGCTGACGACGACCTATCCCGACTTCCGCGCCCTGCTGCAGGATCTGCGCCGGATCGGCGTGCGCAACGCGCTGGCCGGACGCTCGCAGGGGCTGTTCGGGCCGCGAAGGCTGCAGGCGGTGGAGGCGGCCTATCGGGCCGGGTTTGCCGCGCAGGGACGTCTCCCGGCCACCTGGGAGGTGGTGTACGGGCACGCCTGGGTGCCCGATGCGCCCCCCCCGTCGGGGCTGCCCGGGCATTTCATACCGATCCGGCCGGCGGAATGAACGGCCCGCCCGGAGCGTCGTGTAAAGCAGCCCGGGAGGCACGCGCCGACCACGTGCGGAGGGGTGACCCATTGTCCGGGAGCCCGGCGGGCCATGGACGGTTTCCCC
>RECA01000099.1 GCA_007692435.1 Thioalkalivibrio sp.
GACGGGCTTCGCCCTCTTCCGCCCTACGCTTCTTTCATGGTCGGGGGTGGCGCAGGGCCATGGGCGTTAGCGTGCAAGAATTAGCCACGGATGGCCACGGACGGACACGGAAAAAAGGATTAGGTGACGGATCAATCGATCCATTTCTGGTTCAGTCCGCGTGTTTCCGTGTTCTTCCGTGGCGCGCCTTTTTATCCCCGGGCGCGTGGGTGCACCATCACAGTCAGCTCAGTGCCAGCGCCCCGGAACCGGCTCCCCGCAGCCCGGGCAATGACCGTTGGCGAGGCGGTTTTCGGCGACGATAAACCCGATCCTTTCGATCAGCCGGTCACCGCAAGCCGGGCAATAGGTGTCTTCTCCCGCGTGCCCCGCGACGCGGGCCACGTACACGTAGTTCAGGCCGGCGTCCAGCGCGATCTGCCGGGCCCGGTCCAGCGTCGATACCGGGGTCTGCGGCAGGTTGGCCAGCTGGTAGAGCGGATAGAACCGGGAGAAGTGGATCGGCACGTCCGGCCCCAGGTTGTCGCGGATCCAGTTGCACATCTGCCGGATCATCTGCGGGTCGTCGTTCAGCGTCGGGATCAGCAGATTGGTGATCTCGAGATGCACCCCGGCCTCGCGGAGCAGCACCAGTGAGTCGAGTACCGGCTCGAGTTCGCCCCCGCAGACGTCCCGATAGAAGGCCGCGTCGAAGCTCTTCAGGTCCACGTTCGCCGCATCGATGTGTCGGCTCAGTTCCCGCAGCGGCTCGGGTTCGATGAAGGCGGCCGTGTGCAGCAGGTTCAGCAGGCCCTCCGCCCTGGCCTGCTCCGCGGTGTCGCGCATGTACTCGTAGAACACGACGGGTTCGCCGAAGGCGTAGCTCACGGAGGCCAGCCGGGCAGCCTTCGCATGCTCGATCACGGTGCCTGGCGGCATGTCATACGCGTGCACTTCGTCCGGATCGACCAGCGCCATGTCCCAGACCTCGCAGAACTTGCACGCGAGATTGCAGCCGGCGGTGGAGATCGACAGCGTGCGGGTGCCAGGCATCACGTGGAAGAAGGGCAGCCGCTCGATCGGGTCTTCCTGAACCAGCACGGGATTCGCGTAGGCCAGCGTGTGCCCGACGCCATTGCGGTTCTGCCGCACGCGGCACAGAGAGGTCTGACCGGGGGACAGCGTGCACTGCCACGGACAGAGTTCGCACTGTATGCGGTCATCCGCGGCCTCGGTGAACCAGGCTGCCGGTCGCGGCCGGACCAGACCCACACCCGGCCTTGCGGTGTTCGCGAAGGCATTTCCGCCCGGCCATCCGGCGAGGCTCAGGGCGCACAGGCACCCGACGCCGGCCTTCAGCGTTTGCCGCCTTATGCGGTCGTGATCATTCGGATGGTCACCGGGCATCGCTCCTCCGGGTTACCATCAGCACGGCGAAGGCCATGGCATTGGCCGTCGCGGCCAACAGACACGTTGCTACTATCCCGATAATAGGCGCCACGATCGCACTTGCCAAGGCGGCCCCGAGGCAGGCCCCGAACAGTTCCACCCCGTACACCAGACCGGCCGATTTCTCCGCACGGCGGTTCAGCGCGCGGAAGGCTTCCGCGGCCAGCGGAAAGTCCAGGCCGTTCAGCAGCCCCGAAACGAAGGTGAGCAGGGAGAACAGCAGGAATACCTGCACCGCCGAATCGAGTCCGGCCGACCAGGGCAGCAGCAGCGCGATGATCCCGGCAAATACCGCGATCGCCAACTGCACCGCGGCGAGAATGTCCGTGTTCGACTTGTCCCGCACATAGCGGTTGGTGATCGTGGTTCCGAGTGCGAGGCCGGCCATGAAGATCGCGACGATCAGGCCGATCATTTCGTAGATGAAGCCGTAGATGCTCTGGAAGGAGAACAGCAGTGCGATCTGTAGCGCCATGGTCGACAGGCCTGTGGTGAACACCACCAGGAGCAGCGCGAATTGGCGGTCGGCGCCGCCCGCACGACCGCCAGAGAGGATCCGCAGCACCGCGGCCAGACCCATCAGCAGTGCTACCACCGGGAAGATCCACCAGGCTTCGACCCGCAGCAATTGCCGGAACATCTCGCTGTGTCCGGCACGGGTCAGGTCGCCCCAGAACATCAGTGTGTAGAAATAACCGATGGGCTTGAAGTCGGAGTTGATGAAGAACCGCTCGTTCACTGGCGGCAGGTCGGCTTCGAGCGTCCGCTGATCGGCGACCGGAGGGGGAAGGATCGGCGCCGGTTCCGGCGCGGCCAGATGTGCATCGGGGCTGCGCCCGTGGTGGCGCAGGATCCAGTTCACGCGCCGCAGCGTCGATTCCTCCAGCAGGAGGTGGAAGTGGTGCCGCGAAAACGCGTCGCTTTGCACGCCCCGGTCGAGATAGCGTTGCTGCAGCGTGCCCGGGTCGACCGATATGCCGTTCGGCGCATCGGTGGCGAAGAAGATCAGGAATCGGTCCCCGACCGGGATCGCCTGATCAAAGACCTGGCCCAGGGTGTGCTGGATCGTCGCGTTGCGGTTCGCCACCGGGATCCCGCGCAATCCGGGGGTGGAGACGGCGCCGATCACCAGCACGCCGTCCGGATTGAGCATCCGCTGCACCTGGGCGAAGAATTCCCGCGTGTAATAGCGGTTCAGCACCGCGGTGGCGGGATCGGGGACATCGACGATGACGAGATCGTAACGTTCGCCGGCACCCTGCACGAAGACCCGACCGTCGGCGTGAATGAGCTCTACGCGCGGCTCGGTCAGGGCGGCGAGGGTTGCAGCGGAGACGAAGGGCCTCGCGGCACGTGTCAGCACTTCATCGAGTTCGACATAGTCGATCCGCTCGACCGGGTGCCCGCCGATTTCGGCCAGCGTTCCGCGCAGGCCCCCGCCGATCAGCAGCACGCGCTCCGGACGGGGGTGCTGGGTCATCGCGAAGTGGGCGAACACCGCCGCTTCCTGCTCCTCGAAATGGGGCTCGAGGGTGTCCGGGCCCGCGGTCGCGAACATCAGGTGTCCGCTGCGGAAGAAGCTGTACTGGTCGTCCCGCCGGGCGATCGTGATGTTGCCGTATTTGGACTGATGCGTTTCCACACGCTCGTGGTCGGGCGCGAGATCCCGCCACTGCAGGTCGTAGGCCCACTCGTCCAACGGCATGAGTAGCGCCATGGCTCCGCCGCCGAGCACGATCAACGCGGGCACCGCAACCCCGAGGCCGCGGCGCAACGCGCCGGTCCGGTGCGCCGCCCAAAGCACGGCGGCCACCACCAGCAAGCCGGCGAGGGCCACCGTCTGGAAGGCGTTGAGCGTGTGCACCAGCACGAAGGTGAACACGATGCCGCCGATGATGTTGCCGACGGCCTCGCCGATGTAGGTCTTGCCGGCACCCGAGGTGTCGACGGCCCTGCTGCTCAGGCGCCACAGCTTGGCCAGCAGCACGAACTGCATCCCGATCAGCAGGCACGCCGGCGCCATCACCAGGAAACTGGAAACGAAGATATCGGCCAGAGACAGGTAGGCCCCCGGCACCAGGTCGAAGAACCCCCGCAACCCCCGTATCGCGAGTACCGTGAGCGTCAGCACCGGAAGCAGGACCGCGGCGTTCAGGATCAGAATCGCCAGCACGCGGTCGGTGCGTTCGGCGATCGCGGCGCCGAGCATGCTGCCGATCCCGACCCAGGCCATCCACGCGGCGAGGATGATGCCGATGGAGAGCTCGTTGCCGTGAAAGACCATCAACAGTTCGCGCAGCAGCACGACCTGCGCGATCTGGGAGACGATCCCCAGCATCAGGACCGGATAGAGATGTGGCGGCACCCTTCGCATCGTCATGCGCAATGATCCCTTCAGCCGTCGCCGCCCGGGCGTCGCGCCCGTCCTGCGGGTGGGTTGGCACGGCCCGCTCCCGCCACCCGCCGGCGGTAGCAGGCCAGCTGCATCGTACAATACCGCCATCCGCGTACATGCGGGCGCATGGCTGCGCGGCCGCCGCGCCCGGGACCGTCGCCAGGCGGGCTCACGCCGCCCCCCCGCGACGCCACTCTCCCTCGCGGCTCGCTGCGACCTCCCCGATCCAGCAGGCTGCAGAAACAGGGATCCGGAGATCTGGCACCGCACCGCGCCGGCGGGATATGCTCACGCATCCATCACGGCACGAACGGGGGTAGCAGGGCATGTACCGAGCGCTGGCGGCAACGGTTCTTTTTATCGCAGGGGCGGCGGTCTCCGCTGCCGAACTGACCCCCGACGCCTTGCTCGAGGAGGCGGCGGCGACGGTTACCGACATCGACACGGAGGGTCTTCGGGAGCTGATCGAAACCGATCCGCGCCACGTGGTGATCGACGTGCGCACCCAGACCGAGGTCGCGCTCACCGGCGGCATGATCCGCTCGCACCGGACTCTGAACATGCCGCGCGGATGGCTGGAGTTTCACATCGAGCGGGAACTGCTGGACCCGGACACGCCGATCGTCGTGTACTGCGGGCAGAACCTGCGCAGCCTGCCGGCGGCGATGACGCTGCAGCAGATGGGTTTTACGAACGTGTACAACTACCCCGACGGCTTCTTTGAGTGGCGCGATGCCGGGCTGCCGCTGTGGGTCCCCGACAAGGCGCCGGAGTCCTTCCTCTACAGCATGCCGCAGGAGGTCTCCGAGGGCGTTTGGTCGGCCATCGGGGCGACGCAGCCGCACACCTACGAGAACTCCGGCCACAACAACAACCTTTCCTTCGTGATCACGGATGACGGCGTGGTGGTGGTTAACGCGGGCGACAACTACCTGCTCGCCAAGTCGCTGCACGACGAGATCCGCAAGGTCACGGATCAGCCGGTGCGTTACGTGGTGCTGGAGAACGGGCAGGGTCACGCCATGCTCGGCATGAACTACTGGCAGGACCAGGGCGTGCCGGTGATCGCGCACGTCGACGCGGCCCGGGAGATCGAGGAGAACGGTCCGGCCCTGCTGGCGCGCCTGCAGCAGCGCAGCCGTGACAAGGCCTTCCGGACCCGTCTGGGCACGCCGGACCGGGTCTTCACCGACCGCCTCGACCTCGAGATGGGTGACGAGACCATCGAGGTGCTCTATCTCGGCCCGGCGCACAGCCCGGGCGACATCGTGGTGTGGATGCCGGAGCGGAAGGTGGTGATCTCCGGTGACGTGGCCTTCCACGAGCGGATGCTGCCGGTCTTCGAGGATACCGACACCGCCGGCTGGATCGAGACCTGGGACCGGTTCATGGACCTCGGCGCCGAGATCATCATTCCGGGGCACGGCGGGCCGGTCGAGGGTTACGAGACCGTGACCCGCTACACCCGCGACTATCTGGTCTACATGCGCGAGGAGGTGCAGAAGATCCTGGACGCCGGGGGCGGCCTCAACGACGCCTACGAGATCGACCAGTCTGCCTACGCGCACCTGGATACCTTTCACGAGTTGGCGCGCAGGAACGCGGCGCTGATCTTCCAGCAGATGGAGTTCGAGGAACTGGGCTTTTAGGAGCATTCGCGATGGCACGCTTCTCGATTGGCATCATCGGCACCGGTAATGTGGGGGTGGCGGCCGCCTATTCCATCTTCCAGCGGCAGGTCGCCAGCAGCATCGTGCTGGTGGACAAGAACCGGCAGCGAGCCGAGGGCGAGGCGATGGACCTGATGCACGGCCAGCCCCTGGTGGGACGCGTGTCGGTCCGCGCCGGCGACTACGCCGACCTGACGGAATGCCAGGTGGTCGTGATCACCGCCGGGGTGAACCAGAGGCCCGGCGAGTCGCGGCTCGATCTGCTCAACCGCAACGCCGCGGTATTCCGCGAGATCGCCGCGGAGCTGGACCGGCACGCGCCGGACGCGATCCTGGTGATCGCGACCAACCCCGTCGACATCCTGACCTACGTGATGCAGCAGTTGAGCCAGCGGCCGGCCCGGCGCGTGATCGGCACCGGCACCATGCTGGACACCTCGCGCTTCCGGGCGCTGCTGGGGGACGTCTACGCGGTGAACCCGCGGTCCGTGCATGCCTATATCCTCGGCGAGCACGGCGATTCCGAGGTGCCGATCTGGAGCAGTGCGATGATCGGCGGCCTGTCGATCATGCACCACGCGATCAACGGCCGGCGCTTCGACCCGGAGGAGATGAACCCGCTGTTCGAGCGCGTGCGCAACGCGGCCTTCGACATCATCTCCCGCAAGGGCTACACCAATGCCGCCATCGGCCTGGTCATTGCCTACCTGGTGCGGGTGATCCTGGAAGACCAGCGCAGCGTGTTGCCGGTTTCCGTAAATCCCGAGGGCGACTACGGCCAGCACGAGGTCTGCTTCAGCATCCCCTGCGTGGTCGGGGCCCACGGCGTGGAGTATCGCCTCGCCCCCGAGGTCAACGAGGACGAGCGACACGGACTCGAGGCCTCCGGCCAGGTGCTGCGCGAGAGCCTGCAGGGGATGACGATCGGCGGCGATTGAGGGCGGCGCGGCTCCCTGGCCCCGTTCAGGGTTCTTGGTCCGGTTCCCTGCGGCTGCGGAATGCCAGCAGACCGAAGATCAGCCAGGCAAACATCAGCGTGGCGGTGCCGGCCAGGACCGGCAGCGCCCCGAACTGGTAGATCAGCGGCAACGACATCGCGGTGAACAGGCCGCCGCCGACCACGGGCTCGAAGAGCAGCTGCTTGTAGCCGAAGTTCTCCAACGCGCCGGTGCGGTTGTCCGGATCGGCCATGCGGACCAGCAGGAGGCCGACCACGGTCATCCCGATCCCCTGTCCGAAGTTCGCCAGCCCCATCGGGACCCAGTCCTTGGGGAACATTCTCGGCGCGAGCACGATGAACCCGAAGAGGTTCCACGCGATCCCGGCGGCCGCGAGTATCAGGAACGGGGCGATGTTTGCGCCTACCGCCTCCAGGGACAGGGTGGCGAGCGCGGACACGATCAGCACGTCGAGCGCCGCTCCGGAGATGCGGTTGATCAGGCGTCGATCCAGTGCCCGCGCATGGCCCATGCGCATCAGTGCGATCTGAACCGCGACCCCGCCAATCATCGCGAGCGGAAACAGGGGAATGTGCTCCATCAGCGCCAGCCCCTCGCCGTCGGCGTTCCAGGTGTTGGCCTCGAGCAGGATCAGGCCCTGCAGCATGAGCCAGCCCAGACCGATCGCAAGCGCGATGAAACCGAGGTGGATGGACAACGGATCGATCGACCGGGTCTGCGCGAGACTGGGCGCCGGCTCCCGTTCGTCGTGTTCGCTCAGTTGCTCGGCATCGAGTTCCTTCGCGGCATCCGGGTCCAGCCGGCCGGTGCGCACGCTCCAGTTCACCAGCACGGTCCCCAGCACCACGCCGGCAACCACGCCGATGGTCGCCAGTCCCAGCGCGAGGTCGGCACCGTTTTCGAAGCCGAGCTGCCGGAAGGTGTCCGCGAGACCGGCCGCAGTGCCGTGACCGCCTTCGAAGCCGATCTCGATCAGCGCGCCCGCCATCGGGTTGATCCCGAAGACGGGGGTCAGCAGCAGGAGCACGAGGCTCAGGCCGACCACGTACTGGCCCCATGCCAGTGTCTGCCCGTGGGCCACCATCGGCCCCGCGCGTCGCCAGATCGCGCGGGGTCCCGGGATGGTCTTCCCGAGAAAGAGCGCTGCGAAGACGACGCTGATCAGGAGGCCGGGCAGTCCGGACCAGACCTCCAGAGTGGCCTCCGGAAACACCCCGCCCGCCAGCATCGCCGGCTCCCCCGGAATCCAGGCCACCAGCCGCCCGAGCACCTCGGGCCCGAGGATCATCGCGATGACGCCCGCGATGATGGCGCTGGGCAGGAACAGGCGCGAGAAGAGCGCCACCTTCAGGCGCAGCCACTTGCCGAGCAGCAGCAGAAGGCCGAGCAGGATCAGCGCGGTGAAGATCTGATCGAGATTCAATCCCCTGTCCTCCCTGCAGCCGCGGCCGCCCCGCCGGAGGAACAGAAGAACACCGCAGGGGCAGCGGCTTCAACCCCGGTGGGCCGGCGCTGGCCCGGATCGGTGCAGGAGGCCAGCCCTTTCGCCGTCCGTTTCCCAGCGCTGGATCGCCGAGGGGCCTCGCCTGTTACCGGGGTTGAAGGCCGCGGTGTGCGGACTCTTTGCGTCACCCGGGATCTGCACCCGGAAACTGGTAGAGAGGCGCTGAGAAAGCCAAGATGGCCTTGTTCAGCGCTTCCCAAGGGGAGTGCATTGTGGAAACTTCGGGAGACAGGGCGGATGGCGATCGGGAAGGGCGTTTACTGGTGGGGGCTGGTGCTCGTCCTGTCGCTTGCGCTGATTGCCTTCGGGCTGGTCTGGACGCCGCAGTCGGCCGATCGCGATCAGGGCCACCAGACGCTGCCGCTGGCCACCGCACCGCAGGGAGGCGACTTCGTGCTGTCCAGGGACGGGCAGGCCTTCAATCTTGCGGACTACCGGGGGCAGGTCGTGCTCCTGTATTTCGGCTATACCCACTGCCCGGACGTATGCCCGACATCGATGGTGGTGATGCGCCAGGTCCTGCGCCCGCTGGACGCCGCGGAGCTGGAGCGGGTGCAGGGGGTCTTCGTCAGTGTCGACCCGGAGCGCGACAGCGCGGAGCAGCTGGCCGAATATGCGGCATTCTTCCATCCCGGGATCCTCGGGGTCACCGGCAGCGCGGAACAACTGGCCGCGGCCGGAAGACGCTACGGGGCCGCGTGGCAACGGGTGGACTCCGGTTCGGAGATGGGATATTCAGTCGATCACAGCTCGTACATCTACGTGATCGGGCCGGACGGCCGCCTGGTGGAGACGGTGCCGCACGGCACCGCGTCCGGGCATATCCTTGAGGCCGTGCGCGACCTGCTGGAGGAGGAGTGAATGATCGGCAGACTGGTCCTGTTTGCGTTGATCTTCGCCCTGGCGCTTGCCGCACACGCGGCGGACCATCCAGGCGCATCCGACCCGCATCCGGTCGAGGTCGAGCAGCCCTTCGTTCGGCTGATGCCGCCGGGCCAGCCCAACACCGCGGCCTTCATGGTGCTGCGGAACACCGGCGGCGTGGATCTGGCCCTGATCGGGGCGGAAAGCGGGGCCTCCCGCGTCGTCGAGCTCCACGATCACCAGATGGTCGACGGCATGATGAGGATGCGCGAGGTGGGACAGATCCCCCTGCCGGCCGGAACCCGGACCGCACTCGAGCCCGGTGGCCTGCACGTGATGCTGATCGGACTGCACGAGCCGCTGCGGGCCGGGCAGCGGGTGCCGATCACCCTGGTCTTCGACGACGCCCCGAGCGTCGAGCTCCACGTCCCGGTGCGTCACCCCGGAGAGGAGACGCCGATGCACCATCACGGACATCGGCACTGACGCTCATCGCGATCCGCGCGAAGGGGTGGCACGTCTCTCGCTGCGGACAACGGGTATCCACCCGATATCCAACGGGCCGGCACGGTTCACGCGGTGCGGACGGCTCCCCCGCTGTTGCGATGGCTGTTCCCGCGGTGAGGTCCAACGCGGGGCGGCCTGTGCGGGGCGGGTCCCGGTTCGCCCAGGCCCTCAGCGGGGGCCTGGCCCGGTGTGACGACGCAGCATGTAACGGTCGATGATCGTGAAGGCGATCGGGGCAACCAGCATGATCGCGGCGATGCGCAGCACGTGGAGGGTCGACACCATCGCGGTATCGACGTCGAGGGACAGCGCGATGAGGCCCATCTCCACCAGCCCGCCGGGGACCAGCGCCAGCAGCAGACCCGTGCGGTCGATGTCCAGGGCCTCCGCGAACAGCGCCGCGGCGAACCATGCAAGGACCATCATGATCACCGCCGACCCGGCGCCGACCAGGAGGTAGGGCCAGACACTGCGCAGCGTCAGCCCGGCGAATCGCGCCCCCAGGGCGGTGCCCACCACCACCTGGGCGGCAGCAAGCAGTTCGACGGGGGGCGAGGCCGCCGTCCACCCGGCCATGTGCACCGCGGCGCTGAGCAGCATCGGGCCGACCAGCGCGGCGGCCGGAATGCGCAGGGGGCGGGCGATCCAGTAGCCGAGTAGCGCGCAGGCCGCCATCAGCAGGCCGTCGAAGAGCGGCGTCTGCAGGAGGCTTTCCGCGTCCGGCGGCAGCGTCGGCACATCGATGCCTTCGAGCACCCGGAAGTAGAACGGGATCACCGCGACGATCACCAGGATACGGGTCGCGTGCATCAGGGTAATCACGCGGCTGTCCGCGCCGTGGGCCTCGCCTGCGAGCACCATCTCCGTGATCCCGCCCGGTGCCGCGGAGAAGTAGGCCGTGGCCCGGTCGATGCCCAGCCCGAAGCGCAGGAAGACGACCACCAGGGCCATGCTTGCCACAAGGAAACCGAGCATTACCAGCACGGCCCCGCCCCAGGCCGCGATCTGTCCCCCGATCTCGGGGGTGAACGCGGCGCCCAGCATCACGCCGAGCACAGCGACCATCAGGGTGCGCAGCCGCACCGGGATTGTCAGCCGGGCACCGGCGAGGCTGGCCACCGTGACCGTGATCAGGGCTCCCAGCATCCAGGCCAGTGGCGCACCCGCGAACGCAAACACGGCGCCGCCGCCGACGCCGACGGCCAGGCTGCCGAGGGTCCGCCGCAACGTCGGCGCGACCGCCGAGTCGGCGTCGTCCGCCAGCGCGGGGAGGGGGCCGAAGAGGCTGTGGCGGTCCATGTGGTTTCCTGTCTGTGGACGAAGCCGTTGCCGGACTCACCGCTGCGGGTGGTCGGCGGGGTTCTAAGGCGTATCTCGCGGCACAGGGTAAAGAATGATGCCGGGGCGCGGCGCCTGGCGGATCCTACGTAGCAACACGTACTGTCTGGCGGATGCCCGGGAGGTAGTCTGACTGCGGAGGTGTCGCCATGACCAATAAACCGAATTCTCACCCCGATCGTTCCCGGGGGCTGCGGGCCGCGACGGTGCTTCTGGTCCCGGCCCTCGGCTTCTTCGGCGCCTGGGGCTGCACGAAGGCACAGACCATGAACGGTTTCGATGTTTCGCAGGCGGAAGTCCCGCTGTCCGAGATCCAGCGGGGAGGGCCGCCCCGGGACGGCATCCCGGCCCTCACCGATCCGGAATTCGTGCCGCCGGATCAGGTGCCGTGGCTGGAGGACGAAGACCGCGTGCTTGGCGTCCACCGAAACGGAGTCGCGAAGGCCTATCCGCTCGGCATCATGAACTATCACGAGGTCGTGAACGACCTCTTCGCCGGCGAGCCCATTGCGGTGACCTACTGCCCGCTGTGCTTCTCCGGGCTGGCCTTCACGGCGGAGGAGCCGGATGGCAACCGACTGATGCTGGGCGTGTCGGGGCTGCTCTACAACTCCGCGGTGCTGCTCTACGATCAGCGCAGCGAGTCGCTCTGGTCCCAGATTGCGGCGAAAGCGATAAGCGGACCACGGCGCGGGGAGACCCTTGAGACCGTCCCGCTCGCAAACACGACCTGGGAGGCGTGGCGGAACGAACACCCGGGGACCGTCGTGCTTTCGAGGAACACGGATTATTCGCGAAACTACGATCGGGACCCCTACGCCGAATACGCGGAGGACGAGGCCCTGATGTTCCCGGTCCGCTTCCGGACGCACGGCGAACACCCGAAGACCCGGGTGCTCGGTGTGGAGATCGACGGTCAGGCACGCGCCTATCCGTTGCCCGGATTCGCCGACAGCGGCCAGCACCGCCTGGAGCACGAACTGGCCGGCGAGTCGATCACCGTGCTGATCGATTCGGATGGACAGACCGGCCGGGTGCTGAATGAGCAGGGGGAGGAGATTCCGAGCCTGATCAGTTTCTGGTTTGCGTGGTTTGCCTTCCATCCGGAGACGGACTGGTACGAGCCGGGAGGCTGAACGGGACGCCATGCCCCCGTTGCGTCGGCCTCTGCGCCGGCGCATCGTAGGGGCATGATCCGCATCGACGGGACCATGGGCGAGGGCGGTGGGCAGGTGCTGCGCAGCAGCCTGTCGCTGTCGCTGCTGACCGGCAAGCCGGTTCAGCTGACACGGATCCGCGCGGGGCGCGAGCGTCCCGGCCTCCGGTTCCAGCACCGGATGGCGGTGGAGGCGGCGGCTCGCGTCGGGCGGGCCCGCGTCGAAGGTGTGCGCGTGGGCGCGCAGGAACTCCGGTTCGAGCCCGGCGCGGTCTGTCCCGGCGGCTACGACTTCGATATCGGTACCGCCGGCGCGGTCGGGCTGGTACTGCAGACCGTGCTGTTGCCGCTGGCGCTGGCGGCCGGGCGCTCGACGCTCACGGTGATCGGGGGTACCCACGTTCCTTACAGCCCCTCCTTTCATTATCTCGACTGGCACTGGCGGGTACTGCTGGGGCATCTGGGCGTGCGTTTCGAGCTGGACATGCCCTTCGCGGGTTTCTACCCGCCCGGTGGCGGAGAGTTGCGCGCACGGATCCCGGGAGACTCGGAGGTGGGCCCCGCGCAGTGGACGGACCGGGGCCGTCTGCTGCACGTAAGGGGGCTCTCCGCGGTCGCGCTCCTGCCCGAGGAGATCGCGGAACGCCAGCGTGCGCGGGCCCTGCGCGGGCTTGAACACCTCGACTGCCCGGTGGCGATTGCGGTGGAGTCGATGCCGGCCCGCTCGCCCGGCACGGTACTGGCGCTGCTGGCCGAGTTCGAGCACACCCAGGCCTGTTTCTTTGCGCTTGGCGCGCGCGGCAAGCGGGCCGAGCGCGTGGCCGATGAGGCGGTACAGGACCTGGTGGCCTTTCTTGCCACCGGTGCTGCGGTCGACCGCTGGGCCGCCGACCAATTGCTGCTGCCGCTGGCCTTCGCCAACGGAGCTTCTGTGCTGCGCACCGCCGAGGTCACGCTGCACCTGCTGACACAGGCAGAGCTGATCCCGATGTTCCTGCCAGTCCGCATCCGGGTGGACGGGACACTGGGCGAGCCGGGAACCGTTCGGGTGCTTCCCCGGGCCTCGGCGCAGCGGGAGTGAAGACAGCTCATGCGCCCCCAGTTCCAGACCCATCTGGTCAACGGCACCACCGGCGACCCGGTGCTGTACATCGACTTCCAGTTCCGGCGCCGCGCACTGCTGTTTGATCTCGGCGAGATCGGCGCGCTGGCGGCGCGGCAGGTGCTGCGGGTTAGCGATGTCTTTGTTTCACACACGCACATGGACCACTTCATCGGTTTCGACGCCCTGTTGCGCCTGATGGTGGGCCGTTCGAAGCGCCTGCGACTCCATGGTCCGCCCGGCTTCGTCGACAAGGTGACGCACCGGGTGCTCGGGTACACCTGGAACCTGGTCCAGAACTTCCAGGTCGAGCTGGTGATCGAGGCAGCCGAGCTTCGTGCGGATGGCCGCCTGCACCGCGCAGAATTCCGGTCCGCGCGCCGCTTCGAGCGCGAAGACCGGGATCCGGTTGCGGCGCCGGGCGGGGTATTGCGCGACGAGGAGGAGTTCCGGGTGCGAGCGGTGCCGCTGGATCACAACGGCATCGTCTCGCTGGGCTTCGCGCTGGAGGAAAAGACCCATCTGAACGTCTGGAAGACCCGGCTGGATGCCCTGGGCCTGCCGACGGGTCCGTGGCTGACCGAGCTGAAGCGTCGGGTGCGACGCGGCGATCCGGACGATGCCCCGTTCACGATCCGCTGGCAGGACCGCGACGGAGAACACGAGCGGGTGGAGACGCTGGGCATGCTGCGCCGGGACGTGCTGCGTGAGGTACCGGGTCAGACGATTGCCTTCGTGGTGGATGCGGGCTTTCACGAGGCCAATCAACGGGCGATCACGGAACTGGTGCGATACGCGGACCAGTTCTATGTCGAGGCCCCGTTCCTGAACGAGGCGGCGGCCCGGGCCACGGCGACGGGGCATCTGACCGCCGGCCAGGCGGGGCGGCTCGCCCGGGAGGCCGGCGTGAAGCGCGTGATCCCGTTCCACTTCTCGGCCCGGCACACCGGCCAGGAGAACCTGATCGAGGAACAGGTGCGGGCGGCCTTCGCGGGCACCGACCGCTGAGCCGATGCACCCGGTAGGCGGGGGAGGGTGTTTCTCCCCTCTCCCGCACCTCGGACGCGCCGCGGGCATCGCGGCTGGAAGCCGCTCCCACGCCGGGTCTCTCAATAGCGGCCTCAGGCCGCGATCAGGCATGGCCTGGCCTGCAGAGCGCGGCACCAAGTGCCGGGATTGATGGAACCGAGGGTGAAGAGCTTCGACCCGAGAGTCCCGATGATAGGATATGCCGTCCCCGCACGAGCGCCCCATGTTCCGGTCGAATCCCGAAATCTCCTACCGCGACGTCGGTCTGCTGGCGCTGGCCCAGGCGATGCTGATGACCGGGACGTCGCTGCTGATCTCCACGTCGGCGCTGGTCGGACGGAACCTGGCGCCGGACCCCGGATGGGCGACGATACCGCTCGGTCTGCAGTTCCTCGCGATGACGCTGTCGACCATTCCTGCGTCCCTGTTCATGGGTCGCTACGGCCGGCGTGCGGGTTTCCTGGTCGGGGTGAATCTCGGTCTTGCCGGCACGCTGCTGGCGGGCTACGCGATCTTCACCGGAAGTTTCCTGCTGTTCTGCGCGGCCGCGGTGCTGCTGGGCAGCTTCAACGCGACCGGCCAGTTCTACCGCTTCGCGGCGGCGGAGGTGGCATCGGAGTCCTTGAAGGCCCGCGCCATCGGACTGGTGCTGGCGGGGGGCATCGTTGCCGCCTTCCTGGGACCCAACCTCGCCGCCTGGACGCGGGAACTCGCCGGTCCCGAGTTCGCCGCAAGCTACCTGATCCTCGCAGGCCTCTACGTGATCGGAATGCTCGCGATTCTGCCGCTGCATATCCCGCTGCCCCCGCGCGTGGCGCTGCGCGCGCAGGGGCGCCCGCTTCGGGAGATCGCGACGGGGCCCGTGTTCGCGATGGCGGTGATCGCGGCAGCCGTCGGTTACGGCGTGATGAACCTGCTGATGGTCGCCACCCCCCTGGCGATGGAGGGACACCACCATCGCTTCGAGGATGCAGCCTTCGTGATCCAGTGGCACGTGGTCGCGATGTTCCTGCCGTCATTCTTCACCGGGGACCTGATCCGGCGTTTCGGCGTGTACCGGATCCTGGTGATCGGCGTGCTGCTGAATCTCGCGAGCGTCGGCGTGAACTTCCACGGGCACGACGTGATGCACTACTGGCTGGCGCTGGTGCTGCTGGGCGTCGGCTGGAACTTCCTGTTTATCGGTGGCACCACGCTGCTCACCGAGGCCCACCGTCCGGAGGAGAAGGCCAAGACACAGGCGCTGAACGACTTCATCGTGTTCGGCACGGTGACCGTGACCGCTCTCGGGTCCGGCGCACTGTTGGCGACGGTGGGCTGGGCCGGGATCAATATGCTGGTGGTGCCCTTTCTGCTGGTGGTGCTGGTGGCGCTGTGGTGGATGCGGCGGTCGTAGGGCCGGTAGCCCCTCGCCAACCCTTCCCCGCAGGCGGGGCGAGGTGGCATGGTGCCTGTATCGAGTCTCGGGATACGGCATGACCTGCAGGCAGCCGGGGGCATGGCTGAGCCGGCGGTCCTTCGACAGGTAGAATGGCCGCACCGGAACAACAGGGCCCGACGGATCGAAATGACAGAAACCTCCCCAGACCACCTGCCGCACCGGTTCTCGGTGGCCCCCATGATGGACTGGACCGATCGGTGGTGCCGGCGTTTTCACCGGTTGCTGACGCGGCGGGCACTGCTGTACACCGAGATGATTCACGCGAACGCGGTGCTGCACGGCGATCGGCGTCATCTGCTCGGGTTCGACACCCAGGAGCATCCGGTGGCCCTGCAGCTCGGTGGGTCGGATCCGAAGGTGCTGGCGGAGGCCGCCCGCATCGGGGCCGGTTTCGGGTATGACGAGATCAACCTGAACGTCGGGTGCCCGTCCGAGCGCGTGCAGTACGGGGCCTTCGGCGCCTGCCTGATGGCGACGCCGGAGACCGTCGCGGAGTGCGTGGAGGCGATGGCGGGGGCGGTCTCGATACCCGTGACGGTGAAGCACCGCATCGGCATCGATGAGCAGGACTCCGAGGCGGATCTGCATCGCTTCGTTTCCCAGGTCGCGGATGCCGGTTGCGAGCACTTCATCGTGCACGCGCGCAAGGCCTGGCTGAAGGGGCTGAGCCCGGCCGCGAACCGGGAGGTACCGCCGCTGGACCATCCGCGGGTGTACCGCCTGAAGGAGGAATTTCCCCGGCTGAGGATCGTGATCAACGGCGGCATCGACGGCCCCGAGGCCGGACTGCCGCACCTCCGGCAGGTGGACGGCGTGATGCTGGGGCGCGCCGCATACTATCGGCCGTTCGAGCTCGGCCGCGTGGACCGGTTGTATTTCGGTGCGGAGGACGACCGGGGCTACCCGGAGATCGTGGATGACCTGGTGGCACTGGCCGAGGAGCTCTGCTCGCGGGACGTGCCGCTGTGGCGCATGACCCGGCATGTCCTTGGTCTCTTCCACGGCGCGTCCGGGGCCCGCCACTGGCGACGGGTCCTGACCGAAGGTCGGCGCCAGCGGGGCGCGGGGCCGGAGCTGATCGAGTGGGCGGTACGCCCCTGCCTGCGGGCGGTCGGCTGACGCGGGCGCTCCCTGGTCTCGGGTTTCCGACGCTGGGTCGCCGAGAGGGCTCGCCTCCCACAGGGGGCCAGGCCGAGCACCGTAGGAGGCCAGCCC
>RECA01000021.1 GCA_007692435.1 Thioalkalivibrio sp.
CGGGCATCGGGCGCGAAGCCATGGCAACAGCGCCCGGTGACGACCTCCGCGGCTGCGGGGGCCATCAGACCGGCCCGGCCGTCAGACCGACTCGGGGTCGATGTCCTCGTAGACGTCGCGCACAAACCGCGGGGTGCAGACCGCGAGAAACACCAGGTCGGAGTCCCCGATGTTGGCGATGCGCTGCGCGGTGCCCGGCGGCACCACGACCACCTCGCCCGGCCCCACCTCCCGAGGCGCCCCCGCCCCCACTTCGGCCCGGCCCCTGCCTTCGAGGATCACGTAGCGCTCGGTCACACCCCGCAGGCGGTGAAGCCGGGTGGTGACCCCGGGCTCGACGCGGGCACGCGCGACCGACACCGCGGCATCGGCCGGTGTGTTCCACCACTCGGTGATATGGCAGCGCTCCTCGAACCAGTACTCCGCCGGCGGCTGCGCAGTCCGCGTCACCGGGCGCCGCCCGGGCCGGGTGTGCCCCGTGGCATTCCGCTGTTCCGTGTTGTCACTGGCATGTCTCGCAGGATGCACCCCTGCAGGGGCCCGGTCCAGCACGGCGGAAGGACGGCCTCCGGGCGGCTGGTCTTGCACCCGAGACCACCGAAGGCGATAAACTCGGGCGAATCGGCGCGACAGGAACGCGGCACAGGGCCGCCGGCACCATTGCCCGCGCCTGGCAAGGACACAACGCAGATGGACCCAGACCCCCAGCAGACCGGACTCGACTGGTTCCGCGCGGCGGTACCCTACGTCGCCGCGCACCGCGACCGGACCATGGTCATCGCGATGGCGGGCGAAGCGGCCCAGTCGCCGGAATTCCCGGCCCTGCTGCGGGACATCGCGCAGCTGCGTGCGATGGGCACGCGGGTGGTGCTGGTGCACGGGGCCCGGCCGCAGATCGAGGCCCGGCTGCGCGATCGCGGGCTCACCCCCCGCTATTCGCAAGGCCTGCGCGTGACCGATGCCGAGGCGCTCGAGGCGGTCTGCGACGCGGTCGGGCGCCTCCGGCTGCACATCGAGGGGCTGCTGTCACGCAACCTCGGCAGCCCGGGCATTGCCGGCGCCCGCCTGCGGATCGCGAGCGGCAACTTCGTGACCGCCCGCCCGCTGGGGGTTCGGGACGGGGTCGACTTCCAGTACACCGGCGAGGTCCGGCGGGTGGATGCACAGGGCATCGCGCGGCTGCTCGACGAGGGCCAGATCGTGCTGGTGTCGCCGCTCGGCTACTCCCCGACCGGCGAGGTCTTCAACCTGTCCGGCGAAGACGTCGCCACGCAGGTCGCGGTCGGGCTGAAGGCGGACAAGCTGGTCTTTCTCACCGAGGCCGGCCCGCTGCGCGACCGGCACGCCGAGACGCTCGCGCAGCTCACGGTGCCTGCCGTCGAGCGTCTGCTGGCCACGGAGCCCGGGCTGCCGGAGGAACTGGCGGGCCACCTGCGCAGCGCGGTCGAGGTCTGCTCGGTACACGACCTGCGCGTACACCTCGTGGACCGGCACATCGACGGCGGGCTGCTGATCGAGCTGTTCTCGCGCCGGGGGATCGGAACCCTCGTCAGCCGCGAACCGGTGGAGCGGCTGCGCGCGGCGACCATCGACGACGTGGGCGGGATCTTCGAGCTGGTCCAGCCGCTGGAGACCGAGGGGATCCTCGTGCGGCGCTCCCGCGAGCACCTCGAGCTGGAGATCGACTGCTTCCAGGTGCTCGACGCAGACGGCCTGATCATCGGCACCGCGGCGCTCTACACCTTCCCGGAGACGCAGGTCGCCGAGATCGCCTGCCTCGCGCTGCACCCGGAGTATCGCGGCGGCGGGCGGGGCGACCTCGTGCTCGAGCACATGGAGAACCTCGCCCAGCGGCGCGGCCACCGGCAGATCTTCGTGCTCACCACGCGAACCGCGCAGTGGTTCCAGGAACGCGGCTACTACCCGGGCAGCGTCGACGATCTGCCGGCCGCGCGTCAGGCGTTGTACAACCAGGCGCGCAATTCACGGGTCTTCGTGAAGCAGCTCGCCTGACGGCCTCGCCAGACCCTCGTCTGCGGCCATCCCTCCGGGGGCACCCCTGTGGGAGCGGCTTCCAGCCGCGATGCCGACCCCACCGCCTCATCGCGACTCGAAACCGCTCCCGCGGCGCCAGACCTTGCGCCGTGACCGTCAGCCGCGGCGACCCGGGCGAAGGCGATCCAGGCGCAGCCGCGACCGCTCGTCGAACAGGCGCTTCGATGCCAGCCAGACGGCACCCAGCGCGCCGAAGCCGGTGCCGGCCGAGATCAGGAACATGATCAGGATCTGGTACTTCACCGCCTCCACCGGCGGCACGCCCGCCAGGATCTGACCCGTCATCATCCCCGGCAGGCTGACCACGCCGGCCGCGGCCATCGCATTGATCGTCGGCATCAGGCCGCTGCGCGCCGCCTCGCGGCGCATCGTCGCGGTGGCGTTGATCCAGGTCTCCCCGAGCGCCAGCCGGCCCTCGATCACCCGCCGCTCGCGCCAGACCGTCTGGGTCAGCCGGTCAAGACCCAGTGCGATGCCGGTCATCGTGTTGCCGAGCAGCATCCCGAGCAGCGGAATCGCGTACTGCGGTTCCCACCACGGCGTGGGCCCCACCATCGTGGTGAGCGCCAGCACCGTCACCACGAAGGCCGACACGAACATCGTCACGGCGCCGATCCCGTAGCCCCAGGCCCCGGCGAAGCGCCGCTCCTGCCGGGCCATCACCTCGTAACCGGCGATCGCCACCATCACCAGCGCCATCAGCGCGACCAGGCCCAGCTGCGCGTGATCGAAGAGCGCCTGCAGCACCAGCCCCACCAGCAGCAGCTGCAAGACCGTGCGCACCGCGGCGATCAGCAGGCTGCGGCCCACTCCGAGGCGGGCCCACAGCGTGATCCCGGCGAGGCCGATGACCAGCAGGGACGCAGCCGCGAGGTCCCATGCGCTCAGGCTGATCACGGTCACGGTGCGAGTCTCCCGTCCCGGAGCTCGAGGATGCGTCCGCCCAGGCGGCTGCGCTGCAGGGTGTCGTGACTGACCCAGAGCGCGCCCGCGTCCGCCTCCGCGAGGTAGCTGCGCACCGCGCGCTCGATGCGGCGGGTGTTCTCGAGGTCGAGATTCGCGGTCGGCTCGTCGAGCAGCAGCACGCGCGGCCGGTTCAGCAGCGCGCGCAGCAGTCCCAGCCGCTGCCGCTCGCCGCTGGAAAGGCGCTCGATCTCCCAGCCCAGCGCCTCCTCGGGCAGCGCCACGCGTTCCAGCCAGGCCAGCGTCTGCCCCTGTTGCCAGCCGACGGGAAGGTGTTCCGCGACCTCCGGCGCCCACCACGCGGTCTCCGCCGGAACGTACGCGATCTGCCGGCGCCAGTCGGGGGGTGCGACATCCCCGCGGTCCTGTCCCGCGAGCCTGACCGCGCCCGAACTCGGATCGAGATCCGCGAGCGCGCGCAGCAGCAGGGACTTGCCGGAGCCGGATGCCCCGGTGATCTGCAGCAGTTCACCGGGCTGCAGGCACAGGTCCAGCGGCCCCAGGTGTGCCGTCTGCAATCCCTCGACCTCCAGCAAGCAGTCCATTCCGCCGACCCTCCCCGTGTCTTGCGGCGTGTTTGGCGACAAGGCCTCGCATTATGCCCC
>RECA01000020.1 GCA_007692435.1 Thioalkalivibrio sp.
TGGCGGATGACGCTACGCTCTTCCGCCCTACCGGTTCCCGAGGCGCACGCCCTGTCCTTCCGTGGCTGTATTTTCACGCTACAGTTCCGGACCTGTCCCGAGTCGATTCCGCAGGAGCCCGATCATGGTCCACGCCATCCTTGCCCTACTGGTCTGCCAGCTGCTCGGCGAGATCATCGTCCGTGCCGCGGGCATCCCGATACCCGGCCCGGTGCTCGGTACCCTGCTGATGCTGGGTGCGCTCGCCGCGCTGCGGGAGGTGCCGGACGAACTGAACGCGGTGGCGGGCGTGCTGCTCTCCCACCTCTCGCTGCTGTTCGTGCCGGCCGGTGTCGGCGTGATGCTGCACGTCGCACGGATCAAGGCGGAGTGGCTGCCGCTGCTCGCCGGACTCTTCCTGTCCACCGCGCTGACCATTGCGGTCACCGGCCTGGTCTTCTTCTGGGTCATGCGGAAGATGGGACTGCAGGAAACGGAGCAGAACCCGTGAGCGGCCCGATGGAAGGGGCAGACCCGCTCGACTTCGACCTCCTGTGGGTCTACCTGCAGCAGGAACCGCTGCTGTGGCTGACGGCGACCCTCGCGGCCTACGCAATCGGGCACGCGCTGCACCGGGCGGCCGGCGGATCGCCGCTGGTGAACTCGGTGGCGGTCGCGATTGCGCTGCTGGTGGCGGTGCTGGCGGTCAGCGGAACCACCTACGCGACCTACTTCGACGGTGCGCAGTTCGTGCACTTTCTGCTCGGACCCGCGACGGTGCTGCTGGCGGTGCCCCTGTACCGCAACTTCAGCCGCGTGCGCCGGCTGCTGGTGCCGATGCTGGCGGCGCTGCTGGCGGGATCGGTCACCGCCGTGGTCTCCGCGGTGGCGGTCGCGGGCGTGCTCGGCGGCAGCCGCGAGACCCTGCTGTCGCTTGCCCCGAAGTCGGCAACCACCCCGATCGCCATGGGCATCGCCGAGGAGATCGGCGGCCTGGCCTCGCTGACGGCCACCCTGGTGATCATCACCGGGATCATCGGGGCGATGATCGTGACCCCGCTGCTGAATGCGCTGCGGGTGACCGACTGGGCCGCCCGCGGCTTTGCGGTGGGCGTTGCCTCGCACGGCATCGGGGCGGCCCGTGCCTTCCAGGTCAACCAGCTCGCGGGCACCTTCGCGGGGATTGCGATGGCGCTGAATGCACTGCTGACCGCACTGCTGGTGCCGCTACTGGTCGGCTGGATCTGACGGCCGTGTCCGCAGGAGCGGCCCGTGGCCGCGATCAGGCCGTGCCTGGCCGAGGGCATCGCGTCTGGAAGCCGCTCCCACGCGGGCGTCGCGTAACGCGTCAGTTGCCGTACTCGAGCACGTCGGCGATGCGGGCGGCGCGTTCCGGGTCGATGTCCTCGACCGCGGCCAGCGCGTCGGCATCCGCCGCGAGGACCTTGCGCGCCGACCCGAAGTGCCGCAGCAGCGCCTCCGCCCGGTCCGCATCCACGCCGGGAAGCGCGCCGAGCAGGTACAGCTGGGCATCGCGGCGGATGGTGGGCTTGCCGGGTCGCTCGGCCGTGGCGCTGCCGTGTGCGGCCGCGAGCCCGAGCAGGTAGATCAGCATGCCGCTGTTGTCGGCATCCGGGCTGGGCAGGATGGACACGTCGTGGCCCACCACCATCGCGGCCAGGGCCCGGTGGATGTCCAGCGCCTGCTGGTGGAACCGCGCGGCGTAGAGGTCACCCTCGACGATGTAGACCACCTTGGAGTGCTGGCTCTTGAGCTTGGCCACCTTGTCCCAAAGGCTGTGATCCACCACGCTCAGGATCAGGTCGGTGGCCGATTTCCGTTCGACGATCACGTCGCCGGGCAACAGGTAGTCGCCCACGTCCATCTCGGCGAATTCGAGGGTCACTCCGGTCAGGTCTTCCAGGCGCTTGATAATGCGGCCCTTCTCGCGGGTATCGACACGAATGTGCAGCTCAGGTGCGTTCATTGCCACTCCGGGGGGATTTGTGCGCGCCCATGGGTACCACAGAGCGCGCCGCACGAACACCGCCGGGTCGTGTGGATTAGCGCGAAAATGCAGCCACGGATGGACACGGATGGACACGGAAATAGTTAATAAATAGGGGATAAATGGATGTATTTCGGGTCCGGTCCGCGTGTTTCCGTGGCTCGCCTTTTCATCCTTCGGGTGGCCGCGCGCCATGGAGTGCGGGAGCTTGCTCCCGCTTTCAATCGCGGAAGCTTGCTTCCGCTTTCACCCGTCGGAGCTTGCTCCCGCTTTCACCCGTGGGAGCCTGCTTCCGCTTTCACCCGTCGGAGCTTGCTCCCGCTTTCACCCGTGGGAGCCTGCTCGCGCGGCAGGAGGCAAGCCTCCTGCAGGGCAAAGCGGCGGCAAGCCGCCGCACTCCACAGAGTGCAAGCCTCCTGCGGGGGAAAGCGGCGGCAGGCCGCCGAACTCCACGGGGTGCTTGCGCTTTCCCCTATCAGCTGGCGTTGCGGTTGAGCCGCTCGACCGCGTCCATCGCGGCACGCGCGGCGGCGTCGATGTCGCCTTCCCGTCCGGCGAGGGTCAGGCGTCCGAAGGCGCCCACCGCGTGCGCCTCGCACAGCGTGATGTTCGAGGCCTTCTCGGCCTCGTTGGCGGCGTAGGTGATATAGCCGGCCGGCTCGGTCTCGAGGATGAAGATGCTCTCGCCGGCAAGGACCATCGAGCCCTTGCGGTTCTGCCGGTTGATCAGCACCGCGTGGTCGGCATTGATGCCGCGGATGGTCTCGTGCCAGGCGACCCGGCAGATCTTGCGCGAGGCCACATCGGCGCCCATCCAGCGCAGCACCACGTCGGAGGCCTCCTGCACGCTGGCCTGGTCCCGGTGATGGATGTTCATGGACCCGAAGGAGCGTTCGACCACCTGCGAGCCGAGGTGGACCGGGGCGGCCTTCAGCGCAATGTCGGTCAGCCGGTGGATCGCCATGCCCGGCTCCACCTCCAGCCACAGGCAGGAATCACCCGGCTTGGGCAGAAATCCCTGTGACACCGTCGCCATGTACGACGCGAGTTGCGGCTGCAACGCGTCGATGAGCACGTAGGTACGCAGGGAGATCACGGGCGCGTCCATCGAAAAAGCCGGTCCAAGTTGCCTTCCTGAAGAGGGTCCCGCCAAGGCCGTGAAGAAGTCGCCGGGACGAACGAATCCCCACCTCGAAACACGCCGGCGGAGATGGCCTGCACGGGCGCGGTCCCGCACGGCGCGGGATGATACCGTGTTCCCGAAGCCCGAGCACGGCTACGCGCCCGGGCAAACGCGGGTTGAGGGTTACCCCCGATGCCCCGCGCCGCACAGCGCCCCGGCGCCGAAAACCTTATTGCCAAGGGTGAATGCTACCATGGCCCGCGCTGCCGGTTCCGGGTGGCTCCCGTCAACGCTCAGGCCCCAGCACCACCCCGGCCGATGCAAGCCCCCTCCCCCGTCCGCTCCGCAAGCGGGAGAGGGGAGAAATGCGCGACTTTCACGCTGACTTTCATGGCCCAGGGCCACCCCCGAAGGATGAAGGCGCGAGCCTGTGGAGTGCGGTGGCTTGCCGCCGCTTTGCCCTGCAGGAGGCTTG
>RECA01000019.1 GCA_007692435.1 Thioalkalivibrio sp.
CTCTTCCGCCCTACCGGTTCCCGAAGCGCACGCCGTGTTCTTTCACGCTAACCGGGACGGAACACGAGCCACCCGGATCATCGCTTTCCTTCCCAGTATTCCGCGGATCATTCCGCCCAGGCCGACCACCGAGAGATAGGGGTACCGTCTCCGGAGACCCCCGCCTCAAATCGCGGCCTGGTGATGGCGTTTTTCCGGGTTCGGCAGGGCACCCTGTGTCCAGGTCCCGTATTTCTCCGCTCCGCTGAGTGTGGTGAGGAACCAGGCATCTTCCTGGGCCAGCAGCTGGCGCAGCAGTTGGTTGTTGAGGCCGTGGCCGCTGCACATGCCCATAAAGCGACCGACGATGGTCATGCCTGCCAGGGACAGATCGCCCACCGCATCCAGCACCTTGTGGCGCACGAACTCGTCTTCAAAGCGCAGGCCTTCCGGGTTGATCACGCCGTTGTCGCCGATCAGCACCGCGTTCTGCAGCGAGCCGCCCTTGGCCAGGCCGAGCTTGCGCAGGGTGTCGATCTGTTCCTGGAAGCCAAAGGTGCGCGCGGCGCTGACATCGAGATCCAGCAGATCGCGATCCAGGGGCACCGACAGCTTCTGGTGGCCGATGGCAGCGTTGTCGAAGTCGATGGTCATGTCGACCCAGGGCACCGGCCCCGGAAGGAAGCTGGCGGACTTGCCGTGTTCTTCCACCCGCACCTGATGGCGGATCACGATGGCACGGCGTTCGGCGTTCTGCTGGAGGGAGCCGGTCTGCCGGATCATGCGCACGAAGGGTTCCGCGCTGCCGTCCATGATGGGCACTTCGGGGCCATTCAGCACGATGCGGGCATTGTCGATGCCGCACATATACAGGGCCGCCATCAGGTGCTCGATTGTGGACACCTTCGCGCCGAAGCGGCTGGAAATGGTGGTGCTCAGCCGGGTGTCGGTGACGTTGTACCAGCGGGCGGCAATCTCGGACTGGAACAAAGGCATGTCGCTGCGGATGAAGATGATGCCGTTATCCGGATCCGCCGGTTGCAAGGTCATCCGCACCGGCAGGCCGCTGTGCAGCCCACGGCCGACGAAGGTCAGGTTGCGGGCCAGGGTGTGCTGGAAATACGTGCTGTTCATGGTTCTTCGCCTGTCGTGCCAGTTGACAGGTTCAGCTTACGAAGGGGGTGCACACCGCACTCGGCCTGGAGCGCCATGCTGTTGTCAGCAGTTTGTCATTTTCCGCCAAGGGCTTATCCTTGGCTCCATACCGCCTTGGGATGCCGGTTGTATGGCCTTTACCACCCTGAGTTCCTGGGCTCTGCTGGTGTGGGAGGAACTGGACCAGCGCGGCCTCGATGCGGATGCCCTGTTCCGCCAGGCCGGGCTTGATCCCACCCGCCTGCAAGATCCCAACGCCCGCTTCCCGGCGGAAAAACTCCGCTGCATGTGGGTTGCCGCCCGCGAGTTGACCAACGACCCCGCCCTGGGGGTAGCCATCGGCATGCGCTGGAATCCCACCACCTTCCATGCGCTGGGCTATGCCTGGCTCGCCAGCGCCACGTTGGCAGAAGCCTTCCACCGGCTGGCCCGGTATGGCCGCCTGATTTCTGACCAGTACTGGGGTGAACTGACCCTGTCTGGCATGGAGTATCGCTACCGCGGCAGCGCGCGCACGCCAGCGGCTGATCCCGACCCCACCGCCGTCGAGGCCATCACCGTCGCCATCATCAAGATGTGCCGCATGCTGGCGGGGCAAGGTTTCAGCCCGCTGGAAATCGTCCTGCCCATCGCGCCGGGGGCCAGTGTGCTGCACCTGGAAACCAACCTGCGCTCGCCGCTGAAGTTCGGCGACCAGGCGCTGGAACTGGTGCTGGCACGGGCCGACATGGAAAAGCCCCTGCGCAGCGCCAATCCGGAGCTGTCGCGCCTCAACGAACAGATCGTGGTGAAACACCTGAGCCAGCTGGAGAAGGATTCCGTGGGCCTGCAGGTCCAGAGCCGCATCGCCGAGGTCCTGCCGTCGGGTCGGGTTACCGAGGATGACATCGCTCAGACCCTCAAACTGAGCAACCGCACCCTGCAACGGCGGCTGGCGGAAGAAGGCAGGAGCTTCGGCGAGATCCTGCAGACCACCCGGCGGGAACTGGCGAAGAGTTACCTGCAGGAAAGCCAGCTCAGCATCAGCGAAATCGCCTATCTGCTGGGCTTTTCCGAGCAGGCCAACTTCACCCGCGCCTGCAGGCGCTGGTTCGGGCAAGCGCCATCGGAATATCGCCGCCAACTCGCCGAAGCGATGTGACACGCGCGCTGGCAACCGTCATGAATCCTGTGGCCTGGTGCCTTTCCTGCCAGCTCACGAAAAGACGGTTTACGCCGTCCGCTCTTCTCGGAGCCCTGTTCTGTAACGTCGGCAGCAGTCCGGCGACTGCGATACGCGTGAGTTGTCCCGTCGACCGACTCCCGCATAATGGACCATCCCTTGCTGACCGTAAGCGGTTCCAGTCATCAATGCCACCCGGATCACGGCATTGAGCAATTCGAGAGTCCAGGTGACCCCCATGAGAGTTCTTCCTGTCCGTTGCCAGTTGTCGAGCGCGGCCGTTCCACGCACTCGTCACCTGCTGCTTCCATTAGGCATCCGCCGCGCATCGGATTCTGGCGTACACCGCAATCAGGCTGCTTTCCCCGGTCCGTGGGTCTGGAAGTGCCGAGGTGGTTCGCACGCTTTGAACGCCTGCCGTTCGGAAGTGCTGATGCCCGAATCGAAGGCACGGCCATGAAACCGGCCGCCCCGGCCGATCCGTCGGGTTCGCTGGCCGCGGCGCGTGCCCGCGCGCGAGACCTGCTCCAGACGGTGCGCAGCCTGATGCTGGGGACGATCGACGCCGCCGGCATGCCGCTGGTCAGTTATGCCCCCTTCGCACGGGACGACTCGGGTGATCTTCTGATCGCGGTCAGTGCCCTGGCAGCCCACCAGCCGGCACTGGCCATTGCAGACCGTGTCTCGGTCATGCTGATCGAGGACGAAGCCGCGGCACGCCAGGTCTTTGCGCGCACCCGCCTCACGCTGGACTGCGAGCTCAAACCGAGTCCGGGTCCGGCCCGACGCGAGGTGTTCGCCGCGTTGCGCGGACGCTTCGGCGAAATCGCCGATCTGCTCGAGGGCTTGGGCGACTTTCATGCCTACCGATTGACCCCGCGCCGCGGCCAGTTCGTCACCGGTTTCGGCGCGGCCTTCGTCCTGCCGGATGGTCGGATCGACGCGATGGAACAAGTGCGCATCGACTTGAGTCCCGGCGGAGAGAAGGCCTGACCTGGTCCTGGAGAAAAGGGGACAGATTTATTTCCAGAAAAGAGGGGCAGATGTATTTCCGCACTGCAAAAATAGATCTGTCCCCTTTTCCCTGACGAGCCATGTCGATCCTGAACCCACCCCAAGGCCCGTTGACCGCCCGCCATGTCGGGGGTTGTCGCGGTCTTCTGCCTGGTGCGGCGGCCCTGCTTGTTACGGCCTGCACGGCATCAGTCGATCCGCCGGACAAGGCCGGAGAGTGGCTGGTCGACCTCGGCTCGGTGTATTGCAGTCCCCTTCCCGTGG
>RECA01000161.1 GCA_007692435.1 Thioalkalivibrio sp.
TGGCGCCCGGCCAGCGCGTCCGTGGCCGCCACCAGTTCCCGTGTGATACCCGGCTCCGCCGCGGAGTGGCCGGCATCCGGCACGATCCGCAGCTCGGCCTGCGGCCAGACCCGGTGCAGCGCGACCGCCTGCTCGACCGGGCAGACCACGTCGTAGCGCCCGTGCACGATGTAGCCGGGGATGCCGGCCAGCCGGCCCGCGTCCCGCAGCAGCTGCTCGGGTTCGAGAAAGCTGTCGTTGCGGAAGTAGTGGCACTCGATGCGCGCAAGGCTGACCGCGACCGAAGGATCGGCGAAGTGGGCGATGACATCCGGGTTCGGGCGCAGACAGGAGCTGCTGCCCTCCCACACCGACCACGCCCGCGCTGCCCGTTCGCGCAGCTCGGGGTCGGGCGCGGTCAGGCGGCGGTGATAGGCGGCCACCAGATCGTCCCGTTCGTCCGCGGGGATCGGTTCCAGGAAGCGGCTCCACGCCTCCGGAAACAGGCGGTCGGCACCGGACTGGTAGAACCACCGGATGTCGCGCGGGCGGCACAGGAAGATCCCGCGCAGCACCAGCCCGAGGACCCGATCGGGGTGGGCCTCGGCGTAGGCAAGCCCGAGCGTGGAGCCCCAGGAGCCCCCGAAGACCACCCATCGCTGCACGCCGAGCGACTCCCGCAGACGCTCGATGTCCGCGACGAGGTGGGCCGTGGTGTTGGCATCGAGGCTGGCGTGCGGGGTGGAGCGGCCCGACCCGCGCTGGTCGAAGAGCACGATGCGGTAACGTGCGGGATCGAAGAAGCGGCGTTGCCAGGGCTCGCAGCCGGAGCCCGGGCCGCCGTGCAGGAAGACCACGGGCAGCCCGTCGGGGTTGCCACAGGTCTCCCAGTACAGGCGGTGACCGTCGCCGACGTCGAGGCGGCCGGTCTCAAGGGGCTCGATCGGTGGGTAGAGCGTTTCCATCACCAGGCCTTCGGGTTCGGGGGCCTGCGAGTGTCGCCAAAAACCGGCCCGGAAGTCACGCGGCCTGGCGCAACGCCCTGCCGCCCGCCACCGTCCGCCGCAAAGATCCAGCGGGCCATGCGGAGAGTCCGGTCCACCTTTCGCGACCTCGGGGACCATGAGGGAAGGGTCCCGGAATTCCCGAGTACCGCGGACCCCCAATCGAGACTTCGCGGATATTCTAATGATATAAGTGCGGGAAGCCGTGTCCTGGGTGTCGCGCCGTTCGGGCCGACGCCTCGGGCGCCGAACCGGCCCGCTCGGCGCCTGATCCGGGCAGGGCCGGCCGGTTCCCTCCCGGAGCGGCCCGCCGGTGCATTCAGCCGGCCGGGAACAGACGGAACGGGGCAATCCCGGTCTCCGTGCAAAAAACACAGAATGGGCCGAATGCACGGTCCGAAAGAGGAGACGACGATCATGAACCACAGACTCACCCGTTGGCTGATCGTGGCGGCGACCGCCCTGGCGCTGAGCAGCACCGGCGCCATCGCACAGGACCGCAGCGACTGGCCGAGGAGCCTCACCGTGGGTACGGCAAGTGTCGGTGGCGTGTATTTTGTTTACGGCAACGGCCTTGCCAGCTTCATCGGGGAGGAACTGGGCATCCGGGCCAGCGGCGAGATCACCGGCGGACCGGTGCAGAACGCGACGCTGGTGCAGACGAGGGAGCACGACATCGGCCTGGTCACGATGGGTCCGATGTTCGAGGCCTGGACCGGCGAGAGCGAGCTGGCCCCCGGGCTCCCGCACACCGACGTGCGCGCGCTGTTCCCGATGTACGAGACGCCCTTCCACGGTATCGCGCTGAGCCGCAGCGGCATTGAATCGGTCAGCGATCTCGACGGCAAGCGGGTCAGCGTGGGCCCCGCCGGCGGCACCGCGGGCACCTACTGGCCGCGCTTCCTGGACACGCTGGACGTGAGCGTGCGCCCGTCGTTCACCGGCGCCTCCGACGCGGCCAGTCAGCTGCAGGATGGCCTCATCCAGGCCTTCGTGTTCGCGGCGGGCGTGCCCATCGGCGCCTTCTCGCAGCTCGCGGCCGAGACCAATGTGCGCACCTTCGGCTTCACCCCGGAGGAACACGAGACGATCCTCGAGAACTTCCCCTCGGTGGCCTCGTTCACCATTCCGGCGGGCACCTACTCGGGGCAGGAGACCGACGACACCACGGTGGCGATGTGGAACTTCGCGGTCGCCCACGCCGACATGCCGGAGAGCCTCGCCTACGAGGTCACCCGGCTGGTGATGGAAAACAACGAGCGCATGGTCCAGATTCACGCGGCCGCCCGCGCGACGCTGCCCGAGAACTGGGACAACAACAGCTTCCTGCCCTTCCATCCCGGTGCAGTGCGCTACTTCGAGGAACAGGGAATCGAGATTCCTGAAGACCTCCAGGGCTGACGCACCCGCGCGTCGGATCGACCGGGCCAGAGACTGCAGTTCCTGCGGCTCTGGCCCGTTTTCTTTGCGCTTGAGGAATCTCCAAAGGGGTCCCGATGACCACCGATGCACCCCGTGACCGACGACCGGACGCTGACGGCCCCGACCCCGACGCGCCCGTTCCCGTAACCGCCCAGGCCGGAGCGGTCGACGCCGAGGTCGTCACCGCGAATCAGCGCGTCTTCGTCGGCATCCTTGGCACCCTGTTCGCGGGCGCCTGCGTCCTCTACACCGCCTTCCACATCGGCGTGATGAACGTCTATCCGCTGGAGACCTGGGTCTATCGGCTGATCCATGTCTCGGGCGGCCTGGCGCTCGGCTTCATCTTCTTTTCCGCGCGCGCCTTTCCGGCCGAGGGCAGCGGGCAGCGTCCCGCGACCCTGCTGGAGTGGGCCCTGCTGCTGCCGGCCGCGGTCGCGATCTTCACCGCGCTGGTGCAGATCACCTATGCCCTGATCGCCGATGCCCGCGTGCCGACCGGTGCCCCGCCGGACCAGATGCTGCTGACCTTCGGCTATCCGATCATCACCGGCACCGTGCTCGCGATCCTCGCGTCCTGGACCTCCCCGGTCCGCGACCGCGGCCGCCTGCCGCTGCCGGACCTGCTGCTGGCCGTCGCCGCGATCGCGGTGGGCCTGTACATCATCGGACACGCCGAGTTCCTGCGCTTCCGCGCGAGCGTGTTCCCGCATCCGAACGACATGTACGCTTCGATTGCGGGCATCCTGCTGATCCTCGAGATGACCCGGCGGCTGGCCGGGCTGCCGCTGGTGATCATCGTGGCGATTTTCATCGCCTACGGCTTCATCGGGCCGTGGCTGCCCGGAGTGCTCGAACACAGCGGCTACGCGCCGGCGCGCTTCTTCGCCTTCATCTACACCGACAACGGCGTCCTCGGCCCGACCACCGCGGTATCCTCGACCTACATCATCCTCTTCATCACCTTCGCGGCCTTCCTGCAGGCCAGCCGCGTGGGCGAGTATTTCGTGAACTTCGCCTTCGCCGCGGCCGGCGGGGCACGCGGCGGACCGGCCAAGGTGGCGGTCTTCTCCTCGGGCCTGATGGGCATGATCAACGGGACCTCGGCGGGCAACGTGGTGTCCACCGGCTCGCTGACCATCCCGCTGATGAAGCGGGTCGGCTACC
>RECA01000149.1 GCA_007692435.1 Thioalkalivibrio sp.
TGACGTTTAGCAGTGCCTGGACGAAACCGCCCTGATCGGTGCCGCGCTTGTGGTTAGCGTGGTCGCAGCCCTGGTCCGATCGGCGTGCCTGAGCACCGAGCGGATTGCGCTGTACGCTGGCCTCGCTGCGCTGGCACTGGTGGCGCTGGGTGACTTCAGCTGGCATATTCCAGCCACTCAGGTCGTAATTGCGATTTTCTTGGGTACATTGCTGCGGCCGGGTCGCCGAATTCGAGGCGATTAGCGCGTGCTGGGGAACGCTGACTTATCGGCGTTTCCCTGCGGCACACGCAAGGGCCGCCAATGCCCCATCTGTCCCGGGGGTTTTCAAGGTGTACAAGTTTGGCTGAATCCAAAAACAATTCGAACGCCGTGGTGCTGGTGACGGGCGGCGCCGGCTATATCGGCAGCCACGCGTGCAAGGCGCTGGCGGAGGCCGGGTATACGCCGATCGTGTTCGACAACCTGGTGTATGGACACCGGTGGGCGGTGCGCTGGGGCCCCCTCGAGGTCGGTGACATCGCCGATCGCGAACGCCTCGACGAGGTGATGCGGCGGTACCGGCCCGCCGCCGTGATGCATTTTGCGGCCTTCACCTACGTGGGCGAATCGGTCACTGATCCGGGCAAGTATTACCGAAACAATGTTGCCGGCACGCTGACCCTGCTGGAGGCGATGCGGGATCACGCGATCCGTCGGATGATCTTCTCGAGCACCTGTGCCACCTACGGGATGCCACGGCAGATCCCGATGACCGAGTCGCACCCGCAGGCGCCGATCAATCCCTACGGCGCCTCGAAGCTGATGATCGAGCGCATCCTCGGGGACTTTGATGCCGCCCACGACCTGCGCTCGGTCTCACTCCGCTACTTCAACGCGGCGGGAGCCGATCCTCAGAATGAGGTCGGCGAGGCGCATGATCCGGAGACGCATCTGGTTCCGCTGGTGCTGGATGCCGCAGCGCGCCGTCGTGCCGAGATCACCATCTTCGGCGACGACTACGACACGGCCGACGGTACCTGCATCCGGGACTACATCCACGTAACGGATCTCGCCCAGGCGCATGTGCTGGCACTGCAAGCGCTGGAGTCGGGCGCTGGCAGCACCGCCTACAACCTGGGCAATGGGCAGGGTTTTTCGGTACGCGAGGTCATCGATTGCGCCCGTCGGGTTACCGGCCGGGAGATTCCGGTCGTGATGGGCACGCGCCGCGCGGGGGACCCGGCGCGTCTGGTCGGCGATGCGAGCCGGGCGATCGCTGAGCTGGGATGGTCGCCGGCGTATGCCAATCTGGACCGGATCGTGGCGACGGCCTGGGCGTGGCATCAGTCGCCGCGCGGCAGTGCTTCCGCGGAGGCGCCTGCGTCGTGAGCGTTTGCAATCCCGGCAATCCCGGGGTCGGACCAATATAAGTATCTAAATTATAAGAATAAAGATGCCTAAAAGGGCCCTGATTTGGGCCTTGAAGGCCCCTTTTTTGCCCAAAAATGGGGGTTCTAAGCACGGGCGGCGCAGGGTCCGTTGCCGATGGGCGGCCCTGGACGCCTGAAGCCCCGTTTTTCGCCCCAAAAACACCCTTCTAAGGGTGAAATCCGGGGTCAAATGGACCTCTTTTATCCAAAAAATTAGTCACTTGCGTTGGTCCGACCCCTGGGGCAGGGCCTTGAAGGCTTCGAGGGCGGCTTCGCGGCTTTGTTTGAGGTCGACGATGGGGGTGGGGTAGTCGGCGGGTGCGGTGCCGGGGCGCTTTTCCCAGGGGCTGTGGATCGCGTCGGCGGGGAGCTTGGCGAGTTCGGGGACGTACTGGCGCACGTAGGTGCCGTCGGGGTCGAAGCGCTGGCCCTGGCGCACGGGGTTGAAGATGCGGAAGTAGGGGGCGGCGTCGGCGCCGCTGCCGCCGGCCCACTGCCAGCCGAGGGTGTTCGAGGCGAGGTCGGCGTCGACCAGGGTGTCCCAGAACCAGCGGGCGCCGTGCAGCCAGTGCATGCGCAGGTTCTTGGTGAGCAGGGACGCGACGATCATCCTTGACCGGTTGTGCATCCACCCGGTCTGCCACAGCTCGCGCATCGCGGCATCGACGATCGGGATGCCGGTGCGCCCCCGCTGCCAGGCGTGCAGGTCGTCCGCCGACTCGCGCCAGGGAAACTTCTCGAAGCGCGGGTTCAGCGGCGCCTCGGTGGTGTGCGGGAAGTGGTACAGCAGGTGGTGCCCGAATTCCCGCCAGCCGAGCTCGCGGACGAAGTGCTCCGCGCCGCCGGCGTCCAGGCTGAGCCGCGCCTCCTGCAGCGCCCGCACGATCTGCCGCGGCGAGATCTCCCCGAAGTGCAGGTGCGGCGACAGCCTCGAGGTCCCGTCCTGGTCGGGCCGTTCGCGCGTCTCACCGTAGCCGCGCACGGTCGTCTCGAGGAAGCCGTCGAGGCGCGCCCTGGCGCCGTCCTCGCCCGGCGTCCAGGTCTCGGCCAGTCCCCGCTCCCAGCGGATTTGCGGCAGCAGGTCGAAGGACTCCAGCGGTTCCGAGTGCGGCCACCGCGCGGGCGGCGCGGGGCGCTCGGGCGTGATGGCCGGGGCGCTGTCGATGCCCTGCGCCCGGCAGGTCTTCCAGAACGGCGAGAAGACCTTGTAGGGGCTGCCGGCGCCGGTCGCGATCTGCCACGGCTCGTGCAGCAGCGCGGCATTGAAGCTGGTCGCGGTCAGGCCCTCCGAGCGGAGGGCCTTTTTTATGGCCGTGTCGCGCCGGATCAGTGCCGGTTCGTAGAGCCGGTTCCAGAAGACCGCGTCCGCGCCGGTCTCGCGGGCGAGGGCATGCAGGGTCTCGAGGCTCGCGCCCCGGCGCAGGATCAGGCGGCTCCCCCGGTTCTCCAGGGCCGCGCCCAGGCGCGCCAGGCTGTGGTGCAGCCACCAGTTCGACGCGGCACCGGGTTCCCAGGGCGCCTCTTCCTCCGGCGCGTGGATGAACACCGGGATCACCGGCCCGCCCCGCTCGGCGGCGGCGACCAGCGCCGGCTGGTCACTCAGGCGCAGGTCGCGCCGCATCCAGACCAGCGTGGCTCCCATCAGCGTGGGCGTACCATCGGGCGCACCGCGGTGAACCCGCCGTCCACGGGCAGGACCTGGCCGGTGATCCAGCTGGCCTGGTCGGACAGCAGCCAGGCCGCGGCGCGGGCCTGGTCCTCGGCGCGGGCGTAGCGCCCCAGCGGGTACTGCGCGGTGATCTGCTCCTCGGCCCCCCTGGCGGCGAAGAGGCGCTCGGTGGCGCCGGTGCGGGTCAGGCCCGGCGCGACGCCGTTGATGCGGATGCCCTGTGCGCCGTAGCTCGCGGCCGCGGCCGGCACCAGGCTCGCGATACCGCCCTTGGCGGACGCGATCGCCTCGTGATTGCCGACCCCGATCAGCGCCACCACGGAGCTGAACAGCACTGCGGCGCCCGCCGGGTCCTCGGCCTTCAGGCGGTGCTGCACCCACGCGCGCAGGGTGAAGAAGGCGCTGTCGAGGTTGGCGGTGAGGCACTCGCGGTACTGGGCGTCGGTGGTGCGGTGCAACGGGGAGAGCAGCGTGGAGCCGGCGCAGTGGGCCAGTTGCGTCGGGGGCTCGCCGAGACCCTCGGCGGCGGCGGCCATTGCGGCACTGGCCCCCTCGGACTGGCTGACATCGGCCTCGATGGCGATCGCCTCCAGCCCCTTTGGCAGGCCGGCGATCACCTCGTCGAGTCGGCCCTGGTCCCGGCCGACCAGCGCGACACGATAGGCGGCGGGGTCGATCGCGTGGAGCAGGGCGCTGCCGACGCCGCCTGCGGCCCCGGTGACAACGAGCGTTTGCTGATGCATGGAACGGTCCTCGGATTGTCGGTGACGGTCGCGGTGTTCGACCCCGGATAGCGCCTGTTGTGCCCCCGGCGCCCCGCGGTGCCTGATTGCCGGTGGTCCTGCAGGAGCGGCTTCCCGCCGCGATGCCCACACGAACACTGTATCGCGGCCAGAGGCCGCTCCCACGCGGGCTTGCCGCGCACTGGGTCAGCGCTCGGCCGGGTCGAGCAGTTGCCGGCTGAGCTGGTCGGCGGCCGCCAGCGGCGACGGCGGCAGGATCTCGAGCGGCCGGGGGCCGTTCAGGTCGGCGAGTCCGCGGGCGCCCTCTCCCGCGAGGAAGGCGGGTACGCCGTCCGCCCGGAGCAGCCGCTGCAGACCCTCGAAGGCGCTGCTCTGGAGTGAACGCGAGGGGGTGTGGACCACGATGGCCGGCGCGTCGAGCTGCTCGGTGAGTGCCTGCATCGCAGCCGGCGACACCACGTCCTGGAGCGGCAGCACGCGCAGGCCCTGCCGGGCGCTGGCCAGCAGCAGCAACAGGCCGTTCAGGCGCCGGTGACCGCTGGCCGGGACCACGCAGGGGCAGGTCGGGCCCTCGCACAGCTGCAGGGCAGAGCGCAGCTGGTCGGATAGCGAGCTGACCGCCCAGGCGGTGAAGACGGCGAAGCGCGCCTCGTCGAGCGGATCGTGGCGGGCGGCCTCGCGCAGCGTCTCGTAGGTCTCGAGGAAGGCGCGCTCGTGCACCCCCTCCCAGCCGTGCCGCATCAGCAGTCGCGCGTAGCTCCGCTCGAGCTGCACGGTATCGAGCGCCCGCGTGGTCTCGAGCAGGGTGTCGGTAATGGGATCGAGCACGTGCGGTGCGATCCCGCCGCCCGGGCGATGCGTGTGGGTGCCGAAGGCGGCATCGTCGAGGAGCAGGGGCGCATGCCGGTCCCTGTCGCTGCTGCCCGCGGCGGGCGTCTCGTGCTGCAGTACCCGGCCCACCTGGGAGACGGCCACGCCCTCGTCGAGCAGTTCGAGGATGCGGCGGATGCGCGCGATGTCCTCGGCACTGTAGAGGCGGTGTCCCTTCGGTGTGCGCAACGGCCGGATCAGCCCGTAGCGGCGCTCCCACGCCCGCAGGGTGACCGGGTTGATTCCGGTCTCCGCGCAGACATGACGAATCGGGTAGAGGCCGTGGCTTGCCGGGAGATCGCTGTCGGTGGGGGTGGGCATGGCAGGATTGTACAACATTTGTACATAAATTCCACAACGGAATTTTCCGGGCCTTCGGGGGATCCATGGAATAGACATTCATGTTCCGGACGGTGGCCGATGAACCATTCCACGATTCCACGGCGCCGGCTGGCGTCGCGCCTGGCCGGTGCTATAGCCGCCCTCGTGCTGGCGCTGACGCTTCCGATGCCGTCTCTGGCGGACACGCGTGCGGCGCTGGAGCAGAGCATCTCGCCCTACGTGCGCCTGCATGCGGACGATCCGGTGCAGTGGCGGGAGTGGAGCCCGGAACTGCTCGAGGAGGCGCGGCGCACGGACCGGCCGCTGCTGATCTCCAGCGGCTACTACGCCTGCCACTGGTGCCACGTGATGCAGGAGGAGAGTTTCAAGGACGACGGCATCGCCGAGCGGCTGAACCGGGACTTCATTCCGGTGAAGATCGACCGCGAGCTGCACACGGCGCTGGATCACTACCTGATCGAGTTCCTGCGCGCCACCCGGGGCATTGCCGGCTGGCCCTTGAACGTGGTGGTGCTGCCCACCGGCGACGCGGTGGCCGGCGTGGTCTACGCGCCGCGCGACGACTTTGCGGGCTTCCTCGACGGCATTTCCGGACAGATGCGCCGGGACGGCGAGGCCCTGGCAGAGCTCGCGCGTGCGGCGCGGCTGGAACTCACGGAGCGTCTGCGCGCCGGCGAGGAGCCGCTCTCGGCCACCCGCGCGGCGCGCCTGCCGCAGGCGCTGTGGGCGGCGATGGAACGCGAGGCGGATTTCCTCGCCGGCGGTTTCGGCGACCAGTCCAAGTTCCCGCGCGCGCCGGAACTGCAGGCATTGCTGCAGGCCCGGGAGGAGGGCCGCGCACCGCCCTGGGCGGACGAGTTCCTCGAGGTCACGCTCGACGAGATGGCGCGCGCTGGGCTGCGCGACGTGCTGGGCGGCGGCTTCTTCCGCTATTCCGAGACCCCCGACTGGGGCCGGCCCCACTTCGAGATCATGCTCGAGGATCAGGCGCAGTTGGCCCGGGTGTACCTGCGCGCGGCGCGGCAGTTCGACCGTGAGGACTGGGCCGGTGTCGGACGCGAGGCGCTGGAATTCGTGCTGCGCGACATGGCGCTGGATACGCCCGGGGCCTATGCCTCGGCGCTTTCGGCCATCGACGAGGCCGGACGCGAGGGCGGCGTGTACCTGTGGTCGCGGGAGCAGGTGGAGGAGGCGCTGGCCGGGCACCCGGAGCCCGAACTGGTGCAGGCCTGGTTCGGCCTCGAGGGCGCCCTGCAGTTCGATTATGGCTACCTGCCGCTGGAGACGGGCCGCCTCGACGCCCTCGCCGGGCGCTTCGACCTGACGCCGGAGGCGGCCGCGGCCCTGATCGAGGAGGGCCGCCGCGCGCTCAGGGCCCACCGCGAGGCCCGCGGCCTGCCGCGCGACGAGAAGGAACTGACCGGAATGCACGGGCTGCTGCTGTCCGCCTTTGCCGAGGTCGCGGACGACCCGGAGCTGTCACCCGCGGGCGCGGCGCTGGCCACACGCCTGCAGGCCGCCGCGGACGATCCCGGGGACCTGGCCCTGCTTCTCGACCTGCCGCCCGAGGTCGCCGGTGCCGCCGAACTCTCCGACTATGCGGACGTGGCGCAGGGCCTGCACGACTGGTCGGTGGCCACCGGGAACGGTCCGGACGCGGGCGTCGTCGCCTTGCTGGAGACCGCCTGGTCGCGGTTCCGCGATGCCGACGGCTGGAAGGCGCTCGAGGAACAGCCCCTGCCGGGCATGGTCGCCCAGCGCTTCCATTCGGCGGTGCACCGGCCGTCGCCGACCACGCGGATGCTCGCACTGAGTCAGGCCTACGCCGATCAGAGCGACCTGCTCGCCGAGCAACTGGAGGCCATCGACCTGCGCCCGGGCCGGGCCGTCGAGACCAACCCGCAGCAGCACGCCGGCCTGATCCTGCTGGTCACCGGCGACTGAGGGTCCCGGTCCGCGGCACCCGGGTCAGCCGCCGGGTCGGCCCGCAATCGGCTCCGGCCGGGTGCGCCTGCTGTTCCGCAATGGTGCAGGGCGTCATGCATGTCGCACCACGGTTGGGCGATACTCCGGGGCATGTCTTCCATTCACCTGGTCAGAACGGGGACGGAACCGGCTGGCAGACGGACGCCGCTTCGCGTGGGGCCGGCGGCTTCCGGGGCCTGCGGGGCGGGTCTCTGGCATCCCCCGAAGAGTGCCCTGCGCCGGGCAGGAGCCGCAGCGGGCGATCGGGGCGGACCAGCTTCCCTCGGGTATCGCTTATGGTAGCTCTGGTCCAGCACGGAGCAACGGCGGATTTCGTTGCACGGTTTGAGGGCGGGTTTACCGGGATCCTCTACTGGCATCAGCTGGATGCGCTGTGGAAACGGCTGCGGACCTGCGGTGACGGCAGCTGGTATGTCTATGCCGTGGGCGACGCGCCGCCCGAGCAACCGGTGACGGCCGCGGAGCTCGACCGCTTCATCACCGAGATGGATCACCTGCTGCGCACCGAGCATGAGTACGACTACTGCGGCGTGGTCTACGCGGACTCGGTCGAGTCGCCCGACATGGTGAAGATCTATGATCCGAACCACCTCGGGTCCAGCTGCGGGTCCTCCGGTCTGCGGGTGCTGCCCGGCTGGGTGGTGTCGCGTATGCCGCCGGTCGATCTGAAGGTGACGGTGCCACTGCCCCGGTCCCGCCGTCGCTGGTGGCAGGCGATCTTCCCCGGCTGATCCCGGGGCCGCGTCCGCTCGCGCAAGGGGCCTTTGGCCGTTGCGAAGGTGCCCGCCGCGGTAACGTCCCGAGTCGTAGTTTGGGCACTGCCTGATGGGCCGAGAGAATCGGAATGCCGTGGAAGCTTTCCAGCGTGAGCAAGTCGGCGTCACCGGACACAATGGCATCGACGCGCGCCGCGACGGCACAGGCGAGCACTTCATCGTCGTCGGGATCGCGTGAGGCGGGCTCCGCCAGGGCATCGGCCGCGATTATGTGCACGAGGTCAGCGTAATCGTCTACCAGGGCCTTGGGGGATAATCCGGCGCGCAGGATGCGAGCGGCAAACTTGTCGCGTGCGAGCACTTCGGCCAGTTCCGCGAGCAGTACCGGGGTGGTAATGAGCGTCAGCTTCTGCCTCCTGCAGGCCTCGATGAGGCGCCGGGGTGCGCCTTGCCAGAGAAGGCCGGATACCACCGTGTTGGTGTCAGCGACGATCCGCACCGCGGGCGCTGCGGCGTTCGGTGCGGACAGCCTCAATTTCCGCTTGTACTTCATCGGCAGTCAATGGCGGAAGGTTCATGGCGTCGAGACGGGCCATGGCCTCGCCAAGTCGGCGGCTGGCCGCCGCCGTTGCACGCTCGTCGCGGCTCCTCAGGAAGTCCACGAAATCCTCGACTTCAGACAAGCGCTGCGGGGGAAGGGCTTTCAGCTTTTCGAGCAAGAGTTCTGGAGAAGTGCTCATTGGAGGCCTCGTGGCGGATCGGTGCACCATGTGCGCGGGCCAGTTGCTATTGCAGTGTCTTCATTACGGTAGCACAGCCATCCGTGTCCCGCTGTTGCCCCGCTGGCCCTGCATTCGCGCGGGGGCGCTCCTACATTACGACGAAGGTCAGGAGGCCCCCGTAGGAGCGGGCCTCGCCCGCGAACGCCCGCGCAGCGGGCGCGCTACGCCAGTTGCTGGCCCCTTCGCGCGAAAGGCGCCCCTACACAGGGCTGCGATGCGCTTCGGGGCGTGGTGGCGCCGCATGCGCGCGCGAGGCGCGCTCCCACAGGGTCGGGTCGCGCTTTGGGGGAGGTGTGCTGGCGCCGGTTCGCGCGCGAGGCGCGCTCCCACAGGGTCGGGATGCATTTGTGGGTAGGGCGGATCAGGTCTTCACGAGGCGTTGCAGGCACTCGAGGTAGGCGGCTTCGTCGGGTTGGGTGCCGGCGCGCTGGGCCTCCCAGAGTGACCGGCCGAGGCATTCTATCATCCGGTGTTCGGCCTCCATCACGCCGTGTCGGGCGCTCAGGCGCTGGTGGATCGCGCGGATGCCGGGGGGGCGGTCGGTGCCGGCCTGTTCGCGGATGCTCAGGTGCATCGCCAGGTGCAGGAAGGGGTTGGACTGGCCGGACTCGGGCGGGAATTCCGCGCCCAGGGCGCGCTCCCGGTCGTCGAGCAGCGCGTGATACTCGGGATGTTCGCGGATCAGGTCGACCAGCGCCGCTTCCAGCGGCTCCAGCGGCTGGCCGCTGCGGCCCTTCTCCCAGGCCTGGACGAATTGCTCGCGCAGTTGGTCTCGGTTGCCGAACATCAGGGTCTCCGGGGGTTAACGTTAAGGTCGTGCGTGACTGCCCTCTCCCGCTTGCGGGGGAGGGGGATTTTCATCGTCCGGGCGCGGTCTTGTCGCGGTATTCACAGAGGTCGTGGATCACGCACTGCTCGCACAGGGGGCGGCGGGCGCGGCAGGTGTAGCGGCCGTGCAGGATCAGCCAGTGGTGCGCGTCGCGGCGGAACTCTGCCGGGGTGAAGCGCATCAGCTTGCGCTCGACCTCCAGCGGTGTCTTGCCCGGGGCGAGGCGGGTGCGGTTGGCGACCCGGAAGATGTGGGTGTCCACGGCGATGGTGGCCTCGCCAAAGGCGGTGTTCAGTACCACGTTCGCGGTCTTGCGTCCCACGCCCGGCAGGTCCTCCAGCGCGGCACGGTCGCGGGGCACCTCGCCGCCGTGATCCCGGACCAGGAGCTCGCAGGTCCGGATGATGCTCGCGGCCTTGCTGTTGAACAGGCCGATGGTCCGGATGTGCGACTTCAGGCCCTCGAGCCCGAGTTCGAGGATGGCTTCGGGGGTGTTGGCGGCCGCGAAGAGCGTGCGGGTCGCGCGGTTGACCCCGACGTCGGTGGCCTGGGCGGACAGGATCACGGCGACCAGCAGTTCGAACGGCGTGCGGTATTCGAGCTCGGTGGTCGGCGCGGGATTGAGCGCGCGCAGGCGCTCGAAGATCTGGCGCCGCTTGTGCGCGTTCACGCCAGATCGGCCGGGCGGTCAGACGTGCCGGAACAGCCCGACATCGGGCGAGGTTTCGCGTGGATTGCTCTTGGCCTCCTCGCGCAGCGAATCCAGCATCGCCTGGTGGTCTTCCTCCAGCTTGTGCATCGCGTCGCTGTCGAGCTTCGGCAGGATCACGTTGCTGATCACCGAGCCGAGTTCATCCATCGCGACCGCCCAGTGCTTCTCGTTCAGGTGGAAGGAATGACGGGCGTGGGTCCCCATCGGGTAGTGGTCGAACTTCACGCCCATGGTCACCGACAGGTCGGGGTCGTTCTCCACGAACTGCTTCGCGTAGTCGAACCACCACTTGTAGTACTTCTCCTGAAGTTCGTCGTTGAAGCCGTGGTTTTCGAAGAAGGCGGCGATGGTGCCGCGCGGTGCCAGGCCGTAGCGCGTGCCGCGCTTGCCGGCGAAGGGGAAGTGTCCAGCCATTGCATGCTCCTGCACTTGAGGGTCAGCGGGCCGCTCGCCCGGATGCGAACATTAAAGCCCTCTTATTTTACGTGCACTTGGGGGTCGCTGGCCATGCCCACAATGGGAATCCGGCAAAGGCGTGGCGGAGGGGTGGGTTCAGGGCGGGAGGAAAGAGCGGACGTGGCGCCCGGACGGGTTCACGATTGCGTTGGCGCGGGTTTGGGCTCGGGCGCGGCGGTCGGCACCGGCCGGGCCTCGAGGCGCGCGTCGATCAGGTTCTTCACCGCGATCAGCAGGCCCATCGCCAGGAAGGCGCCCGGGGGGAGCAGGGCGAGCAGGAAGCCGTGTTCCTGCGGGAAGATCTCGATGCGCAGGTCGCGTCCCCACTCGCCGAAGAGCAGTTGGGCGTTGTCCAGCAGCGTACCCTGGCCGACGACCTCGCGCAGTGCGCCGATCGCGACCAGCACGCCGGTAAAGCCGACCCCCATCGCCAGGCCGTCGACCGCTGCGCGCGGCACCGAGTTGCGCGAGGCGAAGGCCTCGGCGCGGCCGATGATCGCGCAGTTGGTCACGATCAGCGGGATGAAGATGCCCAGCACCAGGAACAGCCCGTGGAACCACGCGTTCATCACCAGCTCGATGGCGGTGACCGCCGAGGCGATGATCAGCACGTAGACCGGGATCCGGATCTCGGGGCGCACGTGTTCGCGCAGCAGGGAGACCAGCGTGTTGGAGATCACCAGCGTGGCGATGGTCGCGAGCCCGAGTCCGAGCGCATTGACCACGGTGCCGGAGATCGCGAGCAGCGGGCACAGCCCGAGCAGCTGCACGAGCCCGGGGTTGTTGGTCCACAGGCCGTCGCGGATGATGTCGGCGTAGCCGCTGGTGATCATTGCAGCGTCTCGCCCGGCGTTCCCGCCTCGGGCAGCCTCTCCGTGGGGGTCACGTGATCCGGGATCTCCGGCACGGTCGGATCGATGGTCAGCACCTCATCCTCCTCCGGCGGCGGCAGGGCCAGCAGTTCCTCCGAACGATCTTCGAAATATAGCAGGGCATTGCGGACCGCTCCCACAACCGCACGCGGGGTGACGGTAGCCCCGGTGAACTGGTCGAAGACCCCGCCGTCCCGGCGCACCCGCCAGCGTTCGATCGGCGGGTCCCCGAGTGAACGTCCGCGGAAGTCGTGGACCCAGTCCGAGCGCTCGACCTCGATGTCGTCGCCGAGACCGGGGGTCTCGCGGTGCTGGGTGATCCGGACGCCGCGCACGGTGCCGGTGCGGTCGATGCCGACCAGCAGGTGGATGTCCCCGCTGTAGCCGTCCGGCGCGATCGCGGACAGCGCGACCCCGACGACCTCGGTCCCGCGCCGGGCGACCCACACCGGCAGGTCCTGGCCGCCCAGCCGCTCGTCGCTGAGCCGGTGGTGGTCCGCCACCGGGTCGTTGTCGTAGTCGATGCCCTCGAGCACCTGGGTCACGCGTTCCCGGGTCATCTGCAGCCGGTTTTCGGCGATGCGGGCCTCGGTGCCGGAGTGGATCCAGGCCACCACCGCGGTCCCGGTCGCGGCGAACAGGCCGAGCAGCAGTGTGGTGATCACGACGTCGCGGACGACCAGTCTAGCCACGCCCGTCTCCCGAGTGGCCGAAGATGCGCGGCCGGGTGTAGTGGTCGAGCGTCGGCGCCACCATGTTCATCAGCAGCACCGCGAAGGCCACGCCGTCGGGATAGCCGCCCCAGGTCCGGATGATGTAGGTGAGGATTCCGATCCCGATGCCGAACAGCACGCGGCCGAGTGGCGTGGTGGCGGCGGACACCGGATCCGTGGCAATGAAGAAGGCCCCGATGATCGCGGCGCCGCTGAAGACGTGGAAGGCCGGCGAGGCGAACTGGTCGGGATCGAGCACCCAGAAGACCCCGGCGATCGTGGCCAGGCTCAGCAGCATCGACACCGGGATGTGCCAGGTGATCACGCGCCGGTACAGCAGCCAGATCCCGCCGAGCAGGAAGAGGTTGCCGGCCCATTCCCACTCGGTCTGGGAGAAGGAGCCGAAGACCGGGCTGCGCGTCACCTCGTGGACGGTCTGCCCGGAGACCAGGGCCTCGCGCATCATGTCCAGCGGCGAGGCGCGCGTGACCGCGTCCCAGTCCAGGCCGTCCGGCAGGCGTCCGGTGAGGGTGGTCTGCAGCGTCTGCCACAGGGTGAACGACGCCTCCGCCAGCCCCTCCGGCGAGGGCCACAGCGAGAGTTCGCGCGGGAACGACACCAGGACCACCACGTAGCCGACCATCGCGGGGTTGAAGGGGTTGTAGCCCAGCCCGCCGTAGAGGTGCTTGGCCACCACGATGGCGAAGCCGGTGCCGACCAGCAGCACCCAGACGGGAGCCAGCGGCGGGATCGCCAGCGCGAACAGCCAGCCGGCGAGCACCGCGCTGGAATCGCCGAGCGTCACCCCGACCGGCCGCCGCCGCAGCGTCACCATCAGCGCCTCGAACATCACCGCGAACAGCACCGACAGCACCACGTTGACCAGCACGCCCCAGCCGAAGAACCAGGCCATCGCCAGGGTCCCGGGGATCAGGGCGTAGAGCACCTGCCGCATCAGGCTTCCGACACTGTGGCCGGGAACCATGTGCGGCGAGGTGCGGGTGCGAAAGCGCATCAGCCGTCCGCGCGCTCGCGGTCCTGCGACGGCTTCTCCCCGGACGACTGTGCAGTCTTCTTCGCGCGGGCGCGCTCGATCGCATCCTCGATGGCGGCCTTCTTCTCGGTCGGTGCGCTGTCCTTCTTCGCCAGCGCCGCCTTCTTCCGGGCGAGCCGTTCGGCCTTCTCGCGTTCCTCACGCTCCTGGCGCTGTTGCCGGAACTCGAAGCGTTCGCGGGCGAGGTCGGCCTTCTGCCGTTCCTTCTCGCGCCCCCAGATCTCCTGTTTCGCGTAGCGGTAGTACTGCACCAGCGGGATGTTGCTCGGGCACACCTGGGCACAGCAGCCGCACTCGATGCAGTCGAACAGGCCGTAGTCCTGGATGGTGTCGAAGTCCTTGCTCTTCGCGAACCAGTACATCTGCTGCGGAAGCAGGTTGGCGGGGCAGACCCGGGTGCATTCGCCGCAGCGGATGCACGGCATCACCGGGCCGGGTTGCGGCGCGTCCTGGGGGCGGGTCGCCAGCAGGCAGTTGGTGCCCTTGATGATGGGGACCGCGTCGTCTACGACCGCGAAGCCCATCATCGGGCCACCCATCACCAGGCGGTCCACGTCGGGCCTGTAGCCGCCGGCCGCCGCGACCAGGTCGGCGAAGGGCGTGCCGATCAGGGCCTCGACGTTGCGCGGCTCGCGGATGCCGGGGCCGGTGACGGTGACGATGCGCGAGATCAGCGGTTGTCCGGCCACCACCGCCTCGCGGATGGCCTTCAGGGTCCCGGCGTTGTGGCAGACCATGCCGAGGTCGGCCGGGAGCCCGGCGCTCGGAACCTCGCGGCCGGTCAGCACCTTGATCAGCTGGCGCTCGCCGCCGGTCGGGTAGATGCTCGGGATGGAGACGATCCGGATGAAGTCCTGTTCACCGGAGGCGACGGCATCGGTCAGCGCGCGCAGTGCCTCGGGCTTGTTGTCCTCCACCGCGAACAGCACGCGCTCGGCGCCGACCATCTGCGCGACGATGCGCGCGCCCTCGAGGATGGCCTCGGGGTGGCTGCGCATCAGGATGTCGTCGCAGCTGATGTAGGGCTCGCACTCGGCGCCGTTCACCACCAGCGTGTGGATGCGCTTTCCCGGGCGCGGGTTGAGCTTCACCGCGGTCGGAAAGGCGGCCCCGCCCATGCCGACGATGCCGGCGTCGCGCACGCGTTCGCGCAGGCTGCGCGTGTCGCGTTCCCGCCAGTCGCGCCAGGGCTCCATGCGGTCGTCGCCCCACTGGTCGCGGCCGTCGGTCTCGAGCTTGATGCAGGGCGCGCTGAGGCCGGAGGGATGCGGCACGGGGTGTTCGACGATGCCCCGGATCCAGCCCGAGGTCGGTGCGTGCACGTTGGCGCAGATGTAGTCCTTGGCCCGCCCGATGCGCTGCCCCTTGGCGACGCGATCCCCGGATTGCACGACGCATTCGGTCTGGGCCCCGATGTGCTGCGACAGGGGCACGTACAGATATTTCGGCACGCCGAGGGTCAGCAGCGGACGCGCGGTGCTCTCGGCCTTGTGCTCGGCGAGTTTCAGGCCACCGTGGAAGTGATGCAGCTGCATGCCGGCATTGTAAGGGAAGGCCCCCGGTTCAGGCGGATTCCCGATGCTCCTCCGTGGCCTTGCGCCGGGCCCGACGCGGCTGTTCGATCGGGGAGGGCGCGGGCTGCGACCAGCGCCAGTCCTGCAGGCCGCGCTCGAGCGGGGCCATGTCGATGCAGTCCACCGGACACGGGTCGAGGCAGAGCTCGCAGCCGGTGCACTCGGATTCGATCACCGTGTGCATCTGCTTCGCGGCGCCCACGATCGCATCCACCGGGCAGGCCTGGATGCACAGCGTGCAGCCGATGCAGGTCTGCTCGTCGATCACGGCCACGGCCTTTTCCTTTTCCTCGGCCTCGAGCGGCTTGGGGTCGCGCCCGAGCAGGTCGGCGAGTGCGAGCACGGTGGCCTCGCCGCCCGGGGGGCAGCGGTTGATGTCGGCCTCGCCCGCGGCGATCGCCTCGGCATAGGGGCGGCACCCAGCGTAGCTGCACTGGCCGCACTGCGTCTGCGGCAGCAGGTTGTTGACCTGGTCGGCGATCGGATCGCCGTCCACCCGGAAGCGCTGCGCGGAATAGCCGAGGATCAGCCCGAAGAGCAGGGCGAGTCCGGCGATGGCGAGGATGGCGTTGAGCATGATCTTACAGCCGCAGCAGTCCGGAGAAACCCATGAAGCCGAGCGACATCAGGCCGGCCGTGATCATCGCGATCGCGCTGCCGCGGAAGGGCACCGGGACGTCGGCGGCGGCGATGCGTTCGCGGATGGCGGAGAACAGGATCAGCACGATCGAGAAGCCGACCGCCGCGCCGAACCCGTACAGGGCCGATTCCACGAAGCCGTGCGCCTCCTGCACGTTCAGCAGCGCGACACCGAGCACCGCGCAGTTGGTGGTGATCAGCGGCAGGAAGATGCCCAGCACGTTGTACAGCAGCGGGCTGGTCTTGTGCACCACCATCTCGGTGAACTGCACCACCGCCGCGATCACCAGGATGAAGGCGATGGTGCGCAGGTATTCCAGACCGAGCGGGATCAGCAGGTATTCGTTGATCAGATAACTGCTGACGGCGGAAAGCGTCAGCACGAAGGTGGTGGCCAGGCCCATGCCGGTTGCGGTCTCGACCTTGCGCGACACGCCCATGAACGGGCACAGGCCCAGGAACTTCACCAGCACGAAGTTGTTGACCAGGATCGTGCTGACGAGGATCAGGGCGTATTCCACGGCAATCCCGTGCGGCCAAAACGTCAAGAGTATCGGACAGCCCGGGTGGCGCGCTCAACCGCGCGTGCGGCACGGGCTTTGCGGCCGGGGGCTTGTCCGGCCGATTCATGTCTCAGACCATAGCATCGCGGTCGCGCCGCTGCCCGGGTCTCCCCAAGACCTGCACGGTCTCGTTTCGGTCGTGTCATCGCGGCTGGAAGCCGATCCTACTGGCCGCTCCTGCTGGCCGCCGCTAACGGCTGGGGGATCGGGGGCATCGGTGGTGAAGCGCCGCGCCGCCGGTCAGCG
>RECA01000018.1 GCA_007692435.1 Thioalkalivibrio sp.
ATACCATCCCAGCCGGAAATACCCATCGCAGCGCGAAACCAGTACACGCTGCTCAGAAGCACCGCAACCAGCGCCACCACCACCAGATCCCCAAAGGATCGATCCTGTGGGGCCGGCGGTACTCGGGCAAAGATGAGGTTGGCGGCCGCGGCAAGGCCGATCACACCCAGAAACAACACCAGCAGACCTTCCCGCAGCATGGCTGATGGCAACAGGCTCGCCAGCGCCGCGAACACGAGGATCAGGGCAATCGGATAAAGCCAAGAAAAACCTTGGACACCCCTTAGCCTGGCAGAACCCCAAAGCGTCGTCGTTCTGTTGCCCATCGGGCGTCACCGATTCGCTGTTTCGAAGCGCCAGCTCTTCAGGCTGCTGCCGCTGCAACAGGCAGCAGACCGCGACAACCTCCGACATGGCCGGAGGTCACCGGGCTTTTGGCGCATGCAGGCGCGGGACCACCGTCTCCGCCCGACGAAGGCATTCGTGGATCCGGATACGCGGCACCCGGTCTTCCAGGTCGGTGAGTACCGGAAGCTGGGGGATGAGTGGAGCCATGGTCACTTGTTGCCTCCCAATGTCCGATTCCATCCGAGTCCACCGACTGCATATCCATAGCGCTTTCTGCCGATGATGGCTGGGTTGCATCCCATGCTGCACGCACACCGGAATGAACTCGAGCCAGCACGGATCTCGCTCATGTCCCTGTGACTCCCGCAGATCATCACGCCTGGGCGGGCGGCAGAGAGGTGGGTTTATTGTCTTAGGACAGACGGACGGGACGGACGGGACGGACGGAAATGGGTGTGCTGTCGCCGGAAACCTCTAGTCGGTGATTTGGTTTACGGGCGCCCCGGCCGGATCTTCGAACCAGGCGAAGTAGCGCTCGGCGCCGGTGATCCCCTGGATGACTAGCGCTTGCTTCCAGGTCCGGTTTCCCCGCTTCGCGCATCTGTGGCAGATCCGGCAGGACCGCATGTCGGGCCAAAAAACCGGTTCCGAACGCCAGGTTTACGTCCGACTCCATCCACTCATCCGTACCCACCGACTGGCCGCCCAGAGTCGAACTGCGTGAAGCGCCACACTGGGTTCCCTGGCAAACCCTTGGCCACCTAAATCGCGTCAGACCCTCGGCCCATCCTGTAGGCTCGGACCCAGGAATGCAGACCGCCCCAAGCGGCCCCGTCGCCAATCACAGAACGCACCGCCCCCGAGGTTCTTCAGATCCCCGTCAGCGACTTCGACGCGTCCCTGCTCCCACCCGATGCCCGCGTTCCCGGTACGGAGGCCTTCGAGGTCGCCGTCATGAACCTCTTCGCCTCGCTCCGTATGGTGCTCGCTCCCTGGGGACCCGAACCACGTCGATGGCGGGCATTTCCGGGAACAAGGCCTTCTACAACTCGGCGTCCTCGCCTTTCCAGACCCCACTCGCGTCACTCGCCAAAGGCGAACTCGCCCTGTGCCCAGGGCCCCGCATCCTCGGCAACCGCGTCGACCGGCACCAGGGCGCTGACGCGCACGCCCAGCAGCCGCAGCGGCCGGTCCAGCGGGGCCCGGCGCAGGCACTCCCGGCTCGCCGCCAGGAGTCTGGCCGGATCGTCGATCGGCTCGCGCAATGTTTGGTCGCGGGTCAGGGTGCGGAAGTCCTCGTAGCGCAGCTTGATGCCCACGGTGCGTCCGCGCACGCCGAGCGCCCGAAGATCCGCGGCCACCCGGTCGCAGAGGGCCACGAGAATGCCCGTGAGCTCGGCACGATCCTGCCGCGGATGCAGGTCGCGCTCGAAGGTTGTCTCGCGGCTCACCGACTTGCGCTCCGCCTCCGTCACCACCGGCCGGTCGTCCCGTCCGTGTGCGGCCGCGTGCAGCCAGCCGGCGTAGTTGCGGCCGAAGTGTTCTTGCAGAAAACCGAGCTCTGCCCGGGCGAGATCGCCGATGGTGTGAATGTTCAGGATCTCAAGTCGTTTGGCCGATTTCGGTCCGATCCCATTGATCTTATGAACCCTCAGCGGCCAGATTCGGGCCGCGAGGTCTTCCGGACCGACCACCGTCAGACCATCCGGCTTGTCGAACTCCGAGGCCATCTTGGCCAGCAGCTTGTTCGGCGCGAGCCCGATCGAGCAGGACAGCCCGGTCGCATCGCCCACCGCCGCCTTGATCCTGCGAGCGATCGGCGCGGGATCGCTCCGGTGGGCGGTCAGGTCGAGGTAGATCTCGTCGATCCCGCGATCCTCGATCTGGGGCGCGAGGGCCGCCACCGCACCCTTGAAACGCGCCGAGTAGTGGCGATACGCGGTGAAATCGGCCGGCAGCAGGAGCGAATCCGGCGCAAGACGCGCCGCCGTCATCAACCCCATGCCGGAGTGAACGCCAAGGGCGCGCGCTTCGTAGGTCGCGGTGGTCACCACGCCGCGTCCCCGATAATCGCGCAGGCAGGCGAACCGGAGCGCGCCATCTTCATCCGCAGTCGGTGCCACTGCGCGGCGGCCGCCGATCACCAGCGGCTGGCCGCGCAGTTGCGGATAGCGCAGCAGTTCCACGGACGCGTAGAAGGCGTCCATATCCAGATGGGCAATACAGCGATCCGGAAAGATCAGGTCCGTTCCCTCCCCTCCAACGCGTTGTCCGCCGCCCAAGTATGGCGCGCAGAGCTCATGTGGTTCCGCAGCGGTCCCGGCAATAGCGGCATACGGTCGCTCGAAGCGCGAGACCCGAGATGGAGCTGCTGCAGCGGATCCAGCGAACTTCAAGATCTCGGCTCTCCGAGTGCGTACAGGGATATTCTCGTGTGCCGCTGACTCCCATTGCGCGGGCCACCCCGAAGAATGAAAAGGCGAGCCACGGAAGAACACGGAAACACGCAGACTGAATCAGAAATACATCGATTTATCTGTCACTTAATTCTTTTTTTCCGTGTCCATCCGTGTCCATCCGTGGCTCAATCTTAACGCTAACCTCGGGCCGCAACCGAACGCGTCACAACGCTGCGGAGCGGACGGGCGAATCCTGCTAACTCGCCGCGCGCCCGGTCAGCACCTCGAAAGCCATTGGGAACTGCCGGGTGGAAAGGTGGAACCGGGAGAATCGCTGGAGGCCGCACTCGAGCAGGAGCTGCTCGAAGAACTGGGGCTCGTGGCAACGGTGGGGGAAGAACTGGCGCGATCCGTCTACCACCATAGCGCGGAAGTATCGAGTTGATCGCCCTGGCCACCAGGACCGACGGGGAAATCGACCACATGACCGTTCACGATGCCGTCGACTGGTTCACACCGGGCGAAACCACGACGCTTGCCGTGGCGCCTGCTGACATCCCTTTGCTGGAATCGGTTTGGGAGGCCGATCGAGCCGTTATAGAAATACCTCGTCCAACGTCGTTGCGGTAAGAATACGTTCCGACCAACGCAGCAGCGTGTCGGCATCTGCGGACTCCACTTGTTCCCGGGCACTCTGGGGCAGATCGCCAAAACGCAGTGACAACTGCCGCAGCAGCATCTGCGCTTCACCC
>RECA01000233.1 GCA_007692435.1 Thioalkalivibrio sp.
GGGGCGAGCACCGTAGGAGGCCAGCCCCCTGGGCGACATGCCCCGGCGCCGGATCGCCGAGAGGGCTCGCCTCCTACAGGGGGCCGGGGCGAGCACCGTAGGAGGCCAGCCCCCTGGGCGACATGCCCCGACGCCGGAATCGCCGAGAGGGCTCGCCTCCTACGGGGGCGGGCGGGTGGTCACCACTCCATGTCGTCGAGCTGCTGGCTGTCGTGGAGTTCGTCCGTCAGGCGGCTGCGCAGGGCGCGTTGTTCGAGCAGCCGCTCCAGCGAGCGCCTTGCGGACAGTGCGTGCAGCGGCGGACGCTGCAGCGCACGCAGGTCGGAGAGGTCATCATCGAACTCGTTTGAAGGCTCGTCAGTAAGGTGCATCATAAGGATCTCCGTTCAATAATCGTTTGACTGCCTCCTTTATAAGCGTTATCTGATGAAGCGCAAACAGAAAAAACTTATCCCAGATTAACTGAGTTTATTGGTCAGGAATTGACCGGGTGCATTCCCGGCGCAGGGCTGGTTTCGAACTTGCGTGATGCCGTCCAGTCCTAAGGTCCGGATACCACCGTGAAAACGCCTTCAAGAGGGGCTCGTCCATGCTGATCCGCAGGCACCGTTACAGTGATCCACGGCCCAGTGAGATCACGCCGATCGAGGTCTACCAGAGGCGACGCGAATTCCTGCGGACAGGGCTGGCGCTCGGCGCAGGGCTGTTCCTGCCTGCGTCCGCCCTCGCGGATGCGTCGCTGGACTACAGCCCCGGGCCGTTCTCGACCGACGAGGCGCTGACGCCCTACGAGGACGTGACCACCTACAACAACTTCTTCGAGCTCGGATCCGGCAAGTCCGATCCATCGCGCAACGCCCACCTGCTGCAGACGGAACCCTGGACCGTGAAGGTGGACGGCCTCTGCGCGAATCCCGGCGAATACGATCTCGAGGACTTCCTGAAGCCCTGGGAGCTGGAGGAGCGCATCTACCGCCTGCGCTGCGTGGAGGGCTGGTCGATGGTGATCCCCTGGGTCGGCTTCGAACTGAACCGGGTGCTGAAGCAGGCGGATCCGCTCGGCTCGGCACGCTATGTCGCCTTCGAGACCGTGATGGATCCGGACAACCTGCCGGGGCAGCGCCGCCCGGTGCTCGAGTGGCCGTACGTGGAGGGCCTGCGGCTGGACGAGGCGATGCACCCGCTGACGATCCTCGCGGTGGGGCTGTACGGCGAGGAACTTCCCAACCAGAACGGCGCGCCGCTGCGTCTGGTGGTGCCGTGGAAGTACGGGTTCAAGAGCATCAAGTCGATCGTGCGGATCAGCTTCACGGAGGAGGAGCCGCCGACTGCCTGGAACCGTTCCCAGCCCGATGAATACGGCTTCTACAGCAACGTGAACCCGAATGTGGCACATCCGCGCTGGTCCCAGCGCACCGAGCGCCGCATCGGCGAATTCCGCCGCCGCAGGACCGAACTCTTCAACGGCTACGGCGACGAGGTCGCCTCGCTCTACGAGGGAATGGACCTGACGCGGTACTTCTGACGCCGCATCGGTCCCGAATGTGAAGACGTCTTCGATCCGCAGCGGCACCGCGCGGCCGCGCACGCGGCGCGGTGCGGCGGCCGGCCAGCGCGGGCACCGTGCGATCTGGTGGCTTCTGCTGACGGTCGGGCTGCTGCCGGGTCTGTGGCTGGCCGCGCGCACCGCCGGGGCCTTCGGCGGACTGGGCGTGAACCCCATCGAGACGCTCCTGCTCGACACGGGCACCTACGCGATGATCGCGCTGCTGGTGGCACTGTCGGTGACCCCGCTGCGCCGCCTGAGCGGTGTGGCCGGGATCGGCCGCTACCGGCGCCTGCTGGGGCTGGTGGCCTTCGGCTACGCGAGCGCGCACTTCCTGATCTGGCTGGGCGTGGACCTCTTCTTCGACTGGGTGCTGATCCTGGAGGACCTGACCACCCGTCCCTTCGTGATGGCGGGATTCGCGGCCTGGTTCATCCTGCTGCTGCTGGCGGCGACCTCCACCCGTGCCGCGATGGGCCTGCTGAAGCGGAACTGGACGCGCCTGCACCGGCTGGTCTATCTCGCGGGGATCCTCGCCGTGGTGCACATCGTCTGGCTCACGCGGGCCGATTACCGCGACGCGACGATCTACGCACTGATCCTCGCGGCCCTGCTGGGTGTGCGCGCCTTCTGGGCGCTGCAGGGGGCACGAAAAAGCCGCGGGCATCCCGCGCGAACTGGGGCGCGCTGATCGCGGTGTCTATACTCCCCGGGAAAGTCATGACGCCGGAGACGAGCTTGGCACGGTTTACGATCACATTGCACCCGCGGGCAGCCGATGCCCCGGAAACGCAGCGCGTGTCGATACGCGAGGAAGGGGAGCTGCCGGAATACGGGCAGGTCTGGGTCTGGGACATGCTCTACGCCCAGCAGCTCTATGCGCTTGCGGACAATCCGCTCGCGGGGGAACTTCGGGAACTGCTCGAACTTTGGGCGGTAAACATGTCCAGCAAGGTCTTTCAGCCCTGGGACCACATCCGTCTGAAGGGGCATCTGCGCCTGTCCGACGACCTGGAGCTGCTGCGCCCGGAATCCGCTGCGGACGAGGGGTCCGAACCCATCCAGGAGGTCGTGCTGGAGGTCGAGGGCGCGGCCGAAGAGCTCCCGCGCATCCGGCTGAGCCCGGACATCCTGCCGGCCGAGACGCGCTTCTGGCTGGTGCTGGCGCTGGCCCAGTACTTCGTCTCGACGAATGACCTCTTCGCGCGGGAGCTGCCGATCCACCTGCTGGCCTTCCGCAAGTACCACGCGGACATCAACCTGCCCGAGACGGCCGAGGCCGCCGAGGAGGCCCCGTTCTACGCAATCCAGAAGGCGATGGAATACTTCCAGAGCGCGGGATCGGCGCAGCATTGACGGCAACGTCGCACAACCGACAGGGACGGAGGATTTCGTGAAGACGGTCTACACCGCGGCAGACCCCATCATGGCCGGCTTCATCGAGGGGGTCCTGCAGAACGCGGGCATCCAGGCGCACGCGATGCAGGCCGGTCTCTACGGCGCGGCCGGCGAGATCCCCCCGAACGAGTGCTGGGCCCGGGTCGTGGTCGTGCACGAGAACCAGGCGGAACAGGCACGCGCGGTGATCAAGGAATACCTGGAGGCGGAGGCCGATCCCCAGGCGAAGGCATGGAAGTGCCCCCGCTGCGGCGAGCAGATCGAGGGCCAGTTCACCCAGTGCTGGAGCTGCGGCTACGAGCGCTGAGGCGTGGCCACCCCTGGCCCCGTTACTCCGGGCATCCTGCCCTCCGGGCCCGCCTGCGGCGGTTCGAGTTGCTCCCGGCGGATGCGTCCGCAAGCGGGAGAGGGGAGAATGCGCGACTTCCACGCCAACTGTCATGGCCCTGCGCCACCCCCGAGGGATGAAGGCGCAGGCCTGTGGAGTGCGGTGGCTTGCCGCCGCTTTGCCCTGCAGG
>RECA01000067.1 GCA_007692435.1 Thioalkalivibrio sp.
AACGCCCACCTTGGAATGCGGCCCCAGCGCCGCTGGTGGGTCGGCTGGCCCACAGTGGGGTAAGCGCGCGAACGTGGATCGCCTGGCGGACGGGCCGCAGTTCATTGAGTTGCTGCGCTACGAGTTCTGGCACCGTGTGAATGTGAATCACAGCTACCTCCAGCTCTAGACGGGCCCGTGAGCGATCGCGCACCCACCCACGGCCTCCGGGAGTGTCCCGAAGCCGGATAGGCCGGATTCACGCCCGAAACAAGTGCCGGGGAATCCACCACAGGTAAAAGACCATGGCGAACAGCTCGACCAGGGTCTGCAGAACGATGACCACGACCGTCGTCTCCCAGCCTGCCGGGAGCGACAATGCGAAGGGCAGCACCACGAAGGAGTTTCGGGTGCCAAGGCTGAACGCCAGCGTACGGCCGCTGGCGACGGGCAGGGCCAGGAGTCGCATCAGCACGCGTGCGATCAGGGCGGCCGCCAGCGCGAAGGCGACGAATACCGGCAGCACCGCCAGCAACATCGGCCCGGAATCCCGGACCACACCGACCTGCGCCGCCGCGATCAGGAATACCACGATGGTCAACAGTGGCACCGGCCACCAGACCAGCCGTTCGCGCCAGACTGCCCGGCTGGGACGCGCCTCCATCCAGCGCTCACTGAGCGCAGCCAGCAGCAGGGGAATCCCGATCAGGCCGATGGCCGCCGGCGCCAGGTCCTTGACCGAGAGGACCGAGGTGAATTGTTCCGACGGAAGCATCCACCAGAGGTAGATGGGTAGCAACAGGAACTGCAGCAGCAGGTTCAACGGCGTGACGGCTATGGCGCGGGCCGTGTCGCCCCGGCCTAGCTGGGTGAAGGTGATGAACCAATCGGTGCAGGGCACCAGCAGCACCAGGAGTACGCCGAGCCGCAGCGCCGGATCGTCGGGAAGCAGCAGCACCAACCCCCAGGCCAATAGCGGAATCAGGACGAAGTTGCCGAGCAGCAGGGCGAGTACGAAGCGCAGATCCCGAAAGGCATCACGCAGATGCAGAAGCGGCACCTGTACGAAGGTGGTGTACAGCAGGACGCCGAGCACGGGCCAGAGCAACGCATCGAATAGCGGACCGACGCCGGGGGACTGGACCCCGAGCGCGAGCCCGGCCACGATCCCCGCAAGATAGAGCCAGACCTGGTGGCGCTCGACGGCCAAGCGGCTCAACACGTCAAGGCTTCCGCGAAATCGGCCTGGGTTCAGCAGCAGTGGCCGCTTCCGGACTCCTGAACGGGCGGGCAGGGCACGCTCCCGTAGGAGCAGAACACGCAGCAGTCGCCCGGCTTGGGCCTGAGCAGTGCATGACAGGCCTCACACTCGTAATACCACTGACAGGCGTCGGTCGGCATGGTCTCCGTCTTTGTGTGCCCGCACTCCGGGCACTTCAGGATCGATTCGAGAGCGATCATATCTGCGTGACTCCTGTCCGTATTAACGGCTCATGATCAAGCTTTTTACCCGCAGTGTGACGCAAGCTCGAAGCGGCTGCGAGAAAGCGAACTGCTGCGCGAGACGCGGGGCGAGGTCGTGATCTACGATGGCCTCACCGACAAGCAGGTCGAGTCGGCGCTGTCCCTCCACCCGCAGCGCATTCGGAACACGATGTTCGTCGGCACGATCCTCACCGATGACGACGGTGCGCCCCAGATGGATGACCACGGAATGTTCATTCAGCAGGACGACGGTTGCTGAAGCCGGCCATGCAAAGTGTCGCGGTCTGCCGCTCATGTGCCTGGCCGCGAAGCTTTAACCGGGGCGCTCTGGCGGTCTTGCTGCTGTTGTTGGCAGCGCCCCTCTGGGCACAGTCCGGGATTCCGGCAAAGGTTCTCAAGCCGCTGGCCGAGCCGCGCGCGTGGTGCCGACGACCTGGGTGGTCGACCGGAACGGCCAAATCGTACTCGGGGCCGTGGGTGAGGTCGATTTCGACAGCGCGGATCTGCGCGGGCAGCTCCAGGCGCTGATGCCGGGCTCGGGTGACGCGGAAGGTAACGGGACGGCGCCAGCGCCCTGACCCTGTTGAGCGCATTGTGCCGCCACAGCATCCGATTTCCTGCTCATCAGGCGAGAGTTGGCTTGATTCCAAACCACTGCCGGGAGACCTCCATGTCGAACAACAAGCGCCGCACTTTTCTGAAAGGCAGCATTGCCGCCGGCGCTGTCGGCATCGCTGCCGTCACCCGCATGCGCGGAGCGCCCCCTGAACTGCACGCTCGAGCCACACCCGTTGACGCGGGCGTGGTGCGCATCCTGGACCTGACCGCGGCCGGCTACACCTTGATCAGCCCGTAAACGAAGTGCCAGGCTTGCTCTCCGGGGCGCCAGAGCGATCAGCGATCCTGCTGGCGGCCCGGAGATCCCAGCCTTTGCCGCCTCCCAGGACCCCAGGTGAATCGCTACGATGCCTCTCAGGCCCGGCGCAGGGCCTGCGGCAGGGAAAAGGTCACGTTCTCCTCGATGCCGGGGGCCTCGACCACCTCGTTCACACCCCGGCTGCGCAGGAACTCGATCAGTTCGTTCACCAGGAGCTCGGGCGCCGACGCGCCGGCGGTCACACCGATACGCCGCTTGCCCGCGAGCCACTGCGGGTCCACGTCGGCGGGTCCATCCACCAGATGGGATTCGATGCCGGCGCGCGTACCGATCTCGCGCAGACGGTTGGAGTTGGAGCTGTTCTTCGAGCCGACCACCAGCAGCAGATCGCAATCCGCCGCCAGCACCTTCACCGCATCCTGGCGGTTCTGGGTGGCATAGCAGATGTCCATCTTCCGCGGGCCCTCGATCGCCGGAAAACGTTCGCGCAGCGCACCGATGATCTCCGCGGTGTCGTCCATGGAGAGTGTGGTCTGGCTCACGTAGGCCAGCCGGTCGGGCTGCCGGATCTCCAGGGTTGCGACGTCTGCCGGAGATTCCACCAGTACCATGCGCCCGCCATGGCGCTCGTCGAACTGCCCCAGCGTGCCCTCGACCTCAGGGTGACCCGCGTGACCGATCAGCACCACCTCCCGGCCCTCCTTCGCATACCGGGACACCTCGATGTGCACCTTGGTGACCAGCGGGCAGGTGGCATCGAAGACCGTGAGGCCGCGTTGCTTCGCCTCGTCCTGCAACCGCCTTGGAACGCCGTGGGCGGAGAAGATCACGACCTGTCCGTCGGGTACTTCGTCGAGTTCCTCCACGAAGATCACGCCGGCGCCGCGCAGGCGGTCTACGACGTGCCGGTTGTGCACGACCTCGTGACGCACGTACAGCGGCGCCCCGTGGATCTCCAGCGCGCGCTCGACGATGTCGATCGCCCGTTCCACGCCTGCGCAGAAACCTCTCGGGTTGGCCAGCTGGACTTCCATGGCATCAATCCCCGCCGCCGTGTGTGTCGATGGACCCACCGTCGTCGACCTCGAGGATCTCCACGATGAAGCTGAATGCCCGCCCCGCCAGAGGGTGATTGAAATCCACGGTCACGGTCCCCTCCCCGATACCCACGATGCGACCGGGAACGGCATCGCCAGCCGGGGTGTTGAATTCATAGATCATGCCGGCCTCGAGTGGCATGCCCTCCGGGAACGCGGCTCGTTCCATCTCCTGCACCGCGCCCTTCTCGGGAAAGGGGAACACGGTTCCCGGCGCGATCGCAAATTCCCGTTGCACGCCCGTCTCCAGACCCAGCAGATGCCGTTCCAGAACGGGTTCGAGCGTGCCGTCGCCGAGCACGAAATCCAGGGGCTCGTTGCCCGAACTGTCGGCGACGAAGCCGCTGTCGAGCTGCAGGCTGTAGTGCATGCGTACCCGGCTGCCCGGCGCGATCACGCTCATGACCGGGGCCTCGAGTCGATCGGACACTGCTCGGCACACATCGCGATCACCAGAAACAAGGCGCCCACCGTGATCGCCGCATCGGCGATGTTGAAGGCCGGCCAGTGTAACCCGGCATAGTGGAAGTCCAGGAAGTCCACGACCATCCCCACCCGTACCCGGTCCACGAGATTGCCGATCGCTCCCCCGAGGATCAGGCCGAGCGACACGACCTGCACCCAGGCCTGACGCGGCAGGCGCGCGAGCCAGGCGACGATCAGCGCGGCGACGCCCAGCGCAACCAGCGACAACGCCCAGCGCTGCCAGCCCCCGGCGGTACTGAACAGGCTGAAGGCCGCCCCGGGGTTGTAGACCAGGGTCAGGTTGAAGAAATTGGTCACCTCCACCGGCGCATAGAGGGTCAGCGCCCTCTCCGCCCAGAGCTTGGTGATCTGGTCGAGCACCAGTACCAGCGCCGCCACGCCCAGCCCCGGAAAGAATCCGTTGGCGATCCGGCCGGTCATGCGTAACGCCTCTCTTCTCCCGGGCCGGTCACGTTCTCCACGCAGCGACCGCAAAGCTCCGGGTGCCCCGCATGCGAACCCACATCGGGACGCCGGTGCCAACAGCGCACGCACTTGGGGTGCCCGCTCTTGCGCACCACCACGAACAGGTTCGAATTGTCCTCCAGCACCACCGGGACAAGGCCCTCCGGCGGCGGATCCGACAGCACGCGGGCGTCCGAGGTGATCAGCACGAACCGCAGTTCCTCACCCAGCCGCTGCAGCAGCGCCGCCGTATCCCCGCCCACGTGGAGATCGATCTCCGCGTTCAGCGAACCGCCGAGGCCCTGCTCGTTGCGCGCGACCTCGAGCGCGCGCGCCACGTGAGTACGCACCTCGAGGATCCGGTCCCAGTCCGCGGCGGAGAAGACCGCGTCCGCCTCGAGCGGCTGCAGGCCGTCGTACCACTGCGAGAACAGCACGCTCTCCGGGCGCTCTCCGGGCAGCAGCGCCCAGATCTCCTCCGCGGTAAAGCTCAGTATCGGCGAGATCCAGCGCGTCAGGGCCTCCGCCACGTGATACAGCGCGGTCTGCGCCGAGCGCCGCGCCCGGCTCTCCGCCGGCGTGGTGTACTGGCGGTCCTTGATCACGTCCAGGTAGAAACTGCCGAGTTCCACCGAACAGAAGTTGTGCACGCGCTGGTAGATCTGGTGGAACTGGTAGGCGTCGTAGGAGGCGACCACGCCACCCTGCACGCCGAATGCCCGATCCACGATCCAGCGGTCCAGCGGCAGCAACTGATCCATCGGCACCGCATCGCGTGTAGGGTCGAAGCCGTTCAGGTTCGCAAGCAGGAACCGGGCGGTGTTGCGGATGCGCCGATAGGCGTCCGCGGTCCGTTCGAGGATCCCCTTCGAGATCGCCATCTCCCCGGAGAAATCGGTCGCGGCCACCCACAGACGCAGGATGTCCGCGCCAAGGGTCGACACGACCTCCTGCGGGGCGACCACGTTGCCCCGCGACTTGGACATCTTCTCGCCCTTCTCGTCCACGGTGAAGCCGTGGGTGAGCACCGCACGGTAGGGGGCGTCACCTTCCATCGCGACACTGGTCAGCAGGCTGGACTGGAACCAGCCCCGGTGCTGGTCGGAGCCCTCCAGGTAGAGATCCGCCGGCAGGCCGAGCTCGGGCCGCATGCCGGTCACCGTGAAGTGGGTGACGCCGGAATCGAACCACACGTCCAGCGTGTCCCCGAGCTTCAGATAGCGCTCCGCCTCCTCGGGGCCGAGCAGCGCCTTCGGGTCGAGCGCAAACCAGGCCTCCACGCCCTCCTGCTCCACCCGCTGCGCGACCTCTTCCAGCAGCTCCGGCGTGCGCGGGTGCAGCCGCCCGGATTCGCGGTGGACGAACAGCGGGATCGGCACCCCCCAGTTGCGCTGGCGCGAGATGCACCAGTCCGGGCGGTTCTCCACCATCCCGCGGATCCGTGCCTCGCCCCAGTCCGGAAGCCAGCGCGTGTCCGCGATCGCGCGCAGCGCGTCCCCGCGCAGGCCCGCACGGTCCATGCCGATGAACCACTGCGGGGTCGCCCGGAAGATGGTCGGCGTCTTGTGCCGCCAGCAGTGCGGGTAGCTGTGGTGAAACTTCTCGACCACCACCAGATTGCCGCTGCTGCGCAGCACGTCGACCACGTGGGCATTCGCCTGGTGCACGTTCTCGCCGGCAAAGAAGGGCGTGCCGGGCAGGAAGCGGCCGTCCGGCCCGACGGGATTCTCCACGGGCAGTCCGTAGCGCTGCCCCACCACGTAGTCGTCCTGGCCGTGCCCCGGCGCGGTGTGCACGCAGCCGGTGCCCGACTCGGTGGTCACGTGATCGCCGAGGATCACCGGCACGTCGCGCTCGACGAAGGGGTGACGGAGGTTCAGACCCTCCAGGCTGCGCCCCTCGGCCCGCCCGACGATCGTGCCGTTACCGAGCTGGTAACGCTCCAGGCAGGCGTCCAGCAGTTCTTCCGCCAGCAGCAGCCGCTCGCGCTCGAACTGGACCAGCACATAGGTCAGCGCCGGGTTCAGCGCCACGGCCTGGTTGGCCGGCAGCGTCCAGGCGGTGGTGGTCCAGATCACCACGCTCACCGGCCCATGGGAATCCCCTTCGAGATCCATCCGCCGCAGCAGGTCGATCTCGTCGGTCACCTGGAAACGCACGTCGATCGCCAGCGAGATCTTCTCTTCGTACTCCACCTCGGCCTCGGCCAGCGCCGATCCGCAGTCCACGCACCAGTGCACCGGCTTCTCGCCCATCTGCACGTGCCCGCGTTCCATGATGCGTCCGAAGGCGCGGATGATGTCGGCCTCGATGCGGTAGTCCATCGTCAGATAGGGCCGATCCCAGTCCGCCAGCACGCCGAGGCGCTGGAAGTCGGCGCTCTGGCCGGCCACCTGTTCCGCCGCGTAGGTCCGGCAGGCGGACCGGAAGGTTGCGGGATCGACGTCCTTGCCCGCCTTGCCGAGGTTCTGCTCGACCTTGAGCTCGATCGGCAGACCGTGGCAGTCCCAGCCGGGAACGAAGGGTGCGTCGAAACCGGACAGCGTCCGGCTCCTGGTGATGAAGTCCTTCAGGATCTTGTTCACCGCGTGCCCGACGTGAATGGACCCGTTCGCATACGGAGGACCGTCCGCCAGCACGAAACGGGGACGCCCGGCGCAGTGCTCGCGCAGGCGGGCATAGCGGCCGGCGGCCGTCCACTCGTCCAGCCACTGCGGCTCCCGCGTCGCAAGGTTGGCCCGCATCGGGAATGCGGTCTCCGGGAGGTTCAACGTGTCCTTGTAGGGATTCGGCGGGGCCGGTTTTCTTGCCATTGGGGTTCCGGTGCGCCGGTCAGGCCGGCTGCTGCAGGGATGGATTCGCGAACACGGCCCGGGCCGCGTCGACGTCGCGCGCGATCTGCGCCTTCAGGGCCTCCAGGGACTCGAAGCGCTGCTCGCCGCGGATACTGGCCACCGGCTCGAACCGCACCAGCTTGCCGTAGAGCTGCGGGGACGCATCCAGCACGTGCGCCTCGAGCCGCTGCTCGGTGCCCGCGACGGTCGGGCGCCAGCCGATGTTGGTCACGGACGGCAAGGTCGCGCCGTCCCGGGTGAACAGCCAGCCGGCGAAGACGCCGCGCAGGGCCATGGGCTGCGGGCCGAGCCGCACGTTGGCGGTGGGAAAACCGATCAGCCGCCCCCGCTTGTCGCCGTGGGAAACCCGCCCGCAGATCCCGTAGCGACGCCCGAGCAGACTCTCGACCCGCTCGAAGTCGCCGGCCTGTGCCGCGGCGCGCACGCGCGTACTGCTGATCCTGCCGTGGGCGTCGGACAATGTCGGGGTCGACTCGACACTGAACCCGAGCTCTTCGCCCATGCGCTCGAGCAGCGCGTAATCGCCCCCGCGGCCCTTCCCGAACCGGAAGTCGTCACCGACCAGCACGTGGCGGGTACCCAGCGTGCGATGCAGTACGCGGTCGACGAAGTCTTCCGCCGAAAGGTTCGCCAGCGGCGCACCAAAGCGCATCAGCCAGACCGCGTCCAGACCCGTGGTGCGCAGGAAATCGATCCGGTCGCGCAGCCGCTGCAGCCGCCCCGGGGCCCGCTCGGGCGCAAAGAACTCCAGCGGCAGGGGCTCGAAGGTGATCAGCACCGAAGGCACGCGCAGCTCCGCGGCGGCCGCAAGCAGACGCGCCACCACCGTCTGGTGTCCGCGATGGAGGCCGTCGAAATTCCCAATGGTGACCGCCGCCTCCGAAAACACCGGTTTGCGGTGGTCCACGCCGCGCAACAGCCGCATGGTGTCAAGTCCGCGCAAAAGCGGGAATTATACCCCGCGGCCGCCGCGACCACACGCCGCTGGCGTAACCGGCGTCGCTCCGCAGACCCGCCCGCAGGTCTCCAAACCCCCATAGGTCTCTAAACCGTAGGGTGGGCCAAGCGCAGCGGGCCCACCACCCCGGCCCCCGCGGCCCGTGGTGGGCACACTTCGTCTTGCCCGCCCTACGCGCTGTCCCCGTGCTCGTGACGCCGGCGTCAGCCCCCGTCCCGAAGCAGGAACTGGCGCGGGCGCAGGCCGGCAAGCCACAGCGTTGCCGCGAAACCGGAGGCGCCGACGGCAATCAGCCCGAAGAGCGCCGTTGCGCGCTGCGTCGCCGGCCAGTCCGACCACTGGCCCCACTCCGGCGCCAGCAGCACCAGCAGCGCGATCATCACCGCGAGCGCCGACCAGAGACCGACCCGGAAGTGCGGCAACGCCGGACCCGGCTGGTAGATGCCCTCGCGCAGGAGTCCGCGGTACAGGAGACCGGCGTTCAGGTAGGCCGAGGCCGAGGTCGCGAGCGCCAGTCCGGCGTGGGCACCGGGCACACCGGAAAGGTACCAGGGCAGCACGAACAGCAGGTTCAGGACCATGTTCGCGAGCATCGCGATCACCGCGATCTTCACCGGCGTCTTCGTATCCTGACGCGCGAAGAATCCCGGCGCGAGCACCTTGATCAGGATGAACGCGGGCAGCCCGAGGGCGTAGGCCGCCAGCGCCATCGCGGCCATCCGGGTGTCGTGTTCGGTGAAGGCGCTGTACTGGATCAGCGTCGCGAGGATCGGCACGGAGAGCACGATCAGGCCCGCAGCGGCCGGCAGGGCCGCCAGCAGCGAGAGCCGCAGGGCCCAGTCGAGCGTCCGGCCGAAGGCGGCCTGATCGGCACGCGAGTGCTCCCCGGAGAGACGCGGCAGGATCACGGTGGCGATCGCAATGCCGAACAGGGCCAGCGGAAGCTCGACGAAACGGTCCCCGAAGTAGAGCCAGGAGATGGAGCCCGCGATCAGAAAGGATGCGATCAGGGTATCGACCAGCAGGTTGATCTGCACCACGGACGTACCGAGGATCGCTGGAAGCATCAGGCGCACGATCTTGCGCACCCCGGCGTGCGCGCGGCGAAAGCGGGGCCGCGGCAGCAGCCCCGCCCGCACCAGAAACGGGACCTGGAACGCCAGCTGCAGGATCCCTGCCGCGAAGACGCCCCAGGCGAGCGCCACGATCGGCTCCGGAAACAGCGGTGCGAGCCACAGCGCCGCCGCGATCAGCGCAAGGTTCAGGAACACCGGCGTAAAGGCCGGCACCGCGAAGCGCCCGATGCTGTTCAGGATGCCGGCCGCCATCGCCGTCAGGGAGATGAACAGCAGGTAGGGAAAGGTGATGCGCAGCATCTGCGCCGCGAGATCCTGTCGGCCCTCAGCCTGTGCAAGGCCCGGGGCGAAGACCCAGATCAGCCATGGTGCGGCCAGGACACCGATAAGGGTCACCAGCGTGAGCACCGCAAACATCGCACCCGCGGTGTGATCCAGCAGGTCGCGCAGGGCCACGCGCCCGTGTTTTTCCCGGTATTCCGCGAAGACCGGCACGAAGGCCTGGGAGAATGCGCCCTCGGCAAACAGGCGGCGGAAGAAGTTCGGAATGCGAAACGCGACGAAGAAGGCGTCGGTGTTGGCGCCGGCACCGAAGGTCACCGCCAGCACCATGTCGCGCAGGTAGCCCAGCACCCGGGAGATCAGGGTCATGCCGCTGACGATGGCGGTGGAGCGGAAGATGCGATTCACGGCCGGCCCGTATCCCCGGAAACGCGAAAGTCTAGCAGGCTGCCGGACCCGGGTGCGGGAGGAGCAGCCCGGGTCCGGCAGGCCACCGGATTACCGGCCGCAATCAGCGTGAAAGTCCTCTCTATCCCCTTGCGGGCCGGCGTTCGGGTAGGGGAAGAAACCCGCCGGGCTGCGTGCGGGTTACTCGACCTTGATGTAGGCGAAGCCCTCGTCGTTCTGAAGTTCCGCGATGCGGACCACGCCGGACGGGATGAACTCCACGGCATCGTAGACTTCGTCCGAGGACAGCTGGATTGCCTCGCGGGTGACCTCGCAGAGCTCCAGCCTGACATTGTGCAGGCTGTTCAGCGAGAGCATGCGCCCGCGCAGCGTGTCGCGGTCCTCGCGGAGACGGTCGTCTTCCTCGAAGGGCGTTCCGGCCAGCGCATCGTCGGTGACGAAACGGATGCCATGGGCAACGAACACGATACGGACGTCGTAATCCATGAATTCGTTGTCGTAGTGCATCACCATGTTGTTGATGCTCGTCAGCATCGACGAGAAGCGCCGTGGATCGGCGAAGTCCGCGTGGTAGACCACGCGCGCCTCCGCGGCCCCGACCGCCTTCGGCGCCGCCAGCATCAGCGCGGCGATCAGCGCCATGCCCACCAGGGCCAGGGTGCCGAACGACCCGATGGAAAAGCCCGGCTTGCCAGTACGATTCATGTTCATCTCCTTTCTGTGGAATTCGATGCCGAACGGAAGGCCCACGGCCGCGGTGCCTCCAAAGATGCTCTCGACCCGCGTAGGATACGGGACGCGCGAGGCTCCGGTTTCAATCCTTGGTCGTCCACGGCGCCCCCGCGCGGATCCGCACCACATGCCATAGCACCGCGCATTGCTCCCTCCCCCGCTTGCGGGGGAGGGCCGGGGAGGGGGTCGCAGAAGCCATTCAAGCTTGACGCAAGGCCCAGTTCCGTGTAGTTTCCACGCCCTTTCCAACGCTTCATACGGTACTCAAGAGGAACCCGCCTTGGCGAACATCGCATCAGCCCGCAAGCGCGCCCGACAGGCAGTCAAGAATCGTGCCCACAACACGGCACTTCGCTCGCGCTTCCGCACCTCGATGAAGAAGGTGCTGAAGGCGATCCGCGCCGGTGACCAGGAAGCCGCCACCGCGGCGTACCGCAACGCGGTTCCGGTGATCGATTCGACCTCCGGCAAGGGCCTGATCCACCGCAACAAGGCCGCCCGTCACAAGAGCCGCCTGAACGCCCGCATCCGGGAGATGGGCCAGGCCTGAGGCCTGCCCGCGCGGGCAACCGCGCAGCCCCGAAACCGAAAAAGCCTGTCGGACCCCCGGCAGGCTTTTTCTATGGAGTGCGGCGGCTTGCCGCCGCTTTCCCGCAGGGGGCTTGCCCCCTGCCGCGGAAGCAAGCTTCCGCGAACCAAAGCGGGAGCAAGCTCCCGCACTCCAGATCCCCTGAGGCGTCCGGCGCGCTTGCGCTCAGAGCAGCACCATGTTGTCGCGGTGGATGAGCTCTGGCTCGGCGACGTAGCCGAGCACGGACTCGATGGCCTCGGCCTTCAGCCCGCGGATCCGCCGCACCTCGTCGCTGCCGTAGTTGCACAGCCCCCGCGCGATCGCCAATCCGTCAGGGTCGATGCAGGTCACCACCTCCCCGCGCCGAAAGCCGCCGCTTACATCCACCACACCCACCGGCAGCAGGCTGCGCCCGGACTCGCGCAGCACGCGCGCGGCCCCGGCGTCGAGTTCCAGCTCACCGCGCGAATGCAGCTGGTCCGCGATCCAGCGCTTGCGCGCCGCCATCGGCTCGCGATCGGGCTTCAGCCAGGTGCCCAGGTTCTCGCCGGAGACCGCTCGCGCGATCACCTCGTGCTGCCGGCCGTAGGCAATCACGGTGTGGGTTCCGGAACGGGCCGCGCGCTCGGCGGCGAAGAGCTTCGTGGCCATCCCACCGCGACCCACCCGGCCGAAGCGCGCCGACACGTAGCCGTGCAGCGCCGGATCCGAGGCCTTCGCCTCGGATATCAGGCGACTCGCCGGGTGGATGCGGGGATCGCGATCGAAGAGCCCCTCCTGGTCGGTGAGGATCAGCAGCAGGTCGGCCACCACCAGATTCGCGACCAGCGCGGCCAGCGTGTCGTTGTCGCCCAGACGGATCTCGTCGTTCGACACCGTGTCGTTCTCGTTCACCACCGGGATGGTGCCCAGCGCCAGCAGCGCCTGCATCGTGCTGCGCGCGTTCAGGTAGCGGGGACGGTCGGCGAGATCGTCGTGGGTCAGCAGGATCTGCGCTGCGTGCAGCCCATGGCCCGCAAATTCCCGCTCATAGGCCTGCACCAGCCCCATCTGACCCACCGCGGCGGCGGCCTGCAGCAGGTGCAGCGCGCGCGGGCGCTCCAGCATTCCGAGGCGGTGCATGCCCTCGGCCACCGCGCCGCTGGAGACCAGCACGACCTCGGTGCCGCGCTGGCGCAGCTCGGCGATCTCCCGCGCCCAGCCGGTCAGCGCCGGACGATCCAGACCGGTCCCCTCCGCGGTGATCAGCGCGCTGCCGATCTTGATCACGACCCGTCGGGGCCGCGGGAAGCCCTTACGCACCGCCTTCGTCCTCGTTCGCCCCCTCGCCGTCGCCAACCGCCTGCACCTCGCGTTCCTCGATGTGGCGCATCACCGCCTGCTTCAGCGCGTCGACACCGGCGCCGCTCGCGGCGGATATCGTGAAGATGGGCTGTCCCTCGGGCGACTGGCGCGCGGCCCGCTCGCGCAACGCGGCAAGCGCCTCTTCGTCGAGCAGGTCGACCTTGTTGAGCACCAGCCAGCGTGGCAGACGCGCCAGCTCCGCGCTGTACTGCTCCAGCTCCGCGACCACGGTGTCGATGGCGGCAAGGGGGTCGGTGTCGGGATCCGGCGGCGCGACATCGACCAGGTGAAGCAGCAGCCGCGTGCGCGCGAGGTGCTTCAGGAAGCGGATCCCGAGACCGGCGCCTTCCGATGCGCCCTCGATCAGGCCGGGAATGTCGGCCATCACGAAGCTCTGGTTCGGCCCCACCCGCACCACGCCGAGCTGTGGATGCAGGGTGGTGAACGGATAGTCGGCGACCTTCGGCTGGGCCGCAGAGACCTGCCGCAGCAGGGTCGACTTGCCGGCATTCGGCAGGCCCAGCAGGCCCACGTCGGCGAGCACCTTCAGTTCGAGCTTCAGCGTCCGCAGGTCGCCGGGCGTACCGGGCTTGCTCTCGCGCGGCGCACGGTTGGTCGAGCTCTTGTAGCGGGTGTTGCCAAGGCCGTGGAAGCCACCCTGCGCCACCAGCAGCCGCTGTCCGGCGCGGATCACGTCCCCGATCAGCTCTCCGGTGTCCGCCTCGAAGACCTGTGTGCCCACCGGCACCGGCACATCGAGATCGGAGCCCGACCGCCCGGTACGGTTCCGGCCCTGTCCGTTCTCGCCGCGCTCGGCCTCGAAGCGGCGCTGGAAGCGGAAGTCCGCCAGCGTATTCAGCCCCTCGTCGCCGACCAGCCAGACGCTGCCGCCGTCACCGCCGTCGCCGCCGTCGGGGCCGCCAAAGGGGATGAATTTCTCGCGACGGAAACTGACGCAGCCATTGCCGCCGTCGCCGGCCTTGACCGTGATTGTCGCCTCGTCGATGAACTTCATGATCGCCCCCCTCCCTGCCCGGCCCCAACCAAAAAAGCCCCGACGATCGGGGCTTTTCGGAACCGCGTTGCCGGTGCGCCTGTTACAGCGGCTGCACGCTCACAAAGCGGCGGTTGCGCGGCCCGCCGGTCCTGAACACCACCTCGCCGTCCGCCTTCGCGAACAGGGTGTGATCCTTGCCGCAGCCGACGTTCTCGCCAGGGTGGTACTTGGTGCCGCGCTGCCGCACCAGGATGCTGCCCGCGAGGACCTTCTGACCGCCAAAGCGCTTTACGCCGAGGCGCTTGCTCTCGGAATCGCGGCCGTTGCGTGTGCTGCCGCCTGCCTTCTTGTGTGCCATGGTTCTCTCTCCTTACCCGGCGATGCCGGTGATGCGCACGGCCGTGTAGTGCTGGCGGTGGCCCATCTGCCTGCGATGGTGCTTGCGCCGACGGAACTTGATGATGCGGATCTTATCTCCGCGCCCGTGGGATTCCACGGTGGCCGTCACCTTGCCGCCGTCGACCAGCGGCGCGCCGACCCGGACGTCGTCACCTTCACCCACCAGCAGGACCTGGTCGAAATCGACGTCCGACCCGACCTCCGCCTCGAGCTTCTCGACCCGAAGCAGGTCGCCTTCGGCCACCCGGTACTGTTTTCCACCCGTTGCGATGATCGCGTACATGATCCTTCTGACTCCGTTGGCGCAGTGACTCTCGCGAAAGGGCGGGAATACTAGCAACAGAACCCCCGCTGGTCAACGTGCGCGGGCGCCCGCTGACTCCAAAGCGCGGCGACACGGGCACTCGCCGGGATCCCGCGGCGCGGCGTTTCTTGACACCCCACCCGCCCGTTTCTAGCATGCTCACGCCCACCTCCCGGCATCCGGCCTGCGAGCATGCCCATCAACGTGACAATCCCCCTCGGCGCGCTCGAAAGCCCGCTCTCCCGGTCGCGGGAGGCGCTTGGGGAGAGGAAATGGCCGAGGCGTATCGCGGCGGGCCCTCGGCCTCGCGGGCGGCTTGCGTCATCATGATCACCGACACGATCCGAAGCCTGGCTGAAGAGGACATGCAGGCGGTCGACGCCTGCATACGCGATCGACTGTCTTCGCCGGTCGTGCTGATCAACCAGCTCAGCGAATACATCGTCCGCAGTGGCGGCAAGCGGCTGCGGCCGATGCTGGCGGTGCTGACTGCGCGCGCCTGCGGCTACCGGGGCGAGGACCACATCACGCTGGCCGCCGTGGTCGAGTTCATCCACACCGCCACCCTCCTGCACGACGACGTGGTGGACGCCTCCGAGCTGCGCCGGGGGCAGGAGACCGCGAATCAGCTGTTCGGCAACGAGGCGGCGGTACTGGTGGGCGATTTCCTCTACTCCCGCGCCTTCGAGATGATGGTCGACGTGGGCTCGATGCGGGTAATGGAGATCCTGGCGCACGCGACGAACGTGATCGCCGAGGGCGAAGTCATGCAGCTGATGAACTGCCATGATCCCGACGTGGACGCGGCGCGCTACATGGAGGTGATCCGCTCGAAGACCGCCAAGCTCTTCGAGGCGGCCTGCCAGCTCGGGGCCATCCTGGCCGAGAGGCCCGCGGATGAGGAGCTGGCTCTGGCGCGCTACGGCATGCACCTCGGCACGGCCTTCCAGCTGATCGACGATGTCCTCGACTACTCCTCGAGCAGCGACACGACCGGCAAGCGCATGGGCGACGACCTCGCCGAGGGGAAGCCCACGCTGCCGCTGATCTACGCGATGCAGAAGGGGAATGCCGAGGAGCAGGAGCTGATCCGGAAGGCGATCGAATCCGGCGGGCGCGAGGCGGTCGCCGCGGTGCTGGCCGTGATCCGGCGTACCCGGGCCCTCGAACACGCGCGCACGCAGGCCGAAGAGGAGGCCCGGCGAGCAATCGCCTCCGTCGAATGCCTGCCCCCTTCGGCGCACCGCGACGCCCTGACCGAACTCGCCCGCTTCGCCGTCGAACGCGAGTACTGACCCGGCCGGGACCGGCACCCGTCCCCAGCCGTGGACAGACCGCCCCTTTCGATGCAGAATACGCAGCTCGGTGCGGAGTGTAGCTCAGCTTGGTAGAGCACTGCCTTCGGGAGGCAGGGGTCGAAGGTTCGAATCCTTTCACTCC
>RECA01000053.1 GCA_007692435.1 Thioalkalivibrio sp.
TCGACGCCGACATCGGTCAGCCAGAAGGCCGCAGGGATCAGCACCAGGCACAGCAGCAGTTCCTGCCGGAAGGCTTCCTCGTGCCGGAAGGTCGAACGCAGCCCGCTCCAGGAATAGCCGAAGGCCTTGATGATGCGGGTGAGTCCACGGTGATTGCTGTATGCCATCGTTGAGTCCGAAGCTGCGGGGTCAGGGGCGGTATTCGGTGGTGGGTATTACATCGCGGCCACCACCTGCTCGACCAGCTCCACCAGCCGGTTCGCGTAGCCCCATTCGTTGTCGTACCAGGCGAGCACCTTCACCTGCGTGCCGTCGATCACCAGCGTCGACCGCGCATCGACGATCGCCGAGCGCGGATCGGTCCGGTAGTCGGCGGATACCAGCGGTCGCTCCTCGTAACCCAGGATGCCTGCCAGCGGCCCTTCCGCCGCTGCGGCCTTGAGCCGCCCGTTCACTTCGTCGGTGGTGGTCTCGCGGGCCGCCTCGAAGGTGAAATCGGTCAGGGACGCGTTCATCAGCGGGACCCGCACCGCGTGGCCGTTCAGGCGCCCGTTCAGCTCCGGAAAGATGTCGCCGATGGCCCGTGCGGAGCCGGTGGTGGTGGGAATCAGCGAGATTCCAGCGGCGCGCGCGCGGCGCAGGTCGGCGCGTGGCCGGTCGACGGGCGACTGCGTGGCGGTCATGTCGTGGACCGTGAGGATCGACCCGTGGCGGATCCCGATGGCCTCGTGCAGCACCCTCACGATGGGGGCGAGGCAGTTGGTGGTGCAGGAGGCCGCGGTAATCACCTGGTGGCGATCGGGTTCGTAGAGGTGATGGTTCACGCCGACCACCACGTTCAGCGCGGCCGGATCCTTGACAGGTGCGGCCACCACGACCTTGCGGACCCCGGCATCGAAGTAGGGCGCCAGCGTCTCCAGGGTGCGGAACCGGCCGCTGGATTCGATCACCAGGTCGATGTCGTGCTCGCGCCACGGAACGGCGCCCGGGGTGTCGTGACTCGCGTGCGCGATCCATTGTCCGTCGATGCCAATCCGATCCGCCTCTCCGGCTACCGTGTGTGGCCAGCGGCCATGCACCGAATCGAATTCCAGCAGGTGCGCGGAGACCGTGCCGTCCCCGCCCTTCTCGTTGATCAACCCGAACTCGAGATCCTCGCGGCCCCACGCGGCCCGCAGCGCGAGACGCCCGATTCGCCCAAAGCCGTTGATGCCCACGCGTATCGACATTGCTTGCTCCTGTTCTATCGTTCGATGGCCTCCCGCCGCACAATGCAGGAGGCAAACTCCCCTTTGCGACCCGGCCCCTGTGGGAGCGAGCCTGCTCGCGAAGGCGCCGCAGACGCGCCGGACTCCGGGAGGAGGCTACCCGACGCTCAGGAGGCTTGCCTCCTACAGCAGGCTACGGTACAGATCGAGCATGCACTGCGCGAGGCCCGGCCCGTCCCAGTTTCGCGCATGATCCCTGGCATCCATCGCCATGGCCTCACGCAGCCCCGGATTCTGCATCAACTGCAGGACCTTTGCCGAGAAGTCCTCCGCATCCTCCCGGGCGACCGGTCAGGCCAGCAGCAGGGATGCGGTGGCGATCGAGCTGCCTGCCACGAGCGCACCGATCATTGCGCCGGCCAGCACGTCGCTTGGGTAGTGGAGCCCGAGCACCGGCCGCGAGGCCGCGACCAGCACGCTGAAGGGGACGACCACCCAGAACCACTCGGGCAGGTGGCTCAGCAGGACCAGCGAGAACGCCACCGCATGCAGCGTGTGCCCCGACGGAAAGCTGTATTCGTCCAGGGGCGGCACGCGGCGGATGATCGCGTCGCTGACCATGAACGGCCGCGGACGGCTGGTGCGGGCCTTCAGCCACTTGTAGATCAGCAGGGCCGCCAGGCCGGTCAGCGCCATTTGCAGGCTGATGGTCACTGCGCCGAGGCCGTGGATGAGCGGCAGCAGCAGGATCAGCGTGTACCAGAAGACGCCGTCGCCCAGCCGGCTGAACAGGGCAAAGAAGCGCCCGACGTACTCGCGGCGGTTGGCTCGGTTCAGCAGGCTGCAAAGGAAGAGATCCAGGGCCTGGATTCTCGCAAATCCGGGTGAGGAGGACGTAAGCATCGGTTCAGCCATTGGGGGCCTCCACGCATTGCTTCAGGAAGAATTCGTAACGTTCGCAGATCCTTTCCCAGTCGATCGAAAGCGCGGTCTCGCGCGCCGCGTTGCCAAGGCGCTTCGCCTGCAGGCGGTCCGCGGCGACTTCGGCGACCACATCCGCGAAGGCCCCGGGATCCGTACCGGGTACCGATCGGCCGTTGCGGCCATCGGCGATGTGCTCGCGTGCCGCTGCGTAGTCGAAGGCCACGACGGCCAGTCCGCTGGCCATTGCCTCCAGGGTCACGTTGCCGAAGGTCTCGCTGAGGCTCGGGAACACGAAGATGTCGGCGGACGCATAGTGGTCGGCCAGGGGCTCGCCGGTCTGCATTCCGGCGAAGCGCACATCGGGGTGAGCCTTTGCGAACGAAGCCCTCGCCGGGCCGTCACCGACCACCACCATGCGGGCTCCGGGCATCCGTTCGCGGGCCTGCTCGAAGGCCTGCAGCGCCAGTGGCAGGTTCTTCTCCGGGGCGATGCGGCTGACCATCAGCAGGACCGGATCGTCTGGTCCCGCACCCCAGCGCGCCCGCAGCGTCTCCTGCCGCCGCTCGGGGCTGAAGCGCTCGGTGTCGATACCGCGTGCCAGCACGTCCAGGTCACGGAAGCCCGCCTGCTCGAGATCCTCTGCGAGCGATCGGGTGGGCACCAGGGTCAAGCGGGTCCGATTGTGCAGGCTGCGCAGGTAGCGCAGCGCGATCGGTCGGAACAGGCCCAGCCCGTAGTGCGTGGTGTACTGGTGAAAGTTTGTGTGAAAGTCGCTGATTACCGGGATGCCGACGGCATTCGCGGCGCGAACGGCCGACCAGCCAAGCGGGCCCTCGGTGATCACGTGCACGATGTCGGGACGTTCGCGCTGCCACAGTCGCTTCAGGGCACGGGTGGAGGGAACCCCCATGCGCAGTTCCCGGTAGCGCGGCAGGGGCACGCTCGGCATCACCCGCGTCTTCACACCGGGGACAGAGGCGCCTGGGTCATCGCCGCGCTGCCGGACGCGGATCAGCGACACCTCGTGCCGGCGGCTCAGCCATTCGACCAGCCGGTGGATGGTCATCGCCACCCCGTTGACCTCCGGCGGCCAGGTCTCCGTGACGACCGTCACCCGTCGACGGCGAGGTGCCGTCCGCCCGGCAGGGGCGACGTCCGTTTGTCGCAGGTGCAGCATGGAACCGTTCATGCGTGCACTGTGCGCCTCGCGCTTGTCAACCGTGTGACGGCGGGGTGATGAATCGGTTACAGCGCCGGATCGCCGAGAGGGCTCGCCTCCTACAGGGGG
>RECA01000017.1 GCA_007692435.1 Thioalkalivibrio sp.
ACCTCGCTGACCGAGATGCGGTCCTCGTTGCGCGAGGTGAAGTGTTGCTCGGAGCCCGGATCGGCGGAGTCGCTGGTTCCGGACACCTGCATCAGGGAAAAGATCTCGACCCGGGGCAGCTGCTCGGTCAGCATCTCGGCGGTCGCGAACTCCTTCACCCGCAGCATGATCAGCGTGTTGAAGTTGCCCGCGACCTGCCCCGCCTTGGGCCTTGAACCGATGCGCGCCTCGACGTCCGACCAGGTCTGGGTGTAGGCGGTGACCTGGAAGCCGGCGCCACCGGCCTTGTTCAGCAGCGGGATGAACTCATCCCCGATCAGCTCGTTGAACTCGTCGGCGTGCAGCGACACCGTGGGCATCACCGGCGGCGACCCGTCCTGCGGCAGGCCATCGGTGGTCCCGGATTTGTACAGCCGCCCCGCCACCGAGACCAGGTCGGCGAACATCGAGTTGCCGACGGCCGTGGCCACCGTCATGTCGGAGAGCGCATCGAGGCCGACGTAGACCACGCACTGGCGGCGGATCACCTGCATCCAGTCGAAGATCGGGCGGGTGTCCCCGGTGTCGAAGTAGTCGGGCGCGATCAGCTCCGCGGTCTTGCCGGTGGTGAGCTTCTCGAGCAGCGGGAGCAGGCTCGCGACGATCTTGTCGAAGTAGGTCTTGTCGTACTCGAAGGCGCTGCGCAGCCCGTCGGCGACGGGATCGTACAGGCCCTGGTCCTTGATGTACTGCACCAGGGCGACCAGGCGCTTCGGGCGCCCCTTCATCGAGAACGGCAGGTTCCTCTCGTTGACCTGCTCCTCGCGCGCGACGATCTCCTGTTGCCAGCCGTCCGGCGCCACCTTGGGCAGCCAGTGGTTGCAGTAGTCGGTGAGCAGCCCGTCGATGTGGGTGATGTGGCGCACGATCTGGTGGTAGTCGGGGCGCCGTCCCAGGGCGACCAGGGCACGCGCGACGATGTTGGTGAAGCGCCAGGCGAACTCCTTGAACGCGGCCGAGTTGCCCTGGTCCGGCAACTGGTTGGCGATGCGCGTGGCCACCTCGGTGATGCGCGAGAACGACCCGATCGCGTTGTAGCGCGCCGAGATCTCCGGGTGCCCCAAATGAAACATGTAGAACTCGTGCTCCCGCCCCGCCCGCTTGCACTCGGCGTACATGCGCCGCAGCAGGTCGCCATCGCCCTTGGGATCGAACACGATCACCACGTCGCCGCGGCGGATGTCCTGGGCGATCAGGATCTCGGCCAGCCGCGTCTTGCCGACCCGGGTGGTCCCGAGCACCAGGGTATGCCCCACCCGCTCGCCGAGGTCCATCCACACCGGCGCCTCGTCGGGTTCGACCCCGTGCAGCGCCGGCTTGCCGCCGACCGGCGGGCGCGGCGCCAGTGGGTTCCACCAGGCGCGCGTGCCCAGCAGCGCGGCCAGCCAACGCAGCACCGGCAGGCCTTCCCAGGCGGTCTCGCGCCGGCGGGCCCAGCGGTACAGGAACCCGGGCTCGATGTAGTGCTGGACTTCCGGGCGGATGGTGTCGCGCAGGCGCTGGGTATGCTTCTGGGTCCAGGCGAACCCGAGACCGAGAAACAGCTTGCGTCGGCTGACCGGGATCCGGCGGGCCCGCAGCCGGTACTCCGGCAGGCGCCGCAGGTTGCGCTGGTAGCGCACCACGCGCAGCCCCTGCATCCCGCGCCACAGGGCGAAGCTCATCAGCACGGCAGCGGCAAGCCAGGCGACCGCCGGGGTCATCATCAGGGCCCAGGGCGCGACCAGGGCCACGACGGCGCCGAGCCCCGCGACAAACGCCGACCACCACTCCACGGGCGGGCGCAGCAAAGCCTCGACCGGGTGCCGCTGCACGGCTATTGCTCGAAACCGTCCCGGGTGATCAGCACCGGGTAGACGCGCAGCCCGAACGTCTCGGCCAGGTCGGCCCCGGGCACCGGCACGATGGGCAATCCCGCCGCAGCGGACACGAGTTCCTCCCAGGCCCGCTCATCGGGCACCTCAACCGCCAGGCAGACCGTGCCGAGCTCGCGCAGGGTGGCTCCGTGCGTATGCAGCCACTGCAGCGACCAGGGATCGGCGCCCACGACGCACAGCGGCCGGGACAGGGACCGCAGGCGCTCCCGGACCGCACGGCTGGCGTCGCGGGTCAGGCGCCCCGGTTGCAGGCCGGGGCTGGTGACCGGAAGCCCGTGGCGCAGGTCGACCGCGCCGGCGGGCGGCACGAAGCCGTCCGCACGCGACGCTGCGCCCGTGGCCCCGGACGGTGCCACCGCCTCGAGATACGGGGCCATGTACGGAGCGATCGGCTCGGTGCCGCCGGCGTCGTGAATCACCACCGGGGGCGCCGCGGTGGCGGTGGCCCACCCGAGCGAGGCTGCGGCGACCCACCAGGCCCTCACGGCTGCAACCGCTCCAGGCGTTCCAGCACCCGCGCCCGGTAGGCCGCGGCCCGCTGCCGGGCGGCGGGCGTATCCGCCGGCGCGTGATAGCGCCCGATCGCGGTGACCCAGTCTCCGTCCTTTTGGTACAGCTCGTGGAGAATGCGTGCCCCGGCGCGCAGGTTGAACTGCGGATCCAGCGCGGTCCAGGGGTCCTGCAGCAGCTCCTGGTGCCAGCGCCAGTTCACCTGCATCAGCCCGATGTCGATCGACCGGCGCCCTTGCGCCAGATGGCGGTTGATCGCCTCCCAGGTCTCGAGGCGGTTGCGGTAGCGTTCCCCTTCGCCCTCGACGTTCAGGGTCCACGGCCAGGGCATCACCCGGTTCGAGGTCAGCAGCAGCTCGCTCTCGGCCAGGGCTACCGCGAACAGGATCTCCGGCGGTACCGCGTAGGCCTGCGCGGCCTCGACATACGCCGGCGGGATCGACGCCAAGGCCGTATCGGCCGGCATGCCCAGGGCGCTCACCAGGGCAACGGCACCCAGCCCCCTAGTGCAGGTCCGCGAGACGAGTTGCACGCGCCCCTCCCGTCGTCTGCAGCGCAAGCGCCGGCGCGTCCTGCCCGATTCCCAGCCGCGCTGCGGTGCCCTGGTCGTGGTTGAGCGTGATCTGCCGGGTGCGCACGCGCTCGACCGGAATGCCCCGCTCCCTCGCCCAGGTCCGGACCGCGGCGTCATCGCCGGGACCGGTGTCGAGCAGGAAGATATCGAGCCCGATCCGCAGCGTGCTGGCCCGGGCCAGCACGGACGGCAGCAACGCATCGCACGCCGGGCAATCCTGTACGCGGGTGAACAGCAGAATCCGGCGCGCGTTGCTTATGGCCGCTGCGGAAGGCGAAGCCTGCGGACGGCTGCGCATGAGCGCTGCGGTATCGATCATCAACTCATCCGGATACAGACGCC
>RECA01000016.1 GCA_007692435.1 Thioalkalivibrio sp.
GGGCCGGGGCGAAGGCTGCACGCACCCCGCCCCGCGACTACACCTGCCTCAGAGACGGTCGTTCAGGTACGCGAGCAGCCAGTTCCACGAATCGCGGTCGGCCCTCTCGTCGTAGCCCACCGGCATGCCGAACTCCTCGGCGATCGCATCCGCGCCCGGATTGGTGAAGCTGTGCGTTGCGCCGGCGAAGTCGATGAAGGTGTAGGGCACGCCGGCGGCGGCCATCTCCTCGCGGAACGCCGCGATCTGCTCCTCCGGCACCAGCGGATCCTCGGCGCCGTTGAAGACCAGGATGTCCGCCTGCACCGTTTCGGGCTGGGCGGGGTGGCTGGTGTTCAGCGCGCCGTGGAAGCTCGCCACCATCGCCAGGTCCTTGCCCGCGCGCGCCGCCTCCAGCACCACGCTGCCGCCGAAGCAGTAACCGATCGCGGCCAGCGGCTGGCCCGCGGTGAGTTCGTGCTCGCGAAGCAGGGCCTCGGCAGCCTCGAAGCGGCCCAGCATCAGGTCGCGGTTGGTGCGCACGGCAGTCGCGAACTCGCGCGCCTCGCTGGGGTGTTCGGCCAGCTTGCCGCTGCCGTACATGTCGACGGCGAGCGCGACGTAGCCGGCCTCGGCCAGCATGTCGGCGCGACGGCGGACGTGCTCGTCGTGACCCCACCACTCGTGCACCACGATGACTCCGGGCCGCGGGCCTTCCACCGAGGGGTCGTGGGCGAGGTAACCGGTGAGTTCGACACCGTTGTGCTCATAGACGACCTGCTCTCCGTATTCGGCGGGCGATTCGGCGCTCGCGGTGCCGAAAAGCAGAAGCAGGACGAGTGCGGGCAGGGCATGGATGTGGCGCATGGGCTCTCCTCGGGTACGCGTTCAGGGGGCATGGAATGCGCGCAGGGGTGCGCGCCGCCCGAAGTATCCGGCAGCAGGCCGGGCGCGTGCAACGCAGCCGCGCCGGGTGAGCCTTGCCGGCATGAAAAACCGCCCGGCCGCGTCTATTCTCCCACGTAAGCAGTAGGTTTTGCCGGTTCCATCCCCTGCACCGGGCGACTCCGGCAGCCCCACGCCGCATCTGCGTTGCGGATGCCGGATCGCCCCCGACCCCGCGAGGTACCGATGATGCATCGCCTTCCACTCCTGCTGTTGAGCCTGCTGCTTGCGCTGCCGGTGTCCGCGTCCGCCGACGACCGGCATGACTGGCTGGACGACGCCTGGTGGACGGACGGCCAGTTGCCGGTGCCTCCGAACTTCCAGGTCTCCAGCACCACCGAGACCCTGATCACCGACGAGGCCGACATTCCGGTCTACATCGCCCGCCCGGAAGCGGAGGAGGATTTTCCGGGCGTGCTGTTCGTGCACGGCAGGCGCGGGGTCGATCCGCTCGCCCAGGCGCACGTGCGGCGCCTCGCGGCCCGCGGCTTCGTCGTCTATGCCCCGGATCTCTACATGGGGCGATTCGTCGAGGCGATGCCGATCGAGCACGACTATGCGCTGGAATCCGACCTGAACGACGTGCTGGACCACATCCGTTCCGAGGGTGGGCACGCGGGAGACCAGGTCTGTGTCTACTCCCACACGCGCGGCGGCTACAAGGCCCTGAAGCTGGCGGTCACCTTCGATCGGCAGGCGGATGCCCTGGCCTGTTTCGTCAGTTATTATCCGCACATGCAGGATCCGAACGCTCCCGAGCCGATGCAGGTGTACCGTTACGCGACCGAGGCGGATGCGTTGAAGATTCCGGCGCTGATCTTCGTTGGCGAAGAAGAACAGTACCAGCGCAAGCGCGGCATCGACACGGCCGTGGCGAGCATGCAGCGCAACGACCTGCCGGTCCAGCTGGTCACCTATCCGGGGGTTGGCCGGGGCTTCGACTTCCGGGCGCCGCCGGTGAGGACCTTCGCCGACGACCTCGCGACCCGCGATGCGATCATGCGTGCCACCAAGTTCATGAACGAGCAGCTCAAGGTCGAGTGACGGGGCTTGCCCCGGCGCGGGAACGCCGTGCTGCATACATAGGGTCTAGTGGTCATGGAAAGCGGTTCACACATCGGTCCGAATCTACCCTCCGGCGACGCGGGTGCTGAACCTGCCGGGTGCCTGACCTCCGCCCGGGCCCGCACCCCCGCAACGGCGCTTGCGTGCGGGAGGCCGGAGAATGCCTCCTCCCCCGCTTGCTGGGGAACGCCAGGAAGGGGGCTCGCCCTGGCCGCTGCCGCTGCCCTGCTGTTCGCCGGCTGCGCGACCGTCCCGGAGGATCTGCAACCCGTGCCGGAGGCCCAGCCGGAGGTCGCCGAGGTCCGCGCAGATCCCGAGGCCCTTGCCGGAGCGACCGTGGTCTGGGGCGGCAACATCGCCCGGGTCGACAACCTGGCCGAGGGGACGCTGCTCGAGATCGTGTCCCGACCCCTGGGGAGGGACCAGCGGCCGCTCGCCGTCGACCGCACGGATGGCCGGTTCCAGGCCTTCTTCCCCGGATTCCTCGATCCCCAGGTCCATGCCCCGATGCGCGAGGTGACCATCAGGGGACGGGTTGACGGGGTTGGCGAGGGCAGCATTGGCGAGTTTGCCTACACCTTCCCGCGTATCGAGGTGGACTCCCTGCACCTCTGGCCGGTGCCGGAGCCGGAACCCCGCGTCATCTACCGTGACCCCTTCTGGGACCCGTGGAGCCCGTGGGGGCCATCATGGGGCCATCCCTGGCATAGGGGCCGGTGGTGAGGCTCAGGCACGGCCCGTGGCTGCTGGTGCTGCTGCTCGCGGTCGGTCTGGCCGGCTGCGCGACCCCGCCGCTGGCACCGGCGCCGGGACCCGAGGTCACTCCGCGCGAGGCGGTAAGCGAGGCCCTGCCGGCGACCGAGCAGGTCTGGGGCGGTGTGATCGTCCGCGCAGAGAATCTGCCGGACGTCACGCGCCTCGAGGTGGTCAGCTATCCGCTGCGCAACCAGGAGCCGCAGACCGGCCGGATGACCGATGGCCGATTCCTGCTGGAGGTGCCGGGCTTCCTGGATCCGGTGGATTACCGGACGGGCCGGCGCATCACCGCGCGTGGCGATGTGGAACGCACCGAGGCGGGCCGGATCGGCGAGGTGGACTACGCGTTCCCGGTGCTGGTCGCGGCGGAAGTCCACCTGTGGCCGGACGAGGCCGTCCGCGGGCGCGACCCGGGCCGGGTCCGCTTCGGCATCGGGATCGGGATCGGGCTTTGAGCTCACCGCCATGGCGCGCGGCCACCCCCGACCATGAAAGAAGCGTAGGGCGGAAGAGGGCGAAGCCCGTCATCCGCCATCCGGCGCCAGGGTAACCGCGTGCTCCAGGGCATTGCGATCGCCGCACGGCGGATGACGCT
>RECA01000201.1 GCA_007692435.1 Thioalkalivibrio sp.
CCGCGTGCTTCAGGACATTGCGATCGCCGCATGGCGGATGACGCTACGCTCTTCCGCCCTACCGGTTCCCGAGGCGCATGCCCTGTTCTTTCACGCTGATCACAGCAGTCGGCGGCGGTGAATCTCGGCTTGCGCAAGCGAGCGTTCGTCAAGGTTCGTCAGGCCCGCTTCCTGCGCCCATTCCATCGCCTCGAGGAATTCCTGCGAGGTGATGGCCCGCGAGATGGCCTCGTGTTCGAACGCACGGTGTTCCACCCGGTACTGCGCCATGATGTTCACGTAGGTGTCCCGGGGCAGGTTCGCGGCCACCCAGTCAACGAATTCCCGGGTTCCAGCGACCCGGTTCGGCATCACCAGGTGCCGGACCATCAGCCCGCGCAGCGCGATGCCCCGTTCGTCCGTGATCAGTTCGCCGACCTGCCGATGCATCTCGAGAATCGACTCCTGCGCCTTCTCCGGGTAGTCGGACGGTCCGATGGTGGCATAGCGGGCCGATTCCTCCCCATCCATGAACTTCAGATCGGGCAGATAGATGTCGACGACACCGTCCAGCAGGCGGATGTTCTCTGCGAGTTCGTAGCCGCCCGTGTTGTAGCACACGGGCAGGTGCAGGCCCCGTTTCGCCGCGATGTGCAGCGCACCGAGGATATTGGGCAGCACGTGCGTGGGGGTGACGACATTGATGTTGTGGCAACCGCGCCGCTGCAGATCCAGCATCATGTCGGCCAGTTCGGCGTCGCTCACGTCGCGTCCGAGTCCGACATGGGCAACCGGCCAGTTCTGGCAGAACACGCAGCGCAGATTGCAGTGGGAGAAGAAGACGGTGCCCGAGCCGTGGCGGCCGACCAGCGGGAGCTCTTCCCCGAAATGCGGGCTGTGGCTGTGGACCGTAACCGTGTCGGTGGCACCACAGAAGCCCTCGTGCCCGGCCAGGCGGTTGACCCCGCAGCGCCGCGGGCACAATTCACACCGCTCGAAGCGGCTGTAGGCCTCCTCGACCCGTTCCGCAAGCTTTCCCTCGGAATGAAGCCGCAGGTAGGCCGGCTCCCAGTCTTCCGGCGGAAATTCCGCGGTCGAGTTCCGCGAGCAGGCCGACAGCCATGCCGCGCCACCCGCGAGGACGGCCTGTTTCAGAAAGCTTCTGCGTGACGGCGCCATATTCACACACCCGACGAAGCCACGAACACACCTGAAGCAAAAAGGCCCCGTCCTCCCTGGATTGTAGAACAGCATGGCCCGAAAACAACGCAGCGGCATACTGCGGCGCGGGGTGGTCGCGAATCCTCCGCAGGGGATGACGGCAGCGCGATGGCCCGGGACGGGCGTTTTCGGCGCCGAAAAGCAGCCTTCAGGGTGCGCTGGCGCTACCCCTGGGCGCTTTTCTTTCGTGCATCCAGTCGGTTACCTTGGTCCGACCCACGATTCCCGGCGCTCGATGCTGGATGTGCTGGTGGAGGGACCGGATGACGAAAAGGAAAGAGGTCGACGAGGCGGCGAAGAAACGGATTGCGGACGTCTTTGCGCGGATGCCGGCGGGCGAATCGGTCGCGCCGCCACCGGTGCTGGCCGCCGACGAGAATACGCCACCGGAGGCGTCCCGGGTCGAGGGGGAAGCCCGGCGCGTCGTCGAGGCCCTGGGCCGGGGGGGATGGCGTGCCTGGCTGATTCGGCGCCTCGCCGGCATCTGACCGACGGCGGAGCCGGGCCGACTGCCCGTTTTGACGGCGTATCATGGGCCCATCTGGTTTGGAAGCACCTGGTCTGCAAAGGACCCAGACGGGAGCATGGAGATGACTGCGGAGGACAGCCCCAGCGGTTTTCAGCACAGCGTCGAGCGCATGGTCGATCACGCGTTGGCCCTGATCGACGTGCCCGAGGGGGCCGGGGAGGCACTGAAGGCCTGCGCCTCGGTGGTACAGGTCAGTTTCCCGGTGCGTCTCGGTGACCGCATCGAGGTCTTCACGGGCTGGCGGGCCGTGCACTCCGCACACCGGCTCCCGGTTAAGGGTGGGCTGCGCTTCTCGCTCGACATGGACCAGGACCACGCGGAGGCCCTCGCGGCCCTGATGACCTACAAGTGTGCGGTCGTCGATGTACCCTTCGGCGGTTCCAAGGGTGGCCTGCGCATCGATCCCCTTCAGTACGATGACCTGGCTCTCGAGAAGATCACGCGCCGGTTCTCGCGCGAGCTGATCCGGCGTGGTTACATCAGTCCCGCGGAAAACGTGCCCGCTCCCGACCTCGGGACCTCACAGCGCGAGATGACCTGGATCCTCGACAGCTACACCGAGCTGCATCCGGAGGATTTGAACCACCTGGCCTGCGTGACCGGCAAACCCGTTGAACTCGGCGGCATTCCGGGGCGTCTCGAGGCAACCGGTCGGGGCGTGAAATACGCGCTGGATGCCTTCTTCAACGAGCCGGATGCAGTCCGGGAGACCGGCCTGCAGGGCCACCTGCGCGACCAGCGCGTGATCATCCAGGGACTCGGCAACGTGGGCTACCACCTCGCGAGGCTTCTTCAGAAGAAGGACGCCCCGCGCATCATCGGCATCATCGAACGTGACGGCGCCCTCTACCACGAGGCCGGGCTGGACGTCGCGGATGTCCACGCCTACATGCTGCGCACCGGCGGTGTTGAGGGGTTTCCGGGCGTCGACTTCCAGCGGGACGGGGCCACGCTGCTGGAGGCGGACTGCGATGTGCTGATTCCTGCGGCGCTGGAAAACGTGATTCATGCCGGAAACGCCGAACGCATTCGGGCACCGCTGGTGGTGGAGGCCGCGAACGGACCCTGCACCTGGGAGGCGGACCGGATCCTGCAGGCACGGGGCATCACCATTCTGCCGGATATCTTCGTCAATGCCGGCGGGGTGGTCGTGTCCTACTTCGAATGGCTGCGCAACATCGCCCACGTGCGCATGGGCCGGCTGCAGCGGCGGCACGAGGCCACGCGCGGGCAGCACGTGATCACGGCGATCGAGATGATGACCAACCGCAGCGTTCCCGACTGGTTGCGCGAATCGCTGACCAGCGGCACCGAGGAGATCGATATCGTGCGTTCGGCCCTCGACGACACCATGCGCCTGGCCTTCCAGGAGATCCGCGAGACCCGCGAGGTGGAGGGCAACGCTACCCCGATGGACTACCGCACCGCGGCCTACCTGATCGCCCTGCGCAAGGTAATTCGCGCACGCATGGATCTCGGAGTGACCTGACGCGCCCGTGGTCCGCATGACGCCCCGGCCCCTGTAGGAGGCGAGCCCTCTCGGCGATTCCGGCGCCGGGGCATGTCGCCCAG
>RECA01000063.1 GCA_007692435.1 Thioalkalivibrio sp.
CGATCGCCGCATGGCGGATGACGCTACGCTCTTCCGCCCTACCGCTTCCCGAGGCGCACGCCATACTCTTTCACGCTAACTCCCATGGCCCTGCGCCACTCCCGACGATGAACCTCCCCCTCCCCCGCTTGCGGGGGAGGGGAGACTACGGGCCACTTTCAGGTGTTGGGCCGTAGGCGCCGCCGCCGGGGGTTTCGAGCAGCACTGCGTCGCCGGGTCGCACGGTGCGCCGGTCGCAGGAATCGAGCACCTCGGTCGAGCCGTCCGCGCGCTCGATCACCGTGCGGCCCGGCTGCCCGGCACCGCCACCGGCCAGGCCGAAGGGCGGCACGCGCCGCCGGTTCGCGAGGATCACCACCTCCATCGGTTCCAGGAAACGCAGGCGCCGCATCACCCCGTCGCCGCCGCGGAACCGGCCCCGGCCGCCGGACCCGCGGCGCAGCGCGAAGGTCTCCACCCGCACGGGGAAGCGCGTCTCCAGCACCTCCGGATCGGTCAGGCGCGAGTTGGTCATGTGGGTCTGTACCGCGTCCGTGCCGGGAAATCCGGGACCGGCGCCGGAACCGCCGCAGACGGTCTCGTAGTACTGGTGATCGCCGTTCCCGAAGGTCAGGTTGTTCATCGTGCCCTGCGCGGCCGCGAGTTCCCCGAGCGCACCGAAGAGCGCGTCGGTGATCACCTGGGAGGTCTCCACGTTGCCCGCGACCACGGCCGCGGGAGACACGGGATCCAGCATGCAGTCCGGCGGCATCACGATGTCCAGCGGCTCCATGCAGCCCTCGTTCAGCGGGATCGCGTCCGCGACCAGCGTCCGGAAGACGTACAGCACCGCCGCGCGGGCGATCGCCGCGGGCGCGTTGAAGTTGTCGTCCCTGAGGGCGCTGGTCCCCGAGAAGTCCACCGTGATGCGTCCGGCTGCCGGACCGGCGTCCACCCGGGTGTCCACCCGCACGCAGACCACCGCGCCATTGTCCATCTCGTAGCGGAACTGACCGGGACGCAGGTTCGGAATGACCGCCCGCACCGCCGCCGCGGCATTGCGCTGCACGTGGCGCATGTAGGCCTGCACCGTCGCGACCCCGTACTGCGCGACCATCCGCCCCAGCTCCGCCACGCCGCGCGCGTTCGCCGCCACCTGCGCGTGCAGGTCCGCCAGGTTCTGTTCCGGGTTGCGCGCCGGGTACGGACCCCGCAGCAGCCGGTCCAGCACCTCGCGGGTCTGAAACACGCCTTCCTGTACCAGCCGCATCGGCTCGATCAGCACCCCCTCCTCCTCGAGATTGCGGGAGAAGGCCGGCATGGACCCGGGCGTGATCCCGCCGATGTCCGCGTGGTGCCCGCGCGAGGCCACGTGGAACAGGATCTCGCGCCGATCCGCGGAGAAGACCGGGGTGATCACGGTGATGTCCGGGAGATGGGTGCCGCCCTCGTAGGGGTCGTTCAGCACGAAGACGTCGCCCGGCGCGATCGCGGCCCCGAAGCGGCGCAGCACCGCCTGCACGCTCGCGCTCATCGAGCCCAGGTGCACCGGCATGTGCGGCGCGTTCGCGACCAGCCCGCCGCCGGCGTCGAACAGCGCGCAGGAGAAGTCCAGCCGCTCCTTGATGTTCACCGAGTGCGCGGTGTTCTGCAGCGTGTAGCCCATCTGCTCGGCGATCGCCATGAACCGGCTGTTGAAGACCTCGAGCAGGCCGGGATCGCAGTCGGTGCCCACCTCTTCCCGGGCCGACAGGGCCTCGACCCGCCGCAGCAGCAGCACGCCGCCGTTGCCCACCTCGGCCTGCCAGCCGGGCTCCAGCACCACCGTGCCGTTGTCCTCGATCAGGATCGCCGGCGCGGGGACCACCTGCCCCGGATGCAGATCCTCGCGGCGGTACAGCGGCACCGCACGCGCGGTGCCGCCGAAGACCGCGCGCACATGGGTCAGCGGCGCCGGCTCGCTGAAGATCGCCGCCACCGCCGCCTCCGGGGCCTCCGGGGCCTCTTCCCGCATCCCGGCCACCGCCTCGACCACGCCGGTGGCGGCCACCAGCGGCCGATCCTCCAGCAGGAAGCCGAAACGCTCGCGGTAGCGCTCCCGGAAGGCCGCGGCCATCTCCGGCACCGGACCCATCGGGACCGCCAGCGCGGTATCCGAGCCCTGGTAGCGGACCTGGACCGAGGCGGTGACCCCGGGCCGGTCCTCCTTCAGCCCCTGCGTCAGCCCCTGCGTCAACCCCTGCGCGGCGAGTTCCTCCAGTGCCGCGTCGCGCAGCGCGTCGGTGCAGGCGCGGATACGCGCCTCCGCCTCCCCGGCGTCCAGCGGCTGTTCGATACTCTGCTCGCGCAGGGCGCGGACCTCGGCGATGCCCATGCCGTAGGCCGACAGCACCCCCGCCAGCGGGTGCAGCAGCACCTCGCGCATGTTCAGCGCGTCCGCCACCGCGCAGGCGTGCTGCCCGCCGGCACCGCCGAAGCACACCAGCGCGTAGCGGGCAAGGTCGTGGCCGCGCTGTACCGAGATGGTCTTGATCGCCTGCGCCATGTGTTCCACCGCGATGCGCAGGAAGGCCTCGGCAAGCGCCTCGGGGCTGCGCCCGGGGCCGTCGCCGGCCGCCACGTCCGCCGCCATGTCGGTGAACAGCTCGCGGACCCGGCGGCGGTCCAGCGGCTGGTCCTGGCGCGGGCCGAACACTGCCGGGAAATGCTCCGGCTGCAGGCGCCCCAGCATCACGTTGCAGTCGGTAACGGTGAGCGGACCCCCGCGCCGGTAGCTCGCGGGCCCCGGATCGGCACCGGCCGACTCCGGCCCCACCCGCAGCCGCTGGCCGTCGAAGCGGCAGATCGATCCGCCGCCGGCAGCGACGGTGTGGATGTCGAGCATCGGCGCGCGCAGGCGGACCCCGGCCACTTGTGTCTCGTAGACGCGTTCGAGCTCGCCGCCGTAGTGGGCCACGTCGGTGGAGGTACCGCCCATGTCGAAGCTGATGACGCGCTCGAAGCCCGCCTGCCGCGCGACCTCCGTGGCGCCGACGATCCCGCCGGCGGGCCCGGACAGGATCGCGTCGCGGCCCTGGAACAGCGCGGCATCGGTGAGTCCGCCGCTCGACTGCATGAACTGCAGGCGAACGCCGCCCAGCGCGTCGGACACGCGGTCCACGTAGCGGCGCAGGATCGGCGACAGGTAGGCGTCGACGGCCGTGGTGTCGCCGCGCCCCACCAGCTTGATCAGCGGGCTGGTCTCGTGGCTGGTCGAGACCTGCGCGAACCCGGCCTCGCGCGCGAGCCGGGCGATTGCCCGCTCGTGCGCCGGGTAGCGGTAGCCGTGCATGCAGACGATCGCCACCGCGCGGAGGCCATCGGCACATGCGCGCTCGAGCCGCGGCCGCAGGTCCCCGAGGTCCGGCGGCACCAGCACCGCACCGTCCGCGGCCACCCGCTCGTCGACCTCCTCGACCCGCGAATACAGCTGCTCCGGCAGCACGATCTGCCGGGCGAAGATCTCCGGTCGCGCCTGGTAGCCGATGCGCAGTGCATCACCGAAGCCCCGGGTGATCACCAGCAGGGTCGGCTCGCCCTTGCGCTCCAGCAGCGCATTGGTCGCGACCGTGGTGCCCATCTTCACCACCTCGATCGCCTCCGACGGCACGGGCTGCCCGGCGGCGAGACCCAGCACGTCCCGGATGCCCTGGACCGCTGCGTCGTCGTAGACCCCGGGGTTCTCGGAGAGCAGCTTGCGCGCGACCAGCCGCCCGTCCGGCGCCCGCGCCACCACGTCGGTGAAGGTGCCGCCGCGATCGATCCAGAATTGCCAGCCGGCCATCGTCACGCCCCTGTGGTGAAGACCGCGGCAGCAGCCAAGGCGCCCTCCCCCGCGTGCAGGGAAGGGCCGGGGAAGGGGCCCGGCACGGGGTTCGGCCGCGGGCTGGCCAGCGCGGGACCCGGATACCACCCCCCTGCCGTTATCATGCAGGCATGAGGGGCATCTGGCGCGCTGCAGTCCTGAGCGCCGCGATTGGGGCAATCGTGGCGATTGCGTGGTGGCTGCCGCCGCTCCCGCAGCCGGAGGCCTACCACGACTTCGCGGAGACGCGGAGGCTGCTGGGCATCCCGCACTTCATGGACGTCGTCTCCAACCTGGCCTTTCTCGTCGTGGGTGTGCTCGGGCTCGCCTGGCTGCTGCTGAACCGGCATCGACTGGACGAATGCTTCGTGCATCGGGTCGAGTCCCTGCCCTATGCGGTGCTGTTCGTGGCGGTGATCGGCATCGCCATCGGCTCCGCCTGGTATCACTGGGACCCCGGGCACCTGCGCCTCTACTGGGACCGGTTGCCGATGACGGTCGCCTTCATGTCGGTCCTCGCAGCCATCATCACGGAGCGTATCGATCGCCGGATCGGGGTGGTCGCGTTGCCGGTGCTGATCCTGCTGGGCATCGGTGCGGCCACGCACTGGGTGGTCAGCGAGCTGCAGGGCGCCGGCGACATGCGCCTCTACCTGCTGACCCAGGTCGTCCCGCTGGTGATCGGGACGCTGCTGGTCCTGCTGTATTCGAGCCCCTACACGCGTGGCGCGGACCTGCCCATTGCCGCGGGATGGTACCTCCTCGCGCTGGTTGCGCAGAATCTCGACCACGAGATCCACGGTTTTACCGGCGGCTGGGTCAGCGGCCACACCCTGAAACACCTGCTGGCGGCACTTGCGATCTACTGGATCCTGCGCATGCTCAGGCTGCGGCAGATGCGCACTCGCCCGCGGGATGGGTCAGGCGCGGCGAGGCCTCCGTAAGGCCGGCTGGTGGGTGCGCTTCGCTTCACCCTCCCTGCATCCGCCCCGGCAGGGCGGGGTGCGCCAGACGCAGCGGGGCCACCACGCATGCACCGCATCCGGGCGCCGTCAGTGCTCGAGCGCATCCAGGCGCTGGCGGCGCTCTTCGGCCGAGTCCTGCATGAACTGCTGCATGTCCCGCTCGAAGTCGGGCAGGTCCTGCGGGCGCTGCGGTACGCGCGGCGCCTGCGACGCCGCCTCGCCATCCGGCGGTTCGATCGACCGTTCGGGAAGTCCGCCCAGCTGCTGGTACACGAGAAGCCCCACGATCAGCAGGGCGAGCAGCACCAGGATCATGCGCATGGAGCACCTGGGGCGGACGCCGCGCCCGCCGCGACGGGCGGCGCGCAGTGATCGGGAGCCGGGCCGGCCTTCACTGCTCGCCCCGGCACTACTCGCCCCGGCGGTGTTCGTCCCGCTCGTGGGCCTCCTGGGCCTCGACGCTGAGCGTTGCGATCGGACGTGCCTCCAGACGCGCGATGCCGATCGGTTCGCCGGTCTCCTCGCAATAGCCGTATTCGCCACGATCGATCCGGCGCAGCGCGGCGTCGATCTTCCCGATCAACTTCCGGTAACGGTCCCTTGTGCGGAGCTCGAGCGTCGCCTCCGACTCATGCGACGCGCGGTCGTTCGGATCCGGCTCCTTCCAGTTCTCGCTGCGCAGGTGCTCGAGCGTCTCCTCCGACTCCTGGATCAGTTCCTCCCGCCACGCATTCAGCTTGCGCCGAAAATACTCGAGCTGCTGCGGGTTCATATACGGCTCATCCGCTGAGGGACGATAATCCTGTGACGCCTGTTGCATGCCTCCACCCTTTTGACTCGACCCGCCCCGGTCGCATCGACGGGGCAGGAAACGGAAGTCTTTTCCCTGCAATTCGACCAGTATAGTCCAAGGCGTTACCTTTAGGCGCGCGCCCGTCGGGGCGTGATCCGACAACGCGGCAGGAGGGCAGGCAGGTGACGACGGGGCAGGACAGTTTCACGGTGGTCCAGATCAGCGACCCGCACCTGGGCCTGCAGCCGGGTCCGATCCGCGCCGGCTACCCGGACAGCGATGCCCAGCTCGCCGCAGTGCTCGACGACGTCGTCCGGCATCAGCACGGGGCCGATCTTGCCCTCGTTACCGGGGACCTCGCGGAGGCTCCCGAACCACCGGTCTACCAGCGCCTGATCGGCCATCTCGCGCGCCTGCCGGCGCCCATTGTCGCGCTCGCGGGCAACCACGACGACCGTGGGATCGCGCGCGACACCTTCGTCAGCGCCGGGCACGGCTTCGAGGGCGAGCGGGTCCTCGGCGACTGGCTGGTGGTCGGGCTGGACTCCTGCTGGCCGGGACACGCGGCCGGACGGGTGCAGCCGGCCGAGCTCGAGCGCCTGGCGGACAGCATCGAACGGCATCCGGGGCACTGGGTGCTGGCCGCGGTGCATCACCCGCCGGCGCAGGTGGGCAGCCGCTGGCTGGACCGGCTGTCGCTGACGAACGGAGACGAGGTGCTCGCGGCGCTGGCCCGCCACCCGCGGGTGCGCGCCTGCGTCTTCGGCCACATCCATCAGGGCTACGACGCGATGCACGGGTCGATCCGCCTCCTCGGCTGTCCCTCGACACTGGTGCAGTTCCTGCCGGAGGCCACGGACTTCGCGCTGGAACCGGTGGAATCGGGCTACCGCGTGCTGCGGCTGCATCGCGACGGCCGCGTCGAGACCGAGCTTCGGCGTGTCCCCGGGACCCGGCCGGCCGGGTTGCCGGCATGAGCCCAGCCGCCACGGCAGCAGTGGCGGACCCGCGGCGCGCGGCCCTCGACCGCTGGCTGCAGGACATCCACCCCGGATTCGCACCGGCCTGCCCGCTCGGCAGCGACGCCAGCTTCCGGCGCTATTTCCGCAGCGTCCGCGACGACACCAGTCACGTGGTGATGGATGCGCCACCGGAGCACGAGGATGTCGGGCCCTTTCTGCGGGTCGCGGCCATCCTGCGCACCCTCGGCCTGCGTGCACCGGAGGTGCTGGCCGCGGACCGGGCACGGGGATTCGTGCTGCTGGAGGACCTCGGCGACCGCACCTTCACCCGCGCACTGGCGCAGGGTGTGCCCGAGGCGGAGCTCTACCGGATGGCGGCCGAGACCCTGCGCCGGCTGCAGGCGCGCTGGGCCGGGCGCCCGGACGCGATCGGCCCGGAGGCGGAGCGGCTTCCGGTCTACGACCACGCCCGGCTGCTGGACGAGGCCCGCCTGCTGGTCGAGTGGTACTGGCCCGAGGTGCACGGCGCAGCGGCTCCGGAAACGGTCCGCGAGGGCTTCGAACAGGCCTGGGGGGAAGTGCTCGGCCGTCTGCCGGAGCTGCCGTCGACCCTGGTGCTGCGGGACTTCCACGTCGACAACCTGATGCTGCTCCCGGGTGCCGGCGACGGCCCCGTCTGTGGCCTGCTGGACTTCCAGGATGCGGTGATCGGCAGCCCCGCCTACGACCTGGTGTCGCTGCTGGAGGACGCACGCCGGGACGTGTCCCCGGCCGTCGCGCAGTCGATCCTCGAAGACACGCTCGCGTCGGGTCCGTGGTCCGCGGGCCCGTTTCTGCACCACTACCGCGTGCTGGGGGTCCAGCGGACGGTGAAGATCATCGGCATCTTCACCCGTCTTGCACGCCGCGACCTGAAGCCCGGCTACCAGGTCCACCAGCCGCGGCTCTGGCGCCTGCTGGAGCGCGGACTGCAGACAACCGAACTCGAACCGGTGGCCGGCTGGTTTCGGCGGCACTTCCGGGTGGACGGGCGGCCTTGCGCGCGATGATCCTCGCGGCCGGGCGCGGCGAACGGATGCGCCCGCTGACCGACCGAACCCCGAAACCCCTGCTGACCATCGGCGGCATTCCGCTGATCGAGCACACGATCGCGCGCCTGCGCTCGGCCGGCTACCGGGAGCTCGTGGTCAACCTCGCCCACCTCGGCGGCCAGATCGAGGACCGTCTCGGGACCGGGGAGCACCTCGGGGTGACCCTCCGCTACTCCCGGGAACCGCCCGGTGCCCTGGAGACCGCCGGCGGCATCCGCGAGGCCCTGCCGTGGCTGGGAGAGGCGCCATTCCTGGTGATCAACGGCGACATCTGGTGCGACCATCCGCTGCAGCCGCCGGTGCTGGAGCCCGCGACGCTGGCCCACCTGGTCCTGGTCGCCAATCCGGCCCATCACCCCGGTGGCGACTTCATGCTGGAGGCGGGGCGCGTCGGTCTCCTCGGGAAGCCCCGCTACACCTTCTCGGGCATCGGCTGGTACCGGCCCCAGCTCTTCGCGCGGCTGGCGCGCGGGCGCCGGCCCCTCGCACCGGTGCTGCGCACGGCGATCGCGGACGGCCGGGTAACCGGCGAGCTGCATGCGCAAGACTGGATCGACATCGGGACCCCGGAACGCCTGCTCGAACTGGATCGGCAATACCGAAAAAGAAACCCGGACGTGCCGGGTTGAATGCTCCGCAGAGCACCCTCACTCGAGGGTCGGGGGAGAATGCCTCTCACGGCCGGAGCCGGGTGCGGCCCGATGCCGGTGTTCACCACGTGCCGCCGGACCATGCGGCGCCGCCGGCCTTGCAAACCTCACACTTGCAAACCTCACACGCGTATGTACGTCCAGCCCTCCGACTGGCGTTGCGCGGCCTCCCGCACACCCGACTCGACCTCCTCCACCCAGGGCAGGAACTCGATCAGGCCGCCCTCCTCGCGCTCGCGACGGGCGCGGGACTGGCCGCAGGCGGTCACGCGCAGGCTCGGGTAGGTGTACACCAGATCACGGATGCGCTTCGGAAACGGTGCAAGATCGGCCCGCACCAGCTCGAGCGCCGTGCCGTGCACAACCAGTTGGACATCGAGTTCCTGTCCGTACAGCCAGGCGGTCTCGAACATGTGCTCGATGTCGTCGAACAGGGCCTCGGCCTCCTGCACGTCCGTGTCGGTCATGTGGAAGAGGACCTGCCTGGCATCCGGCCTTGCCGGCGCAAGCACGTCGCTCACCGTGGTGGCCGAACCGCCGACTTGGGCCATCGGAACGGGCTGGTGCGTCCCGTCGCCGGTGAATCCGACCACCGCAACCAGCACCAGCGCCAGCGCGCCAACCCCCGCCGCGAGCGCCAGCATCCAACCGCGCGGAGAGCCCGTCTGCCGGGCGCCGCGGGCAGCCGCCTCGGGCAGCGTATCCGGGCGATAGGCCATGTTCACGAGTTCCTTCAACTGGTAGAGATCGCAGACATCCCGGCTCAGGCTCTCGTGCGCCGAGATCGACTTCAACGCGGACAGGCGGTCCTCCGGCGAGAATTCCCCGTCGACAAAGGCATTGAGGATCTCCTCGGAGGGCCGGCCATCACTCATTGCGGCTTCTGACCAGCTTCAGGGTGGGCGACTCGGGAGCCGCCTGTTCCAGCAACAGCTTCCGCAACTGCGCGCGCGCCCGGCTGAGCCGGCTCATCACCGTGCCGATCGGCACGTCGAGGACCTCGGAGACCTCGGCGTAGGCAAAACCCTCCAGATCGACCAGCGCGACCACCTGGCGGTGATCGTCGCTGAGCTGCGCCATCGCGCGGCGCACGTCCTGGACCACGCGGGTGCGCTCCGTCTGGGTCTCGGGACAGTCGCCGCAGGGCAGCTCCATCTCGTCCACGTCCACGGTGTCCTTCTGCCGGCGTCCCCAGTCCCGGTAGCAGTTGGTCATGATGCGGAAGACCCACGCCCTGAGTGCGCCCTCGTCCTGCAGGGTCTTCAGGCGCGTCAAGGCCTTCATCATCGCCTCCTGGACCAGATCGTCGGCCAGTGCGGCGTCATGACACCAGGCATAGGCGGTCCTGTAGAGCTGGGGCCGCATCTCGCACACCTGCTGCCGCAAACGCCGCTGTGCCAGCCACGTTGCCATCCGTTTCTCCTCGCCCGACCGTCGTCGCGATCTTGCTTGTTGGTATGCGGTGTAAGACGCTAGTCATATAGACGCTATTCCCGGACATTGCCGGAGCACCGACAGGAAGACCATGGCCTTTGATCCCGAACAACTCGAGAATTCCTTCGCCTTCGACCCGGAGGCCGTCGCGGAACTCCGGGCCGCGTGGTCCGAACTGATCGTGGCGGTCGTCTGGGACGACCTGAAGAGCAGCTCGATCGGCGCCCTGCCCCGGCTGCGCAAGCGGGTGCTGGAGGTCGGCGAAGGCCTCCGGTCGGTGCTGTCGGACCGGCGCTGGATCCCCCACGAGCGCGAGCGGGTGAAGGGTGCGATGGCAGCCAGCCTGAACCTGCGCGACAGCCTCCAGCAGGCCGACCGGGCGGCCAAGCTCGTCTCGGGCGGAGAGGACCTGAAGCCCTTCGAGCAGCGATACCTGTCGTTCCGGAAGCGTCTGCTGACCCTGATCGAGACCCACGAGCAGCGCTGGGGCGACCTGCTGGAGAGCCTCTACGCCGAGGATGCCGACCCGGACGAGGATCCCGAGGACCGGCCCGGCTGAGGACGCAGTGCCGCGGCGGGTGGAGAGGACTTTCGCGCTAAGATGGGAATTCAGGGCGCCTTCGGCCTCCGGCTGACGCGCCGGCTCCGGGGCATCCGGAGCACGAGGCCAGACGGGGCAGGTGATGGGCGAAGACATCAGCGAAGGACGCTTTTCCCCGGAAGACTACGAGCGCTTCGGAGCCCGCCTGGACCGTGAGACGGTGCGGCTCGGGCACTGGCTTCGCAGCCAGGAGGAACCCGGCTCCAGCCGCCCCCGCCTGGGCTTCGAGATCGAGGCCTGGCTGATCGACGAGGACTGCCAGCCCCTCCCCCGCAACGAGGCCTTTCTGGAGGCCTTCGACCACCCGATGGCCACGCTGGAACTCGCCCAGTTCAACGTGGAACTCAATTCCAGCGTGTTCCAGGCCGGGACGGACTGCTTCTGCATGGTGCTCGAGGAACTGACCGAGACACTGCACCGGGCCCGGCAGGCCGCTGAGCAGATCGGCGGCGCGCTGCTGATGGCGGGCACGCTGCCGACCCTGCTGCCGAAGCATCTCGGGCTGCACCACATGTCCCGGCGCACCCGGTACCAGGCGCTGAACAGCGCCGTGCTGGAGCGCCGTGCCCAGCGGCCGCTGCGACTGGAGATCGAGGGCCGCGAACACCTGCGGCACGAACACAGCGACGTGATGCTGGAGGCGGCGGCCACCTCGTTCCAGATCCACCTCGAGACCCAGCCGGCGGTCGCGCACCGGGTCTACAACGCGGCGCTCGCGGCCTCCGCACCGGTGCTGGCCGCGAGCGGCAATACCCCGTTCCTGTTCGGCAAGCTGCTGTGGGAGGAGTCCCGGATCCCGCTGTTCGAGCAGGCGGTCGAAGTGGGCGGGTTCGGCAACTCGGCACGCGGTCCCGTGCGCCGGGTGAGCTTCGGCAGCGGCTATCTGCGCGAGAGCATCGCCGAGGCCTTCCGGGAAAACCTGGAACACTTCCCGATCCTGCTGCCGAGCCACCTGCCCGGGAACGACGCAACGCTGCCGCACCTGCGCCTGCACAACGGCACCATCTGGCGCTGGAACCGGCCGATCCTCGGCATCGACGCCGATGGCGGTTACCATCTGCGCATCGAACACCGCAGCCTCCCCGCCGGGCCGACCCTGGAGGACATGCTGGCCAACACGGCGTTCCTGCTGGGACTGATCGAACACCTGGTCGCAACCCCAGGCAACGGGGCCGGAACGCTCCCGTTCGCGAGCGCCCGCGACAATTTCTACGCGGCGGCGCGCTACGGTCTGAAGAGCCGCCTGCGCTGGAAGTGCGAGCCCCCGCTGCCGGCACGCCAGCTGATCCAGCAGGTGCTGTTGCCCCACGCAGCCGATGGGCTGGACCGCCTGGGCATCGACGCCAGCGAGCGTGACCATCTGCTCGGCATCGTCGCCGCGCGGGTGCAATCCGGACAGACGGGGAGCATCTGGCAGCAGCAATGGGTCGCCCGCCACGGCGGCGACATGGCGGCCCTGACTCGGGCCTACTTCGCCTGGCAGCGCACCGGGCGCCCGGTCCACACATGGAGTCTGTAATGGATCACCTGCTCTTCGACGAATACGCGGAAGTGCCGGACGGCTTTCTTGCCAGTGCACCGGAGGACCTGCACCGGCACCTGCCGCGGCCGGCCATCATCCGCCTGCCAGGCAGGCGTCAGCCGGCGGTCGCGGTGGTGCTGATGCTGCATGGCAACGAGCCGGTGGGCCTGCAGGCGGTGCAGCGACTCCTGCACCAATACGCCGGCCGGGAACTGCCGCGCGCGCTGACGCTGGTGGTGGGCAACGTGCATGCGGCCGCACTGGGACAGCGGCACCTGGATGACCAGCCGGACTTCAACCGAATCTGGCCCGGGACCGAACAGCCCGGATCACCCGAGTCGTACATGTTCGAGCAGATCATCGGGCGCCTGCGCGCGGACGGCCTGTTCGCGGCCATCGACCTGCACAACAACACCGGACGCAATCCACACTATGCCTGCGTCAACTTCCTGGACGACGGCTTTCTGAATCTGGCGGGCCTGTTCGGGCGCACCGTGGTCTACTTCACCCGCCCCCGCGGGGTGGCATCCATGGCCCTGGCGGCGCTCGCGCCCGCAGTGACCCTGGAGTGCGGGCATCCCAACGACGAGGCCGGGATCCGCCACGCGATGGAATTCATCGACGGCGTGCTGCATCTCAGCCAGTTCCCGGACCACCCCCCGGACCCCCGTTCCATGAACGTGTTTCATACCGTCGCGCAGGTGCGCGTGCGCCCCGGGCTGCGCGTCGGCACGGAGGCCGAGGCCGACGTGGTGCTGGAACCCGACCTCGATCGCATGAACTTCCGGATCCTTCCCGCAGGGGCACGGCTGATCCGGCAGGCGCGCTCCGGAATGGCATCCCTGGTGGCGACCAGCGAGGACGGGCGCGACGTGACGGCGCTGTACCTGGAGGAGGATGGACCGGACGTCCGCCTGCGTCGCCCGATGATGCCGTCCATGCTCACGCTGGACACGCGGGTGATCGCGCAGGACTGCCTGTGCTATCTGATGGAGCCGATGGACCTGGCACGGGAACTGGAGATCGGCAGTCGGGCGCACGGGTAGCGCGCCGGGGATCAGTCCTCGCGCTCGACGCGCTCGAGCACCTGGTCGAGCCGATCGCCGCGACGGTAATTGCGCAGTTCGCGGGCCATGTCGGCCAGCGCGCGCTCGCGGGCGGCCTCGGTGTCGTACCAGCGGAAATACTCCCAGTCCGGCCCCAGCAGGTGCGGCGCTCGCATGGTGCTATCTTCCGCCAGCGTGATGCGGATACCGTATCGTTTCATCGAAAGGGATCGCGGCAGGTAAGAAGGTGGTGGCTACGCCCTGATTCGAACAGGGGACCCCATCATTATGAGTGATGTGCTCTAACCAGCTGAGCTACGTAGCCACACGGGCTGCGAATTCTCGATTCCCGGCCCGCCATTGTCAAGCTGGAAGCCCTGGGGCCACTAGATCTGCAGGCGCTCGACCACCCGGCCGTTCTGCAGATGCTCCTCCAGGATCTCGTCGATGTCGCGCTCGTCCTGGTAGGTGTACCAGACGCCCTCGGGGTAGACCACCGCCACCGGGCCCTCGTTGCAGCGATCGAGACAGCCCGCGGTGTTCACGCGGACCTGCCCCGGGCCGTGGATCCCCATGTCCTTCGCGCGCGTCTTGGCATAGGCGCGCAGCTCGGTTGCCCCGTGATCCTCGCAGCAGTTGCCGTCCTCGCGCACGTTGTTGCAGAAAAAGATATGTCGCTGGTAATAGCTCATGTCGCCTCCCGCGTTGATCCGACATGATAGCCACCCGCCACGGCCGCGAACAGGCAACGGGATTCGCGATGGGGAAACAGCCGCCGGGCCATGCGGAACCCTGCACGCATTCGGGCATCCCGTCGGCAGCGGCCCCCTGCTGCTATCCTCTGCGACCGGCCTCCCTGCCGCATCTGCGCAATGACCCCGACATCGAAAGCCCCGTCACCTTCAGCCAGCCGCCGACCCGGCGCTGTACCGGCCTTCGCCGAAGAGCTGGCCGGCGCGGACCGCTGCGTGCTCTGCGGCCTGTGCCTGCCGCACTGTCCCACCTACGGGGTGCAGCGCGTGGAGGGCGACTCGCCGCGCGGGCGCATCACCCTGATGCAGGGACTGGCCCAGGGCCAGCTGGAACCCGGGAACCCGCGACTGCGTGCCCACCTGGAGGGTTGCCTCGGCTGCCGCTCCTGCGAGGCGGTCTGCCCTGCCGGGGTCCGCTTCGGCGAGGTGATGGATCACGGCCGGCACGTGCTGCAGACGCATCCGGCCGGCAGGCGGGAACGCGTCGCGGAGGCACTGATCGGTCCGTTGCGCCGGGCCACCCTCAGACGGCGCGGACTGCGCCGTGTCGCCGCGCTGGCGGGGCGCCTCGCCCGAGGGTGGGGGCTGGCGCGCCTGTTGCCGCCGTCCACGCTCCCCGGCCGCACGCTGCGGCACGTGGCCCCGTCACTGCAGCGCCCGCCGGCACTGAACCCGTCGGCCGCGCCCGACGCGGCGGATGTCTGGCTCTTCACGGGCTGCATGGATGCCTTCTTCACCGGCCCGGACCTCCGCGCCGGCCTGGAACTGCTGGACGGACTCGGCATCCGGGCCGCGATACCCGCCGGACAGGTCTGCTGCGGGGCGATCGATCAGCACCTCGGCAGGCTGGGCGATGCGGAGGATCTGCAGGCATCGAACCTGCGGGCCTTCGCCGGCACGCAGCCGGTGGTGGCGCTGGACAGCGGCTGCCAGGCGCAGCTGCGCGAGTACCCGGTGGAGGGCTGGCAGGGCCGCGTGACCAGCCTGACGGGTTTTCTGGCCGGTCTGCCGCTCGAGGACTTCCGCTGGCGCACGGACCCGGTCCGCGTGGCCGTGCACCTGCCCTGTACGCTGCGCAACGTGACCCGCGAGACGGACGGGATCCGTGTGCTGATGCAGCGCCTGCCAGGGGTTGAAGTCGCGGCGCTCGCACCGCCGCAAAACTGCTGCGGCGCCGGCGGCACCGCGATGCTCACGCAGCCGGCGATGGCCGACACGCTTGGCCGGGAGACCCTGGAGGCGCTGCATGTGCCGGAGCCCGACGTGATCGTCAGTCCCAACGTCGGCTGCAGCGTGCACCTGCGGGCGCTGCAGGCGGGGGCCGGCCCGCGGATCCTCTCCCCGGCCCGTTTCCTGCGCGAGCGCCTCGCCCCCGCCCCGCCGTAGGAGGCCAGCCCCCTGGGCGATCTTCCCCGGCGTCGGGTCGCCGAGAGGGCTCGCCTCCTACGGGGGCCGGGGCGAGCACCGTAGGAGGCCAGCCCACTGGGCGACATGCCCCGGCGCTGGGTCGCCGAGAGGGCTCGCCTCCCACGGGGGCCGGGGCGAGCACCGTAGGAGGCC
>RECA01000015.1 GCA_007692435.1 Thioalkalivibrio sp.
CCGCACTCCACAGGCCTGCGCCTTCATCCTTCGGGGGTGGCGCAGGGCCATGGCAGTTCGCGTGAAAGAACAGGGCGTGCGCCTCGGGAACCGGTAGGGCGGAAGAGCGCAGCGTCATCCGCCGTGCGGCGATCGCAATGTCCAGGAGCAGGCGGTTACCCTGGCGCCGGGAGTGATTGCCAGGCGCCATGACCGTTAGCGGGTGTCTGCCCGCCGTGCTCCCTGAACCTGGCCCCGCGTGATGTCCAGGGCCCTCATGCGCGACGAGAGCGTGGTGGGCGGGATACCCATCAGTTCCGCCGCACCACCCTTGCCAAAGACCTTCCCGTTGCAGGCCTCCAGGGCGACCAGGATATTCTCGCGATCGCGCTGACGGCGCTGCGATTCGGTCAGGATCGCGTCGCCGGGAGACTCTGCCGATGAGCAGTCATGGTGTAGCTCAGGGACCTCACTGGGCCTTCTGCGAACCGGCAGCTCAAGCCGGAGACGTCCGCCGTGCCCGAGGATCACCGCACGCTCGATCACGTTCTCGAGTTCCCGCACGTTGCCGGGCCAGTCGTAGGCAAGAAGCGACCGCAGATCACCCTGGGTCAGTCTTGCACTCGTCTTCTTCGCCCGTCTGCAGGCCCTCCTCACGAATTCGGCAGCCAGGGCAGCGATGTCGTCAGGACGCTCGCGCAGCGGCACCGACTGGATCGGAAACACGTTCAGCCGGAAGAAGAGATCCTGACGGAAACGCCCTCGCCGGACATCCTCTTCGAGGTCACGGTTTGTCGCGGCAACCACGCGGACGTCCACCCTGCGGGTCTGCTCATCACCGACGCGTTCGACCTGGCCATCCTGCAGCACGCGCAGCAGCTTGCCCTGCAACTCGGGCGGAATCTCTCCGATCTCGTCGAGGAACAGGGTCCCCCCGTCGGCGAGTTCGAAACGGCCGACACGATCCCGGGTTGCCCCGGTAAACGCCCCCCGGACGTGGCCGAAGAACTCGCTCTCGAAGAGCTCACGCGGGATCGCAGCGCAATTGACCCGGATCAGGGGGCGTTCGGAGCGTGCGCTGGCCGAGTGGATCGCATGTGCGATCAACTCCTTCCCGGTGCCGGATTCGCCAGCGATGAGCACGCTGGCCTCCGTCGGCGCAACCAGTTGGATCTGCTCGATCACCTTGCGGATCGGTGCACTGGTACCGATGATCGCGTCGAAGGCGCATTCCGTGCGGATCTCCTCCTGTAGATACGCGTTCTCCATCTCCAGGCGCTCCCGGAGCTGGTTGACCTCTGCCAGCGCGCCGTGCAGGCGCTCCTCGGCCTCCCGCCGGGGCGTGATGTCCCGAAAGACCACCACCGCCCCGATCAGGACCCCCCGGTCCCGGATCGGGGTGCTGGTGTATTCCACGAACACCGGCTTGCCGTCCTTCCGCCAGAAGACCTCGCTGTCGACACGGTGCACCGTGCCGTCGCGGAACGCGGCATAGATCGGGCACTCCTCCTCGGGATAATGCCTGCCGTCCTGGTGCGTGTGGTGCACGAGGTCGTGCATGGTCTTTCCGACCATCTCCGCGGCCGTCCAGCCAAGCACCCGCTCCGCGGCGGGGTTTACGAAGGTGGTCACCCCATCGGCATTGACTCCGTAGATACCTTCCCCGGCCGCACTGAGGATGAGCCGGTTCTCGCGCTCCAGATCATGAAAGAACTGTTCGGCATCCCGCCACCAGGCATCGCCCCGCCTGATGCGGTGCACCGCCTCGCGCCGGGCGCAGCGCATCCGCCGGGACTGCAGGTCGTCAATGATGGCGAAGATCAGCACCCTGGATCGCATCTCGACGCGAGTGGCCGAGTACTCGAGCGCCTTTTGCGAGCCGTCCGGGCGCCGGAGCTCCAGCATCTCCGAGCGGGCATGGCCCCGTTCCAGGATCTCCTCCGAGAACACCTGGAGATCTGCCAGCTGTCCCGGGTGCAATGCGCTCGCCCTTCGGCCAATCAGCTCATCCAGCGGAATTTCGAAGAGCGTGGAGGCGGCGCCGTTCGCATCCACGACCCGGTCGCCCCACGGATCGAGCAGCACCATGGCCTCCGCGCTCTGCGCGAACAACTGCCGATAGGGCGCTTCCAGCGCCGGTTTGCGCGCAGACCGGGAGGCCCCTGCGGGCTCCACGAACTCTCGTGGTGCATGCCACGACATATCGTGGAGCACGAGATCCCGTGGTCTCGAATCCCCGGCACTCAAGTCACGATTTATCCCATTTTTCATTGTCTTGCAGATCCCCTTCGGTCGTTGGCACGGCAGGTGCTATGGATATCCCACGAGACGCCAGGACGCACTCGGAAAGGATTTGTGACTGGATTGCGCCCCACTCTGGTGCCGCAGGTGGCCCCAGGGCTCGATTCCAGGGCGCTTTGCCGTATTGCAGCACGTGCCGTGCCAACCCATGGCCGGTTCGCGAACCCATGATCCGGAGCCAGACCATGCCAACCAAGAGCCTGCAGAACCCGTTCGACCCCGACAGCAACCTGATGCACAGCCACGCCGATGAGGCCCGGGAGCATGGCGCCGAGGGCCATGTCTGCGGACCCGGCTGTCAGCATCACCACACCCGCATCGATGGTCAGGACGTGCCCCTGGAGATGGCCCACTACCACACCCCGTCCGAACCGGCGATGGACCAGGAGGCGATGATCGATCGCGCGGTCGAGAGCGCGGTGGTACGGGCCGTGTTCAACCACAGCGAGGTGGACCGCCGGCGGTTCCTGAAACTGATCGGGGGCGCTACGTTCGCGGCCGCTCTCGGCAGCGTATTCCCAATGGATTCGCTGAAGGCCGCGGTCAAGGACAGCCTGGGCCCGCTGGAAAAAACGAAGCTCAAGGTGGGCTTCGTGCCCATTACCTGTGCCACGCCCATCATCATGGCGCACCCACTGGGGTTCTATGAGCGTTACGGCCTTGATGTCGAGGTGGTGAAGACCGCGGGCTGGGCCGTTGCGCGCGACATGTCGCTGAACCGCGAGTACGACGCCTCGCACATGCTCTCCCCGATGCCGTTGGCGATGAGCCTCGGCCTCGGTTCCACCGCCGAGCACTTCATCATGCCGGCGGTCGAGAACATCAACGGCCAAGCCATCACCCTGCACAACAAGCACAAGGACAAGCGCGATCCGAAGGACTGGAAGGGCTTTCGCTTCGCGGTGCCCTTCGAGTACTCGATGCACAACTTCCTGTTGCGCTACTACGTCGCGGAGCACGGCCTCGACCCGGA
>RECA01000014.1 GCA_007692435.1 Thioalkalivibrio sp.
TGGCAGACCGAGATCGACGCGCCCGGTTTGCCGCTGGACCAGCAAAGGCTCTGAGGAAACCCCTGCCCCGAAATGCACGCCCGGGGTCAGGTCTCGCCTTGTAGCACGGTTGTTGCACGACGTCACGGTGGTGGTGCAGGCAGGCAACGGTTTGCTTGACTGCGCTGAGTGGGATCGCCAGAAGGGCGCGGGGCGGCTATTTTTACCGCGGTTCAGCAAGTGTTCGCGGGTGATTGCGACCCGATGAAGCGGCTCGTCACCGCTGCCCCTGGTGGGTGAAGCCCCGTGGCGTTGCGGCCGAAGGGCTTCGGTGCGCTAAGGCTATCGCGGGCGCGCTGGGGCGAATTTCAGGCGGTATCGAGAGTTGCCCGTGAGGAGCCGTCTTTCGGGTTCCGGCACGCTGCGTCCCAGGTTTGCCGAAACGTCATCAGATCCTCGGGGTGCTCGAGCACCACTTCCAACATTCCTGTCAGCGCTTGCGCGAAGGAAGCCGACTGGTCACCACCAAAACAGTGTGCCAATTCGTGCAGATACGTGCTCAGCGCCTCCGAGCCTCGTTCGGCGCGAAACAGGCCAGGCATCAATGCGACTGAAGAAAGTCTATGTCGGATCATCCATCCTCGCGGATTTTTCAACGGTTCCCGGCGGGGTAGGCTGACCGCCATACCCATCCAGACCGCCTGGTCATGGGTCAGCACACGACAGGGCGGCAACGGGGCGGCCCCAAACCAACCCGGGAAAATGCATTCGACAAAGGTTTCCAGCAGGCGGATCAACCGCCTGGCGCGAATGGGCCAGCATCTGGGGCAAGCGAACTTCGGGGTCAGGTCTCGCCTTGTGACGACACTCCGGGACATCCACTTCGCTGAACGAACACCTGCTCCCTGTTACCAGAGCCGGCAGGATGGAGCCACCTAAGGGGCGCTTATCAGGAGGGAGATCACGGCGCTTCGTGTTTCTGTCAGTTTCTCCACGCGGACTGTAGCGGCGACCGACGCGAACAGACCCTCGTTGGCGGTGAACAGCTTTCCGGGGCGAGCGAAACTTGTGCGCATCAGGCTGCCGGCGGAGAAGTCTGCTGGGCCAATTTCAACGGCTTTTGAATCCCCGTAGGGATTGCTGGTGATCTGGCAGGCGATCCAGTCACCGCGGCCGACGTCGGCCAACAAGAGTGCGGGCCGGTACTTGTTCCTGCTCAGGTCCGAGAAAGGAAAGGGCAGAACGGCTACCTGTCCGGCTGCAAATTTGCCCACGCGTCATCCTCCTCGGGCTTTAGCCAGTCTTCAGCGAGGGCTGCTTCGGCAAGCAAAGCGGTCTCGTCGGCGGGCCGCGCCAACAAGGTCAGGCGCGCGCGGCCCGCCGGCAACTGCCCCAAGGGTTCCACGGGGCGGATCCGGCCGTCGCGGTCGATTTCCACTTCAATGGTTGTCAGCATCGTCGTCCAATCCACTCAGGGCGCTCAACTGCACGCCAGCTTACCACTGCGGGTTTACGGCGCAAGAAGCGCGGGGTCAGGTCTCGCTTTGTAGCATCCGGGAAAAGGGGACGCTTCCCGATTCTCGAGCAAAGGGCAGCGTCCCCTTTTGGCCCGCTTGCCCCAGGGGTGCCATTGGCTCACGCCCGGTCACGCGACGCGGTCTTTCTGGTCCAGGTACTCCCGCAGCGCATCGCTTACCACAGTGTTGAGATTCAGGCCTCTGCGCCGGGCGAAGAGCATGGCTCGCCGATGCAGGTCGGGACCGGGGCGCACGTTGAAACTGCCCTTGAGTGGCTCGTCGGGGGTGCGTCCCTGTTCGGCGCACAGCGCAAGGTAGTCGTCCACGGCCTCGTGGAAAGCCTGCTTCAGGCTCCGGGCGTCGGTTCCTTCGTAGGTGACCAGGTCGCGGATGAACTCCAGGCGCCCGTGAAACACTTCGTCCTCGTCGCTGTAGTCGACCGAGCCCAGGTATCCCTTGTACTCGAGCATGGTGGTCATACCAGGCCCTCCTCCTTCAGAACGCGCAGCACCGCCGCCATGGCATACCGCTTCACGACATTGCCCGGGTGGGGTTTATGCAACGAGATCGTCGGCGCACTCTGGTGGACGAAGCGTCGGCGGGAACCGCCCGTGCCACCCGGTGTGGCCTGCGAGTAGTTCAAGGCCTCGAGCAGTCGTACCAGCTCGTCCCAGGTAAAATCGCGTGGTTGCCCCCTGAACCTTGCGATCAGCTTGTCGATTCGACTCATGGCGCGGCACCGCTCCGTGGTTGTCGCTCATGCCAATTGTGTGCAGTCTTGTTGGCATTTGCAACTATTCCAAGTTGCGGAAATCGGTGGGTCAGGTCTCGCGTTGTAGCATCTTCCGCCGAACGATTCGTCCGATCGTTCCCGGGTGCAGGCCGAAATGTTCCGCGATCACTCGGTAGCTGTACGCGCCCGTCTCGTGCGCCGCGACAATCGCGCTGTCACGATCCGGACTGTTTGCACCGATGGTTTCGAGTGAAGGCGCCGGCGCCCTGCGCTGCTGTTGCGGAACGCTCAGTGGGTCACCGCGTACGTCGGTCTGGCCCTGAACGGTTTCCACGAATTCCTCGCCGCCAAGGTAGATCTGGCCGCGGAGCCCAGCCCAGAGGTCAACGCCGACGCCGTCGGCCACGAAGGCCTGATAGTGTTTCTGCGCGCGCCGGCGGTGTTGGCCAAAACCTGAAAGCAGCGTTTCAGTGGTGAGCCACGCCGGCCCGGGCAAGGCCCCGGCAGTGGCGTTGTAGCTGCTCCAGGCCCAATCACCGGGCTCCGGGACGATGCCTGCGCGAACAGGATTCAGCACGATGTAGCGCCCCAGCTCGAGCAGGTAGCTCTCGCGTTCCACCAGGATCGCCTTGAATCGCCCCTGGAACACGTGGCCGGTCCGGCCATGCCGTCGGTTGGACGCCTGCGTATACACGCCGTTCAGGTGGCGCATCCCGCGGGAAAGGTTGGCCTCGGGCGTTTCGACCAAGAGATGGTAGTGGTTGGTCATCAGGCAGTAGGCGTGGCACAGCCAGCGGAATCGGGTGACGACTTCCCCGAGGATTTCCAGGAACCGCTCGCGATCCGCATCGTCCTCGTAGATGTTTTCGCGCCGATCGCCACGAGAAGTGACGTGATAGACGGCACCCGGGAACTCGATGCGTAGCGGTCTGGCCATGGCCGGGGAGGATCGCTCAGGAAGGCACAATGCTACCAAGCGAGACCTGACCCCGAGCGTGACCTAAAGCCA
>RECA01000060.1 GCA_007692435.1 Thioalkalivibrio sp.
CCGCCCCGCGTGGCGAGGAACCTTTGGGGGCCTGTCCTGACAATTATAAGTAGAACCGGGGTGCTGCAACGCAGAATTTCGCCGCCGTTCGTATTAAGCTTTTGATACCGTGGTCGACAATTCCGACAGGGATCCAAAGGAGCCAGCAGCGGTCATGAATGAACCCCCCTCCAGGCAGCAGGCGCTGACGATGCTGCGCCGCATGGACCTTCACCCGGACAGCATGGCCTTCGCGGAGCAGCTGTTCGAGCGCTACCTGGCCGATCCGGAATCGGTGCCGGCGACCTGGGCCGACTACTTCGACGCGCTGGAGCGGGACCCGGGCCCCACGCCGCGGCGGCGGATGACCGACCAGGACTGCATCGAGATGCACGACCTGCAGCTGGAGCGGGTGCAGGTCCGGGTGCTGCAGTACATCAACTCCCACCGCTTCCTCGGGCACTTCGCGGCGCATCTGGACCCGCTGGGCCGCGTGGACCCGGAGCCGCCACCCGAGCTCACCCGTGCCTATCACAACCTGGACGACGTCGAACCCGACCAGGCCTTCGACCCCGGCTCGCTGCACGGCCCGAACCCGGCGCGGCTGGACGAGATCGAGTCGATCCTGAAGGACACCTACTGCGGCTGTATCGGCGCCGAGTTCATGCACCTGGCCTCCACCGCCGAGAAGCGCTGGCTGCAGCAGCGGCTGGAATCCACGCGCGGGCACTACGGCTTCGATCACGCGACCCGGGAGGCGATCCTCGAGCGCCTGACCGCCGCCGAGGGCCTGGAGCGCTACCTGCACAATCGCTACGTCGGGCAGAAGCGCTTCTCGCTGGAGGGGGCCGAGAGCCTGATCCCGCTGCTGAACGCGCTGGTGCAGCGCGGCGGCGCGCGCGGCGTGAAGGAGATCGTCGTCGGCATGGCCCACCGCGGCCGCCTGAACGTGCAGGTGAACATCTTCGGCAAGTCGCCGCGCGAACTGGCCGACGAGTTCGAGGGCCGGCACAGCCGCAATCGCGGCACCGGTGATGTGAAGTACCACCTCGGCTACTCCGCCAGCATCCAGACACAGGGCGGGCCGCTGCACCTCGCGCTGGCCTTCAACCCGTCGCACCTGGAGATCGTTTCGCCGGTGGTCGCCGGGTCGGTGCGGGCGCGGCAGGTGCGGCTGCGCGACAAGTCCGGCGAGAAGGTGATACCGGTAGTGATCCATGGCGACGCCTCCTTCGCGGGGCAGGGCGTGGTGATGGAGACCCTGAACATGTCGCAGACCCGCGGCTTCTCCACCAAGGGCACCGTGCACGTCGTGGTGAACAACCAGATCGGTTTCACCACCAGCACGCTGAAGGACTCGAGGTCCACGCATTACGCCACCGACGTGGCCAAGATGGTCAGCGCGCCGATCCTGCACGTGAACGGCGACGACCCCGAGTCGGTGGTCTTCGTGACCCAGGTGGCGCTGGACTACCGGATGCGCTTTGGCAAGGACGTGGTCATCGACCTGGTCTGCTACCGCCGTCAGGGCCACAACGAGGCCGACGAGCCCTCCGCGACCCAGCCGATGATGTACCGGATCATCCGCAGCCTGCCCACCACGCGCCAGCGCTACGCGACCCGACTGGTCGAGGACGGGGTGCTCGACGAGGAGGCCGTGGAACGGATGCAGGAGCGCTACCGGGATTCGCTGGATGCCGGCGAGTCGGTGGTGCCGGGCCTGCTGCCGCGCGATGTGGTCAATGGCCACGACCGGACCGACTGGGCCGGCTTCACCAACCAGTCCTGGGATCAGGACGTACCCACCGGCGTCCCCAGGGGCGAGCTCGGCAGCCTGCTCGAACGCCTGAACGACCTGCCCGAGGCCTTCGGCGTGCATCCGCGCGTGCGCCGGATCCTGGATGCGCGCAGAACGATGGCCAGCGGCGAGCAATCCCTGGACTGGGGCACCGCGGAGACCCTCGCCTACGCCACCCTGGTCCAGGACGGGTACCGCATCCGCCTGTCCGGCCAGGACTCCGGGCGCGGCACCTTCTTCCATCGCCACGCGGTGCTGCACAACCAGGAGACGGGCGAGGCCTGCGTGCCGCTGCGCCGGCTGGACCCGGAGAACCCCCGTTTCCTCGTGATCGATTCCCTGCTGTCGGAGGAGGCGGTACTGGCCTTCGAGTACGGCTACGCGACCGCGTTTCCGAACGCACTGGTGCTCTGGGAGGCACAGTTCGGCGACTTCGCGAACGGTGCGCAGGTCGTGATCGACCAGTTCATCAGTTCCGGCGAGCAGAAGTGGGACCGCCTCTGCGGCCTGGTGCTCCTGCTGCCGCACGGCTACGAGGGCCAGGGGCCGGAACACTCATCCGCGCGCCCGGAACGCTTCCTGCAGCTCTGTGCGCAGGAGAACATGCAGGTCTGCGTGCCGACCACACCGGCCCAGATCTTCCACCTGCTGCGCCGGCAGATGCTGCGGCCCTACCGCAAGCCGCTGGTCGTGATGACCCCGAAGAGCCTGCTGCGCCACAAGCTCGCGGTCAGCGACCTCGACGCACTGGCCAGCGGGCAGTTCCAGAATGTGATCGACGATATCGACGCGCCCAACCCGGGCTCGGTGCGCCGGGTGATGCTGACCGCGGGGCGCCTCTACTACGACCTGCTCAGCGAAAAGCGCGAAAAGGGTCACGAAGACACCGCGATCCTGCGGCTGGAACAGTGCTACCCCTTCCCTGAGGCGGAACTCACGCGGCTGCTGGGACGTTATGATCAGGCCACGGAGTTCGTCTGGGTGCAGGACGAACCGGAGAACCAGGGCTACCTCGGCTTCGTCCAGCCCCGTCTGAACGCGCTGCTGGAGGTCCGCGGACAGGTACTGCACGCGGTCGCGCGTCCCCCGGCCGCTGCTCCTGCGGTGGGTTACCCGGAGGTGCACAAGGCCCAGCAGGACGAACTGATCCGGCGCGGCTTCGGCCCGATCACGGCCCGCGACACGCCTCGCCCCACCCTGTAGAACACGCAAGCGCAAGGAATCGCCGATGTCCGAGGAACGCACCACCCTTCGGGTCCCAGAGCTGCCGGAATCGGTGGCCGATGCGACCGTGGTCGCCCTGCACAAGAAGCCCGGCGACCGGGTCCGGCGGGACGACCTGCTGGCCGAACTCGAGACCGACAAGGTGGTGCTCGAGGTGCCGGCACCGACCAATGGCATCCTCGACGAATTCACCGTCGAGGAGGGTGCCGTGGTCGAGGCGGATGCCGTGCTCGGCTACATCTCGGCCGAGGCGCCGGCCGACACCGCCCCAGAGAAACCAGCCCCTGAGAAGCCCGCCCCGGCCGCGGAACCGGAGGCGGCACGGGGCCCGGAGGCAACGGGCGACGAGTTGCCGCCCGAGCGGGCCGCGCCGCCGACCCCCAGCCCCGCTGTGCGCCGCCTGCTCGCGGAGCATGAACTGGATGCCGCGCAGATCGAGGGCAGCGGGCAGAACGGCAGGCTGCTGAAGGAGGACGTCGAGCGCTTCCTGGCCGAGCGCGAGGCCGCGCCAGCCGAGCCGGCCACCGCAAAGGCCGAAGAACCGGCGGCCGCCGAAAGACCCTCTGCCAGTGCACCCGCCGAGGAGCCGCGAACCACGGCCGAACCCGAACCCGCGCCTGCCAGCACTCCGCCCACCCTACCCGAGCCGCCGCGCCCGCGGCCCTCGGCGCAGGCACCTGCGCCATCCGGCACGCGCGGCGAGGAACGGGTGTCGATGTCGCGGCTGCGGGCGCGCATCGCCGAGCGCCTGCTGCACGCGAAGCAGAGCACGGCGATGCTCACCACCTTCAACGAGGTGGACCTCTCCGAGGTGATGGCGCTACGTGCGCGGCACAAGGAGGCGTTCCAGGAGCGGCACGGGGTGCGGCTCGGCTTCATGGGCTTCTTCGTTACCGCCTGCGCCCTGGCGCTGCGGCGCTTCCCGGTGGTCAATGCCGCGCTGGATGGCAACGAGATCGTCTACCACCACCACGCCGACATCGGCATCGCCGTGTCCTCTCCCCGGGGCCTGGTGGTGCCGGTGCTGCGCGACGCCGGACAGCTGTCGCTGGCCGAGATCGAGGGACAAATCCGCGCGTTTGCGGAGCGTGCGCAGGACGGCCGCCTCGAACTCGACGACCTGCGTGGCGGGACCTTCACCATCACCAACGGCGGGGTCTTCGGTTCCCTGCTGTCCACGCCAATCCTGAATCCGCCCCAGAGCGCGATTCTCGGGATGCACGCGACGCAGGAACGGCCCGTGGCCCGCAACGGCGAGATCGTGATCCGGCCGATGATGTACGTGGCCCTGTCCTACGACCACCGCCTGATCGATGGCGCGGACGCGGTGCGGTTCCTGGTGTCGGTGAAGGAGTCGCTGGAGGACCCGGGCCGGATGCTGCTCGATCTTTGACGCCGCGGGGTCGGACTTGGGGGAATAACCCGACGGGTGCGGAGCGTCTGATAGACTGTTGCTCGCCCTGGAGCACACACCGACTGGAGGATATCCCTGATGAAGAAAATGCTCGTAACGCTGCTGCTCGCCCTCGGCATGATCGCGGCCGCCCCTGCCTCCTCAGCTGAGCAGGAGATGGAAATGGACCGCGAGATGATGCAGCAGATGGTCAAGCAAAGCATGGTGACCTGGGAGATCGAGGATGGCGTATCCGTCCACGATGCCGTGGAGTCGATGAAGCTGCGGGCCAATCTGCTGAACTTCCAGATGGTCTCCGACCTTCCGCTGTCCGAGCAGGTGCATGCAATGGGCCACGAGTCCAACTACATGCGCATCCTGGCCTTCTGTGACGCGCTGATCGCCAAAGAGATGGTCGAGTACGACGTGATCTTCTCTGGCTTCCTGCCCTGCCGCATCGCCGTGGTCGAGGATGACGAGGGCCGTGGCTGGATCACCACCATGAACATGGACATGATGCTCCACGCAGTCGACCTGAGCCCTGAACTGGAAACGATGGCGACGCGTGTGCGTGACATCATCTACGAGATCGTTGATGCCGGCGTGACCGGCGACTTCTGAGCCCGAGCGCAACCGCATGCGACAGACGGCCCTTCGGGGCCGTCTTTTTTTTGGGGCGGGAGCGGGCAGGGACAATGGTGGGCCCGCTGCGCTTGGCCCACCCTACGGTGTCCGGCGCACGGGCGCTCCGCGGAAGGAGGCGAGCCCCCTCAGCGCTTCCGGCGCCGGAAGACCATCGGCCAGAGGGCTGGCCTCCTACGGCGCGCCTCGCTGCTCAGGGGCGGTAGCCGGCGTGAATACGGCCGCGGAGCCGTTGCCGCGTGGGTCCGAGGCGACCTCGATGCGGTCATGAGTTCGGTCCCAGATCACCACCTGCATGTTGCCGAAGGGACGCACCTGCGGCGACAGGGCGTGGCCGCGGCGGGCGAGCTGGAGCTGCACCCTCGAACCCAGCGCTCCGGTCTCGTACTCGATCCGGTCCGGCAGGTACTGGTGGTGGAAGCGGCGGGCCTGTACCACCTCTGCGGCACCGGCGCCGTCGAGGATGGCCAGGATGCCCTGCAGCACCATGGTGATGATGCGGCTGCCCCCCGGAGTGCCAAGCACCGCAACCCGGTCCGCGGTCTCGACAAAGGTCGGGCTCATGCTCGACAGCGGCCTGCGATGGGGGCGTATCGCGTTCGCCTCGAAGCCAATCAGCCCGTAGACGTTGGGCTCACCGGGACGGGCGGCGAAGTCATCCATCTCGTTGTTCAGCAGCACGCCGGTGCCCGGCGGCATGAACCCGGAGCCGAAGGGATAGTTGAGGGTGATGGTCGCGGCGACCCGGTTGCCCTCGGCGTCCATCACCGAGAAGTGGGTCGTCTGCTCGCTCTCGCGGTCCAGGGCGGACCGTTCCGGGCCGGCTGCCGCGTCGGCGGCTTCCAGCGGCAGCTCGGCGCTGGGCGTGGCACGGTCCGGGTCGATGTCCGCGCGCAACCTGGAGGCGTACTCGGCGGAGAGGAGACGCGCGACCGGGACGTCCACGTGGTCCGGGTCGCCCAGATAGAGGGCCCGGTCACGGTAGGCCCTGCGCATCGCCTCCACCAGCAGGTGCACCCGCTGGACCTCGTCGTCGCCGTAGCCGTTGCCGCCCGCGGCAAGGATGTTCAGCATCTGACCGATCGCGATGCCACCCGATGACGGCGGCGATGCGCTGACGATGCGCGCCCCGCGGTAGTGAAGCACCACCGGCTCACGCTCCACCAACTCGTAGTTCGCGAGGTCCTCCAGGGTCCAGATGCCGCCGGCCGCGCGCACGCCCTCGACCAGGCGCTGCGCAATCTCGCCCTCGTAGAAGCCTGCGGGGCCGCGATCGGCGATGCGCCGCAGCGTGGCCGCGAGTTGGGGCTGCACGATGGCCTCGCCCTCCTCCGGAAGCTCACCCTCCCGGAGAAACACGCGTGCCGCATCGGCCCCGTCACTTAGCGCTTGCAGGCGAAAGCGGGCCATCTGCAGGAAGGTGGCATCCACCGGAAGGCCCTCTTCGGCCAGCCGGATCGCGGGTCCGAGGCTGTCGGCGAGGCTCAGCCGGCCGTAGTTCGCGGCCAGGTGCCCCAGCGCGGCCGGCATGCCGGGAATCCCGGCCGCAAGCGGGCCGTCCAGCGACAGCCCCGGGATCACCTCGCCGTCGGCATCCAGGTACAGGTCCGGGTGCGCCGCGGCCGGCGCCGTCTCGCGCGCGTCCACCATCACCGAGTACCCGTCGTCGGCCCGGTGCAGCAGGAAGAAGCCTCCCCCGCCCAGCCCCGAGCCCTGCGGCTCGACCACGCCCAGGGCGGCGGTCACGGCCACGGCGGCATCGAAGGCGTTGCCCCCGGCGGCCAGGACCTCCTGTGCGGCCGCGGTCGCCAGCGGGTGGGCGGAGGCCACCGCGTGCTGGCCGGGGCCGGCCTGCAGCGACTGGCCTGCGAACAGCAGCAGGACGAAAAACAGCAGGAAGCGCGGCGCGAGCCACGCGAGGTGGCGCGGGGAGGGGTCAATCATCGGGGGATCCGTTCGGAAAACCGTTGGCCATGAGCGTGAAAGTCGCACGTTTCTCCCCTCTCCCGCTTGCGGACAAGGGTCCCAAGGGCCGGGCCCGGGGCCGCCCCCCCACCCCAGCCCTCCCCCGCAAGCAGGGGAGGGAGATTTTCATCGCCAGGGGTGGCCGCGCGCCATGACACTCAGCCGCTCATTCCGCGGTCAGCTTTTCGTACTTGGCCATCAGTTCCTCCTGCGTCTCCTCCTGATCCGGATCCAGGGGGATGCAGTCGACCGGGCACACCTGCTGGCACTGCGGTTCGTCGTAGTGGCCGACACACTCGGTGCAGAGCTTGGGATCGATCACGTAGATCTCGTCCCCCGGGGAGATCGCACCATTCGGGCACTCGGGCTCGCAGACATCACAGTTGATGCATTCGTCGGTAATCATCAGGGCCATGGATGCACCTCGGGATCGGTTGTCGACGCCGCACCGCGGGCCGCTCAGCGGTCGGCGTAGCGATCCGCCAGGGCTCGTACGGCGGCCGGGCTCACGAAGTTTGAGACGTCTCCGCCAAGGCGGGCGATTTCCCGTACCAGACTGGAGGACACAAAGCTGTATTCCTCCGCCGGGCTCAGGAACATCGTCTCCACCTCCGGGGCCAACTGACGGTTCATCGCGGCCAACTGGAACTCGTGCTCGAAGTCGGAGACCGCGCGCAGTCCGCGCAGGATCACCGTCGCGCCCTCCGCCCGCGCGAAGCTCGCCAGCAGGTTCCCGAAGCCGCGGACCTCGACGTTATCGAGATCCGACAGGGCGGCCTGTGCCAGCGACACCCGTTCCTCCAGAGAAAAGCACGGCGCCTTCTTCGGGCTCTCCGCGACCGCGACCACGATGCGCCCGAAGAGACGGGAGGCCCGGCGCACGATGTCGGTGTGCCCGTGGGTGATGGGGTCGAAGGTCCCGGGGTAGATCGCGGTGAGGTGCATAGGGCAGGTAGGATGGGCCTGTTAATAGAAACGTGCCGCGCCGCACACTCGCCTCTTCTCGCCCGCTTTCGGGAGCGGCACGGGGAGAGGGAGCGATCACGGCGACACGCGACCCGCCTTCACCGCTCCGGGCGAGCGTGTCGCCACGAACGCTAGCTTAACCGAAATCACCCAGGCGGACAGACCGGCGACGGCCCGCCACAGGCTTAGGGGAACCGCATGCAGGACGACTACCGCCCGCCACTGGCGGATTACTGGGACGCGCTCGAGGCCCGCTACGGCAGCGGGTTCAGCTTCGAGGGGATCACCATCGACGAGCTCCGCCAGCTGCAGGCCCACCTGCGCGAGGCGGTCGAACAGGACCCCCGGGTCACGAGGGTGGAGAAGGCCAACCTCGGCATGGTGCTGAAGCACGCCGACACGGTGCTCCAGCGCCGCGCGGGCCGCTGACGCGACGCGGGCGCGAAGACTTGTATGGAGTGCGGGAGCTTGCTCCCGCTTTGACACGCGGAAGCTTGCTTCCGCAGCAGGAGGCGAGCCTCCTGCAGGGCACAGCGGCGGCGAGCCGCCGCACTCCATACGCTGCGATCCTATGGGCGGGCGGGCCGCTCCACCTGGAGGCCGTAGGCGGGGCACGGTGGCGTCGGCCGGCAGTCGGGGCCGGTGTCCCCGGCGGTGGCCACGGTGCGCGCGGTGCGCTCGTAGACCGCCGCCTCCGATGCCAGCGCCACTGCGCAGCCGGCCGCCTTGCGGGCCTGACGCCCGCACTGGCGTGCGGCGAGCACGTGGGCGAGGTTGTTCCACGCCTCGTGCCGCCCGGGCTGGCGCTGCAGCAGGTCACGCAGGGCGGTCTCGGCTGGCTCGAAGCCGCCCGCGGCGAAGTGTGCGTTCGCCAGGCCGAGATAGCCGATGTGCTGGTCGGGCCAGCGCTCGATCGCGGTGCGGTAGCCGCTGCGTGCGGCCTCCAGCCGGCCGGTCTGCTCGAGTTCGTGCACGGCGCGCAACCAGGGAAGCGGCTCCGCGGTCGCGGGCAACTGCTCCGGCGGCACCGCAACGAAGGCCCAGCGCTCGCCGCGTGCCCAGGTCCGTTCGAAGCGCGACAGTTCGTTCACGTGCCGCTCGATGGTACCGCTGCGCAGCACCAGCTCTCTCGCGTCAAGGTCGTAGCCGATGACCACCGCGTAATGCCAGCGCGGCGCGAAGCCGAGCCCGAGGTTCTGGAACACCAGGACGGGGTTGCCCGCGGCGACCTCCGCGAGGACATCGTCAAGCTCGGGCTGCAGCCGGTAGGCCACCAGACCCCGCGACCGGGCCGCGGCGCGCATTTCCGCCTGGAGGCTGCCCTGGCGCTCCGGAACGTAGACCTCCGAGACGAGGTCCTCGGGATCGGCGCCCAGCCCCTGCCAGTCCAGTACCGTTGCCAGCGCAGCGGGCCCGCACTGGTATTTCTCCTGCGGGAAGAACGCGACCTCGGTCAGCTCCGCCCGCTCCGGCAGATCCGCCGGCGGGGCCGTTGCCAGCCGGCTGCTCTGAGGCGCGGTGGCGCAGCCCGACAGGAACGCGAGCACCAGCCCGGCCAGCAGCAGGTGCGCGGCCGGCCGGGGGTTCCGACGTTCGCCGGACTGTGTAAACCGCCGAAACACCGTTCAGCGCGGGGGTTGCACGAAGGCGAAGATATTCGTGAGCCCGATCGCATCCGTGATCACGAAGACCAGGAACACGATCAGCACGACCTCCAGGGTGCTGGCGCCACCGGCAGGCAACTGGTCGAGGCGGGCGCTCAGATCGGCGACCTCGCTGTCGGTCAGGCGCTCCACGCGGGCCTCGGCATCGGCCGGGTCCACGCCCAGACGGGACAGCGCATCCCGCACCTCCCCGCTACCGAGGCGTTCCGCCAGCATCGCACGCTCGGCGTTCGCGTTCGCGGCATGCAGCAGCGCGCCGGTGTCGAGCATGCCCGCCATCAGCGGGGTGGCCGGAAGCAGGGTCAACAGCAGCGCGAACAGAAAGGCCAGGGCCTTCGGGGGTTGGTGGTATGCCTTCATCATGGTCTCCTCTGGTGAAATCGGGCACGCAGGGCTGCACCCCGGCCCGGGAGACGCGATCCCGGCTGGCCGATGGCACCCGGCCGGTATCTTGAACCAAACAGGACGCCGCATAAAGGATTTTACGGCCCTGCGGGTGACGGGGTCGTGCCGCGGGCCGCCCGGCGGGATGAGCCTCAGTCGCCGTCGACCTTGAACGCCGGACAGCGCTTCGGGAGGAGCGCACCGCGGATGCGCGAGTAGCAGGGCAGGCCGTGCTCGAACGGCGGGTAGTCCTCGCCCTCGATCAGGGGCCGCAGGTAATCGCGGCAGTTCTGGGTGATCCCGTACCCGTCGGGCGAGATGAACTCCCGGGGCATGCCCCGCTCGATGTTCGCGACCCGTTCCAGCGGCACCCGGCTGATCGTCCAGCGATAGGGAACGCTGGACTCGCGCAGGATCACCGGCATGAAGCTGTGGTATCCGGCCACCACGCCCTCCACGGCCGCCTTGCCCACGGCGTAGGCCTGGTGCACGTCGGCACGCGAGGCCAGGTGGCGCGCAGCCCGCTGGATGTAGTCCACCACCGACCAGTGCAGCTTGTACCCGGTGCTCTTCTTGATCATCTCCGCGAGCCGGGGCGCGGCGCCGCCGAGCTGGGTGTAGGCGTAGACGTCGTGGCTCTGGGCCACCGCAAACAGCGTGCCGTCCGCGTGCTTCAGGCCCTCCGAGACCACCACCACGCAGTAGCCGTAGCGCTCGATCACCAGCTGCAGGTTCTTCAGGAAATCCGCCTCGTCGAAGGGCACTTCGGCGAAGAGGATCAGCATCGGCGGCTGCCCGTCGTATTCCTGGGCCAGTGCCGCCGCGGCGGCCAGCCAGCCGGCGTGCCGGCCCATCACCTCGAGGATGAAGACCTTCGTGGAACTCGTGTGCATCGACTCCACGTCGAGACTGGCCTCGCGCACCACGGTGGCGATGAACTTGGCCGCCGAGCCGAAGCCCGGGCTGGTGTCGGTGGCGTCGAGGTCGTTGTCGATGGTCTTCGGCACGCCGACCGCGGTGATCGGGTACCCCATCAGGTCGCCGATGCGCGCGACCTTCAGGGCGGTGTCCATCGAGCCGCCGCCGCCGTTGTAGAAGAAGTAGCCGATGTCGTGGGCGCGGAAGACCTCGACCAGCCGTTCGTACTGCCGGGAGTCGCGCTCCGGGTCGCCCAGGTCGAAACGGCAGGAGCCGAAGGCGCCGCCGGGCGTGTGCCGCAGCGCCGCGAGGGTGAGCGGGTCTTCCTGGTCCAGATCGAAGATCTCCTCGTTCAGCACCCCGAGGATGCCGTCGCGCGCGGCGTAGCAGGTGCCGAAGTGCGCCGGGTGCGCCCGCACGGCCTCGATCACGCCCCAGGCGCTCGCGTTGATCACTGCAGTGACCCCGCCGGACTGGGCGTACAGCGCATTCTTGGGCATTGATTCCTCCCTCGGTGACGATGACACGTCCCTGACACGGGACCCATGCAGAAACGGTACCAGCGATAACCCCTGACAGCTTTTGCTAATATATTTGCGTTGCAGCCGGGTTGATGCGCCGGCGCAGCCCCTCCCCCGGGATGCCGATGCCGGGACGGCAGTCGTGACGGATTCCGCGTGAACAGGGCGGCTGGTCGCCGATTCTGTGGTGCTCCGCCCCGTCATGCAAACGCGGACGGCCACCGTGGCCGATCGCGCCCCGTCCGGCCCGCGCCGCACCAGGACCGGGCAGGGTCTGCACCAGCATCGCCCGCCATCCATCAGGCCAGCCAGGAAGACCATCATGCATATCGGTACCACGCTCACCAACTACATCATCGAGACGCAACGCCAGATTCAGGGCGCGACCGGGGAATTCACCGGCCTCCTCAACGACATCGCGGTTGCCTGCAAGAAGATCTCGGGCCTCGTGGACAAGGGCGACCTGATCGGGGTGCTCGGCTCGGCCGGTTCCGAGAACGTCCAGGGCGAGACCCAGAAGAAGCTCGACGTGATCACCAACGAGGTCTTCCTCGAGGCGCTCGCCCACAACGGCCACGTCGCCGGGCTCGCGTCCGAGGAGATGGACGAGATCTACGAGCTCCCCGCGGATGCACCGCGCGGTCACTACCTGGTGCTGTTCGATCCGCTGGACGGTTCCTCGAACATCGACGTGAACGTATCCGTGGGCACCATCTTCTCGATCATCAAGGCACCCGAGGGGGTCGTCCGCCCGACCACCGAGGATTTCCTCAAGCCCGGTGCCCAGCAGTGCGGGGCCGGCTACTGTCTCTACGGGCCCTCGACCATGATGGTCTTCGCCACCGCCGCGCGCGGCGTGCAGATGTTCACGCTCGACAAGGACTTCGGTGAATTCCTGCTGACGCACGAAGACGTGAAGATCCCCGACGACACCAGCGAGTTCGCGATCAACGCCTCCAACAGCCGGTTCTGGGAGGAGCCCGTGAAGCGCTACGTGGACGAGTGCCTGGCCGGAAGCGAGGGCCCGCGCGGCAAGGACTTCAACATGCGCTGGATTGCCTCCATGGTCGCGGAGGTGCACCGCATCCTGACGCGCGGCGGCGTGTTCATGTACCCCGTGGACGAAAAGATGAAGGCGAAGAAGCTGGGCGGCAAGCTGCGCCTGATGTACGAGGCCAACCCGATGAGCCTGATCATCGAGCAGGCCGGCGGCGTCTCCTCCACCGGCCGCGAACGCATCCTCGACATGGTGCCGGAGGACGTGCACCAGCGGGTCCCGGTGATCCTCGGCTCCAGGAACGAGGTCGAGCGCATCGTCGGCTACCACGCGGGCTGACCACGGCGGCCTTGACGCCTCCGGGGGCGATCGGGCGTCGGGCATCGCTACACCTGGCGCCCGACGCTGGATCGGATCTAATGCCGCGTGATCGTATATACTGGGGGATTGCGCGGTTGCCCCGCACCACCCGCCGGCCCCTGCCCCGGCCCGCCCCGAGTACCTCCAGATGTCCGATATGACCCCCTTCGCCCGGCTCGGGCTGTCCGAGCCGCTGACCCTCGCGCTCGACCGCCTGGGATTCACCCAGCCAACGCCGGTGCAGAGCGCCTGCATCCCGGCATTGCTCGGCGGGCGCGACGTGCTCGGCGAGGCCCAGACCGGGACCGGCAAGACCGGCGCGTTCGGTCTGCCGCTGATCGCGATGACCAACGCCGCGGAGCGCTCCGTGCAGGCGCTGGTGCTGACCCCGACGCGTGAACTCGCCACCCAGGTGGCCGGCGCCCTGGGCGATTTTGCCACCGGGCTGCCGGGAATCGAGATCCTGCCGGTCTACGGCGGCCAGCCGATGGGCACCCAGCTGCGGCGGCTTCGGGCCGGGCCGCAGATCGTGGTCGGCACCCCGGGCCGGGTCATGGATCACCTCAAGCGCGGCACCCTGGCGCTGGACGCGCTGAAGCTGATCGTGCTCGACGAGGCGGACGAGATGCTGCGCATGGGCTTCATCGAGGACATCGAGTGGATCCTCGAGCAGACCCCGGCCGAGCGGCAGACCGCACTGTTCTCCGCGACGATGCCGGCGCCGATCCGGCGCATCGCGCACCGCCACCTGCGCGAGCCCGAAGAGATCCGCATCGGCGCAGGCAACGAGGCCGGAGCCGACATCGACCAGAGCTACTGCGTGGTCGACGAGCGCCACAAGCTGGAGTCCCTCGCCCGCCTGCTCGAGGTCGAACCCGACCTCGACGCGGCCCTCGTGTTCGCTCGCACCAAGGCCGCGACGCAGGAGATCGCGGACAAGCTTGCCGCGCGCGGCCACAAGGTCTCCGCCCTGAACGGCGACATGGAACAGAAGGAGCGCGAGCGCGTGGTCGCCGAACTGCGGAACGGCCGGCTGGACGTGGTGGTCGCCACCGACGTCGCCGCCCGTGGCATGGACGTGCCGCGCATCACCCACGTCTTCAACTTCGACGCCCCGGGCGATGCCGAGGCCTACGTGCACCGCATCGGCCGCACCGGGCGCGCCGGTCGCAAGGGCCGTGCGATCCTGTTCCTGGAGCCGCGCCGCCGCCGCATCCTGCGCGACATCGAGCGACTGACCCGCAAGCCCGTTCGCGCCCACGCGGTCCCGGACCTGCAGGCGGTCGCCGAGAGCCGGCAGGCACGCTTCGCCGCGCGCGTCGACGCCCTGCTCGCCTCCGGCCATTCCGAGCAGCACCACGAACTGGTCGAGGCACTGCTCGCACGCTGCGGGACCTCGGAACGCGATCTGGCCGGCGCGCTGGTGGCGCTGGCGACCGAGATGACGCCGCTGCTGCCGCCGCGCGACGCGACCGCGGATCCGCTTGCCCGAATGGCCGATGCGACGGATGAGCGCCGCGCGCCGCGCGGCCGGGACGCGAAGGAACGGCGGGGCCGCAAGGAGAGTGCGCAGGCGCCGGCACGCCCGACGCGCGCGTCGCGCCCGTCCGGTACGTCGGGAGGCCCGTCGCGAGAGTCGGGGCCGCGTGGCGACGACATGGTTCGCTACTACATGCCCGTGGGCCGCCGGCACGGCATCGGTGCGCGCGAGATCGTCGGCGCACTGACCCACGAGGGCGGTCTGTCCGGCGCGGACATCGGCCGCATCGGCCTGATGGACCACTTCAGCCACGTGGATCTTCCCGCAACGCTGAGCGAGGCGGTGACGCGGCGCCTGGGCCGGATTCACGTGGCCCAGCGCAAGCTCGAACTGACGCTGGAGAGCCCGGAGATCGCCAAAGACCGCTCCGGACCCGCCCGGACCACCGAACCGCGTGTCCGCGTGACCTCCGCTCAGGCGGACGCGCCGCGGCGCACGGACCGGCCCGGAAAGCCGGCGCGGCCCAAGAACAGCCGCGGCATCAGCAAGGGCCCGGACAGCCACAAGCGCCGCCCCGCCGCAGGCCGCGGGCGCGGCCCCGCGCCGGGCAAGGGCTTCGCAGCCCGCAACGGCGGCACACTGGCCATCCGCCGAAAACCGGTCTGACGTTAACGTGAAAGAACACGGCGTGCGCCTCGGGAACCGGTAGGGCGGAAGAGCGTAGCGT
>RECA01000094.1 GCA_007692435.1 Thioalkalivibrio sp.
CTACGGTGCTGAACCTGGCCCCCGTGGGAGGCGAGCCCTCTCGGCGATTCCGGCGTCGGGGCATGTCGCCCAGGGGGCTGGCCTCCTACGGTGCTGGACCCTGCCCCCGTGGGAGGCGCGCTGATTCAGAAATTGAGGCCCATCTCGAAGCCGATCACCGAGTCGGGGGAACCCTCGCCACCCTGGAAATCGAGGCGGTCGCTCAGCCAGTCGCGCGAGGAGCCGAACCCGTAGTCGTCGTAGAAGAGACTCAGGGACATCTCGGTCTGGTTGCTGAAACGCAACCTGCTGTCGAGGCTGAGGTAGCCAGCGCTGCGCGAGGTATCGCCCCGGTGGCCATGGAAGGCGCTGACGGCATCCGGCTCGCCCACCAGCGGATGGCGCAGGCCGACGCGCACCCGGCTGTGCAGGTTGCCGGTCTGGTAGGTCGGACCGGTGCTGAAATCGGTCACCACGAAACGGCTGCTTCCGGAGAAGGCGTCATCGGGGAACCAGGCCTCCGCGTCCCCGGATGAACCCAGCCCGAGGCCCACGTCGAAACCGTAACCGAAACCGGTGCTGCCGAAGTGCTGGATGAACCCGCCCCGGGTCTCGAGCGCGCGATCGGCGCCCCCCGGGCTGCTCACCGAGGGCATCCGCATGGAGCGCACCTCGATGTTGAGCTCCCGGCCCCGCTGCACGTCGTTGCGGAACCCCGGACGGAGGCTGTCGGCTCCCGAAAAGACATCGAGCGTCGACAGGGCGTCCTGCCCGGGGGTGTAGGAGAGTTCGTACAACGAGCGGGTATCCGCATGCAGCGGGGACAGCAATAGCGCAACCGGGACGGCGACAAGCGCCGCGCACCCCGCCATCCTGCCCATTTCGCGCCATACGTTCATATTCGCTCTCCCGGCATGTCCAGTGCTGTCCGAGGCCGATAGCTATCTAATCGTATAGACCATTATCAGCCAGGTGGCCAGGACAAGTTGCGTCCACCCAACACGTGCAGATGGATATGATACACCGATTGCCCCCCTCCGTGACCACAGTTCATCACCGTTCGGTAACCTTTTTCTTCCAGATCCAGCTTCCGTGCGACTTCGGCGCCTGCCAGCATCACGTCTCCCAGCACCTCCCGATCCTCCGGCGCCGTGTCGTCGAGCGTGGCGATGTGCCGGCGTGGAATCACCAGCGCGTGCTGGGGCGCGACCGGGTTCAGGTCGTGGAACGCGAGCACCGACTCGGTCTCCAGGATGATCCGCGGCTCCATCTCGCCGGCCGCGATACGGCAGAATACGCAATCGGTCATTGGGTAGGTCTCCCGGCTGTCAGGCCCGCAGGCTTCGGGGCCAGTGAGTGGTCCGTCAGTAATCGCGGCGACCGGACAGCGCGTGCGCGAGCGTCCCGGCATCGAGGTACTCGAGCTCTCCGCCCGTCGGCACCCCCTGCGCGATCCGCGTGGCCCGGACGCCGTGGCGCGCGGCCATCTCGGCAATGTAGTGCGCGGTCACCTCACCCTCGACGGAGGCGTTCGTCGCCAGAATGAGTTCCCGGACGGCACCGTCCTGCAGCCGCTTTTCGAGCCGGTCGAGGCCGAGATCCCCGGGACCGATACCGTCCAGCGGCGACAGCCGGCCGAGCAGCACGTGAAACAGTCCCCGGAAGTCGGTCGCCGATTCGATCGCCAGCACGTCGCCGGGGGTCTCGACCACGCAGATGATCCCGGCGTCCCGCCCGGTGTCGAGGCACCGTGCGCAGGTCTCCGCGGCCGTCAGCGTGCGGCACACGGAACAGTGGCCGACCGTATCGACCGCCGACACCAGCGCTGCCGCCAGGCGCCGCGCACCGGCTCGGTCGCGTTCGAGAAGGTGCAGCGCCATCCGGCGCGCCGACTTCGCGCCAACGCCGGGAAGACAGCGCAGGGCGGCGATCAGTTCGTCGAGGACCGCTTCCACAGGGCGCCGCCCCTGCCGTGGCGCAGCCGCCTCAGAACGGCAGTTTCATGCCGGCGGGAAGACCCATGCCCTCGGTAAGACCGGCCATGCGCTCCTGGGCAGCCGCCTCCGCCTTGTGCACCGCGTCGTTGATCGCCGCGGCGACCAGGTCCTCGATCATGTCGCGGTCGTCCTCGAACAGGCTCGGATCGATGTTCACGCGGCGCACCTCGTGCTTGCCGGTCATCACCACCCGTACCAGTCCGCCGCCGGCCTGGCCGTCGACCTCCATGTTGGCCAGTTCCGACTGCACCTTCTGCATGTCTTCCTGCATCTTCTGGGCCTGCTTCATCAAGCCGCCCAAGCCACCCTTCATCATCGCTGTTCGCTCCTGATCATCTGACTGCCTGTGCTGGATAGCGCCCGGGCCGGTCAGCGCACGGGCTGGTCGACCGTCCCGGCACCGTCGCCGTGATCGACCAGCTGCACCCGGGCAACCTCGGCCCCGAAGGTTTCACGCAATGCCGTGATCACCGGGTCGGCCCGGACCTCGGACTCGGCCCTAGCCTGACGTTCCGCCGCCTCCGCCGCAAGCCGGGCCGCGGGCGTGTTCGCGGACGCCTCGCTCTGCTCCCGCAACTCCAGGCGGATCTCATCGCCGAGGGCCTGCGCAAGTGCCTCGGTCAGCCGCGCGAGGCCGCGGCCCGTGCACAGCATGCGGTGCGCGGGCTGGACCGCGATCACGACCCGTTGCCGGTCATGTTCGACCAGGTCCGCGTTCAGCGCGAGTTCCCGGGTCGGGCCGGGGTTCAGGGAATGCGCGAAGGCGTGCCAGTCCAGCGGCGCCGGCTCCGCGACCCGGCCGGCGGCCGGGTCGACGGCCGCCGCGCGCGGCTGCACCGGTGAATGCACCGGCGACTGTACCGGCGGATCCGGCACGGGCGCGGCAACCTGCGGCCGGCGGCTGCCCTGCCCCGCGGTGTCCCGGGGCTCCCGGCCGGACGCAACCGGACTGGCGGCGCCACCCGGCCCGGCCGGTGCGGGCGGTTCCGGGGCCCGCGTCGACGGGCGCGCAGCGGCGTTCCCGCGGGCCGCGGTATCCGGCCGCGCCCGCTCGGGGGCCGGGCGTTCGGCGCGGGGTCCGCGCCCGGGGGCGCCGGAATCCCTGGACGGCGGCGCCTCGGGCCGAAAGGCAAGGACGCGCAGCAGTGTCATCTCGACGCCGATGCGCGGGTCCGGCGCGTGCGGCAGGTCGCGCCGCCCGTGAAGCAGGATCTGATAGGCGAGCTGGATGTCCTCCGGTGCCTCGCGCGCGGCCGCCTCACGCTGCCACGCGGCGAGCCCGTCATCGGCTGCGAGCCCTTCATCGGGACCGGCTTCGGATCCGGTCGCCGCGGGATCGCGTGCCACGGCCTGGCGCACTGCCACCGTGTGCACGAGCGACGCGAGCGCGTCGAGCAGCCGCGGCCAGTCGGGCGCGAGGGCATCCAGTTCGGCCAGGATTTCGAGCAGGCGCGGCCCGTCACCGGCCCAGGCGGCGTCGAGGAGCTCGGTCAGTCGTTGCCGCGGCAGCAGCCCGATCATGTCGCAGATCTCGGCCTCCGTGAGCCCCTCGCCGGAATAGGCGATCGCCTGCTCGGTGAGACTGAGCGCATCCCGCATGCTGCCCTCGGCCGCCTCGGCAAGCCGCAGCAGGGCACCGGGCTCGGCGGGAATCGCCTCGGCCGCGAGAACGGCCTCGAGGTATTCCGCCATCATCGCCGCCGACATCGGCTTCAGGTTGAACTGCAGGCAGCGGGACAGGACGGTGACGGGCAGCTTCTGCGGGTCGGTGGTCGCCAGCAGGAACTTCACGTGGTCCGGCGGCTCCTCGAGCGTCTTCAACAGGGCGTTGAAGCTCTTCTCGGAGAGCATGTGGACCTCGTCGATCAGGTAGACCTTGAAGCGGCCGGACACCGGCGCGTAGGACACGTTGTCCAGCAGTTCACGGGTGTCGTCCACGCGGGTGCGGGAGGCCGCGTCGACCTCGATCAGGTCGAGATGCCGTCCCTCCGCGATCTCCGTGCAGGACCGGCACTTCCCGCAGGGCGTCGCGGTGACCCCGGTCTCGCAGTTCAGGCAGCGGGCCAGGATGCGGGCGACCGTGGTCTTGCCGACACCCCGGGTGCCGGAGAAGAGGTAGGCGTGATGCAGCCGGTTGCCGTTCAGCGCATTCACCAGCGCCCGCACCACGTGGGGCTGCCCGACCATGTCCTCGAATCGTCCCGGGCGCCACTTTCGGGCCAGCACCTGATGTGTCATCGGCTCCTGCAGTCCTCGGTTCACCCCGCAGGGTCATGCAAGGGTGGTGGCCCGCACCCGCCACACCCCGGCGCCCGAATCGGCTGCTACCGTTGCTCCCTTCCGGGCCTGGCGGGGTTCACAGCCTATCGTCGCGAGGGGACCGACACGGACCACCATAACGCTGTACCTGGGAAACCAGGCGAACGGGGAAGGTTCCCGCTTTCGCAGGCTGCCGTCAACCGGGACGACGCGCCCGACCGCCTGCAACGCGGCCCCGACGGACCGATCCCGCCGGATCCATGATTCGTTCCAGACTATGGGACCCATTCAATCATTCGATTGGCCATATCGCGACACGGGCCTTAACCTTGGTCGCGATTGCAGCCGAGGCTGCCCGACAGCATTCATCCAGCCAACGATTCACTACAGCAAGGAGATCTTCAATGAACCTGCAAGCACGAGAAGGACAGCGCGTACCCGAGGTCATGTTCCGTTGCCGGAAGGACAACGAGTGGAACGACATCCGCGCCCACGACATCTTCGCCGGCCGCAACGTGGTGGTCTTCGCCCTCCCCGGCGCCTTCACCCCGACCTGCTCCTCGGCGCACCTGCCGCGCTACAACGAGCTGGCACCCGTATTCCAGGCCCACGGCATCGACGAGATCGTCTGCGTGTCGGTGAACGACGGCTTCGTGATGGAGGCCTGGCAGGCCGACCAGGGTGCGGACAGCGTCACCTTCCTGGCCGACGGCAACGGGGAGTTCACCGCGGGCATGGGCATGCTCGTGGACAAGTCGGACCTCGGCTTCGGCAAGCGCTCCTGGCGCTACTCCATGCTGGTGCGCGACGGGGTCATCGAAAAGCAGTTCATCGAGCCGGACGAGCCCGGCGACCCCTTCGTCGTCTCCGACGCGGACACCATGCTCGAACACCTCGCCCCGAATGCCTCGCGCCCGAAGGACGTGGTGCTGTTCACCAAGCCGGGCTGCCCGTACTGCAAGGCGGCGAAGGAAGACCTGCAGCAGGCCGGCATGGACTTCGAGGAGATCGTGCTCGGCCGCGACACCACCCTGCGCGGGCTGCGCGGCGCCACCGGGGCGATGACCGTGCCCCAGGTCTTCATCGCGGGACACCGGATCGGTGGCTCGGAAGACCTGAAGGCCTGGCTGGTGGAGCGCCCGGCCGCCTGAACCCGCCGTGCCCGGTACGTTAGAATCCGGGCACGACCCCAACTCATCACTTGCGGGCGCCCCGTCTACCGGGGCGCATCCGCGTTCGGAAACTGAACAGGAGCCATCATGGAACAGTACGACATCCTCGTGATCGGCGGGGGCAGCGGCGGTCTGGCGGTAGCCGAACGGGCCGCGGAACACGGTGCCCGTGTCGCCGTCTTTGACCCGAGGCCCCTCGGTGGAACCTGCGTGAACCAGGGCTGCGTACCGAAGAAGCTGACGTGGTACGCGTCCCATCACATGAGCCACGCCCGCCACGCCCATGAGTTCGGTGCGGATGTCGAGGTCCGGGGCCTGCGCTATGCAGACCTGGTGCAGCAGCGCCACGACTTCCTCCGGATGCTGAACGACTACTGGTCCGGCTACCTCGAGCGGCTCGGGGTCCACCATGTGACCGAGCGGGCCGAACTGGTCGATGCCCGCACCGTGTCCGCCGGCGGCCGGGAGTACCGCGGCGAACGGGTGGTCATCGCGACCGGCGGCGAACCGATCGTGCCGCGCATGCCGGGACACGAACTCGGGGCCACCTCCGATGACTTCTTCCAGTGGGATGACCTGCCTCGATCCATCGCCATCATCGGCGCGGGGTACATCGGCCTGGAGATGGCCGGCATGCTGCGCTCCTTCGGCGTCGACGTAACGGTCATCGCGATGGAGGACCGGGTGCTCGAGATGTTCGACCCGATGGTCAGCCACGTGCTCGAGCGCCACATGGAGGAACAGGGGATCGCGCGGCACCTCGGTGCGACGGTCACGGGTCTCGAGGGGACGCCGGGCGCGATCACCGTGCATGCCGGCGAGGGCCAGGGCCACGGTCCGTTCGAACGCGTGCTGTGGGCCGTGGGTCGACGCCCCAAGACCCGCGACCTCGGCCTCGACGCCGCCGGTGTCGAGATCCTGCCGAATGGCGTCGTTCCGGTGAACGAGTGGCAGGAGACCAGTGCTCCGGGCGTATTCGCGCTCGGCGACATCATCGGCAAGGCGCCGCTGACGCCCGTGGCGATCGCGGCGGGACGCCGGCTGGCCGATCACTGGCTGGCGCCGGAGCGCAACCCCGTGCCGGTGGACTACGCGCAGATCCCGACCGTCACCTTCACCCATCCGCCCACGGGCGGTGTCGGCATGACCGAGCCCGCGGCAGTGCAGGCGTTCGGCGACACGGTGCGCGTCTACGAGACCGAGTTCGGCGGTCTCGCCCGGGCCTTCGCGAAGGGGGACGTGGCACCGGTGGCGATGAAGCTGATCTGCGCGGGCGAGGACGAGCGCGTGGTCGGCATCCACATGGTCGGGGACGAGGTCGACGAGATGCTGCAGGGATTCGCGGTCGCGGTGCGCATGGGCGCGACCAAGCGCGACTTCGACCTTACCATCCCGCTGCATCCCACCAGTGCGGAGGAACTGGTGACGCTGAAGGTGGCGCGCCCCGGGCAGATGGACCCGATCGCCAACGCCGCCTGAACCCTGACGTGGCCGGGGGTCGCAGCCGCGCCCCCGGTGCTTCCGGCCCCGGGCACCCGGCGCGGGTACCGCAAGGAAGCCGCCGCGTTGACCTCAGCTCCACTCGATCACGTCCGCCAGCGGCCGGCGCGGGGCCGGAGAGAGTCTGTAGGGGGCATAGCCGAGGCGCAGCAGGATCTGGGGCAGACCCTCTCCACCCACCAGTTCGCTCACCTGGCCACGCAGGGAGCCGATCTGGATCGGCTGGTTCAGGTAGGAGGCGCGCAGGCCGAAACTGCAGCCGACCAGCAGCACGCGCTGCAGCGCCTGCCCTGCCGCAAGCCAGTGCCGCGGGCCGTCGCCGTCGGTGCCGAGCACCGCCAGAAGCGGCGAGTTCTCCGCGAGCTCGCGATCCTTCGAAGCCACGCCGCCGCCCATGTTGAAGTTGCGCACCACCATCTGGGCGACCGGAGCGGTGAAGGCGGAGACGGTCAGTCCGTCGCCCTCCGATCGCGTGTGCATCCACGCGGCAAGTTCCCGGCGCCATTCCGGATCGCTCCACTGCAGCGCATCGGCCTCGACCACCAGCTCCACCGCGCGCCGGCGGCGTTCGTCGCTGACCAGCGGGCGCAGCCATGCGCCCTCGGCCGCGGCGGCCTCCACCATCGCATCGACGGCCTCCTGCTCAACCGCACGCGACTCGAAGCGCGTCCTGCACGTTCGCCGCTCTTCGATGAACTGGGCCAGATCCGCCTCGGGTACACGTTCGGCGGTATCGCGGGTAATCGCCACCCGGGACAGCCAGTCGGGCTCCTCGGGGTCCGGCAGCAGCCGGTTCTCCACCTGGAAATCGCGGTCGGCGGCCGCCAGCAGCAGGTTCAGCAAGGCGCAGCCGCAACTGATGGTGAGTTCCCGTCCATCGGGATCGTTGACCGGCAATGCCCGCGTCCGGTCCGCAAGCAGGTCCACGTAGGGTTCCCCGAGCAGGAAGAACCAGGGCTGGCTGTTGTGGCTGGATGGCGCCATGACCGCCCTGCCCACCAGATCGACGGCCTGTTCGCTCCAGTTGGGTGCCTCTGCCATCGCCACTCCCCCGCCACCCGCAAGCGTTCCGGCCGGGATGAATCGTCCCGGGGAACGCGAATGGTTCAACCCTGTGCCCGCATGGCGGGCCCGTCACCTCTACAGTCTAGTCGGTTCGGCAGAAACTGCGCGGGGTGACGGCCGCACCGGCGCCCAAAGGGACCGGGGCGTCTGCATCTGCCGACTCCGGACCGGCAGGTGCAGACGCCCCGCAACGGCCGCCGGCGCGCGTTCGGGCACGCGCGCCGACCATCCTGCGGGGCACAGGCCTTCAGCCCTCACGGCAGCCTCCGAGGGGACAGTCGTTACGGAAGATGAGGTGCAGGATCAGGCCAACGATCGCGGCGGTCGCGCCAAGGCCCAGCAGGGTAAGATTGTCGAAGTACATGTCCTTTCTCCAAGAGTCATATCGTTAACGGTCGAATGCGCAGGGCAACCATCGCCGGCCGCCGCTGGAGCCCGCAGCTTGCGGGCAGCGTGAGCCGGTACGATGGGGTCTTGTGCGCAGGGTGAAAGATACCGAAGGCGTGTTACACGCGAATTTCCTGATATGCTGATTTTGTAACAGTGTGTTTCAGCGCGGCACACGCGGAAGGCAGCCATGGAGACGACCATCACCGCCCGAATCCTGCTCGTCGATGACGACCCGGGCCTGCGTGAACTGCTCACCCGTTACCTCGAGGAGCAGGGATTCGAGGTCGTGGCCGTCCGGGACGGTGCGGACATGGATGTCGAACTGTCGAAGCAGTCCTTCGACCTGCTGATCCTGGACGTGATGCTGCCTGGAGAGGACGGCCTGTCGGTGCTGCGGAGGGTCGTCAACAGGCAGTCCCTGCCCGTGATCATGGTCTCCGCGCGCGGCGAGGACATCGACCGCATCGTGGGGCTGGAGGTCGGCGCGGACGACTACCTGGCCAAGCCGTTCAACCCGCGGGAGCTGCTCGCCCGTGTGCGGGCGGTGCTCCGGCGACGTTCGTCGGCATCGGTGTCGGCAGACGAGCAGGCACCGGAAGGCCTGCACCGCTTCGGCCCCTTCGAGCTGCACCTGCCGTCCCAGCGCCTGCTGCGCGACGGCCAGGACGTGTCCCTGACCGGTGGCGAGTTCACCCTGCTCCGCGTGCTGGTCGAACACCCGCAGCGGGTGCTCGACCGCAATACCCTGCTGGACCTCATCAAGGGCTACGAGCACCAGCCCTATGATCGCAGCATCGATGTCCGGGTCGCGCGCCTGCGGCGCAAGATCGAGGACGACCCCGGCAACCCGCGCTTCATCCGCACCATCTGGGGTCGGGGCTATCTCTTTGCCCCCAACGGTAACGGCACCAGCGCATGAGGTGGCTGCAGGCCCTGTTCCCGAGCTCCATCTATCTCCGGACCACCGGCATTCTGCTGGTCGCCTTTCTTGCCTTTGCGGTGCTGATCCTCTCCGCGGTGGCGCACTTCACCATCATGCCGCTGGCCCGCAGCGCCGGCGACGACCTCGCGGCACTGATGCTCCTGTCCGCACGCAGCTGGGCCGAAATCCCCCCGCCGGCGCGCGAGGAATTCAACGATCGGCTCTACCAGGATCATGGCCTGCGCATCCGGGAACCCCGGGAGCCGCTGCCGCCGGGGGACAGCCTGCCGCTCCCGTACCTCGAATTCGTGGAGCAGTCACTGTCCCGGCGTGCCGGCTTCGACCTGCCCCTGCGTCCGCAGATGCACGAGGGCGAACAGTGGTACTGGGCCGACCTGAGCATCGGCGGCCAGAATCTCCGTATCGGCCTGTCGCTGGAGCGCGTCGCGACCCGACACTTCAACGGTGCGCTGGTCGTGCTGGTGATCACCGCGCTGCTGGTCCCGCTGACCGCGGTGTTCATGGCCGGACGGACCACCCGCCGGGTCCGGATGCTCTCGGCCGCGGTTGCCGACGTGTCCCAGGGGCAGCAGCCTGCCCCGCTGCCGGATCGCGGGCCGCGGGAGGTCCGCATGCTGGCCAGCAACTTCAACCGGATGGCGCAACAGGTGCGTGAGCTGCTCGCAAACCGGACCACCCTGCTGGCCGGCATCTCGCACGACCTGCGCACGCCACTGACACGGATGCGGCTCTCGCTGGAGATCCTGCGCGACAAGCACGACCCGAAACTGATCGAAGGCATCTGCAAGGACCTCGAGAACATGGACCGGATCATCGGGCAGACCCTGGCATTGAGCCGCGATCTGGAGAACCGGCAGGTAGAGACCGTCGACCTCGTGGCGCTGATCGAGCAGATCATTGCCGACGTCGGCCGGGGCGAGGACAACGACATCCGCTGGGCCGGATCCGCGCCGACCTGTACGCGCACGCTGAACCCGGTGGCCCTGCAACGCATTCTCTCCAACCTGATCGAGAACGCGATCCGCTACGGCGATGGCAGCCGTGTCGAGGTCACACTCCAGTGCGCCCCGACCGTCTCGATCCGCGTGAAGGACCGCGGCCCCGGCATTCCGGGCGATCAGCTGGAGGCGGTGTTCAGGCCATTCCACCGCCTCGACAGCTCGCGGAGCAGCCAGACCGGTGGCAGCGGCCTCGGGCTCGCCATCGTGGCGCAGCTCGCGCAGACAAACGGCTGGCAGGTCTCGCTGCAACCGCGCGAGGGCGGCGGCACCGAGGCGCTCGTCGTCATTCCCCCGCTCCGGTCCGGAAGGATCGACGCCGGCTGACGCCCCGGCGTGGCGGGGCCCCTAGCGCTTGCGCCGCGCGGCGTCGCGCGCCTCGGCGAAGAGCGCGGCCATGCCGCCGCCCGGAGCCGTCTCGGGTTTCGGCGTGCCGGCGCGCCCACCGGTGTTTCGGGCCCGATCCTTGCGCGGGCCACCGGGGTGCCGGCCATCCCGGTTGTCTGCACCGCGCCCCGCCCCGGGGCCGGCAGGCTCGTCCAGACGCCGGGTCAGCGCGATGCGCTTGCGCGCGAGATCGACCTCCACCACCTTCACCTTCACGATGTCGCCGGGCGCCACGACCTCGTGCGGATCCTTCACGAAGCGGTCCGCGAGCGCCGAGATGTGCACGAGACCGTCCTGGTGCACACCGATGTCCACGAAGGCGCCGAAGTTGGTGACATTGGTCACCGTGCCCTCGAGGATCATCCCCGGCTTCAGGTCCTTCAGCTCCTCGACCCCCTCGCGGAGCTCGGCCGCCCGGAACTCGGGCCTCGGGTCGCGCCCCGGCTTCTCCAGCTCGCCGAGGATGTCCTTCACGGTGGGCAGGCCGAAGCGCTCGGAGGTGTAGTCGGCCGGATTGAGCCGGCGCAGGAAATCCGCGTCGCCGATCAGGTCCTCGACCCTGCGCCCGTGCTTCGTGGCGATGCGCTCGGCGACGCCGTAGGCCTCCGGGTGCACCGCGGAGCCGTCCAGCGGGTGCTTCCCGCGCATGATGCGCAGGAAGCCCGCGGCCTGCTCGAAGGTCTTGTCCCCCAGCCTCGGCACCTTCAGCAGCGCCTTGCGGCTGCCGAAGGCCCCGTGCTCCTCGCGGAACGCGACGATGTTGTTCGCGAGGGTGCCGTTCAGGCCGGCGATGCGGGCGAGCAGCGGTGCGGAGGCGGTGTTCACGTCGACCCCGACCGCGTTCACGCAATCCTCGACCACCGCGTCCAGGCTGCGCGCGAGCTGCACCTGGCTGACGTCGTGCTGGTACTGGCCGACCCCGATCGAGCCCGGGTCGATCTTCACCAGCTCCGCGAGCGGATCCTGCAGGCGGCGCGCGATCGACACCGCGCCGCGGTAGGAAACGTCGAGCTCGGGAAACTCCCGGGCCGCGAGCTCGGAGGCCGAGTACACCGAGGCCCCGGACTCGTTCACCACCACCTTCTGCATGCGCAGCGCGGGCAGCTTGCGCAGCAGCTCCCCGGCGAGGCGGTCGGTCTCCCGGCTTGCGGTACCGTTGCCAATCGCGATCAGTTCCACGCCGTGCTGCTGGCAGAGCCTGCCGAGTTCGGCGAGCGACGCGTCCCAGCGCTTCTGCGGCGCGTGCGGAAAGACCGTGGCCTGTGCCAGCAGCTTGCCGGTGTGATCCACCACCACCGCCTTCACGCCGGTACGCAGGCCCGGGTCCAGGCCCATCGTGGCGCGCATGCCGGCGGGCGGGGCCATCAGCAGCGCCTTCAGGTTGCGCGCGAAGACGTTGATCGCATCGGCCTCGGCCAGCTCGCGCAGGCGCCCGAGCAGCTCGGTCTCCATGTGCACCGCGAGCTTCACCCGCCAGGTCCAGCGCACGGTCTCCTGCAGCCAGTCGTCCGCCGCGCGGCGCTGGTGGGACCAGCCGACGCGGTGCGCGACCATCGCCTCGCAGGGGTGCGGCTGTGCATTCTCCAGTTCGTCCGGGAGTGCCATCGCGACCCGCAACACCCCCTCCTTGCGTCCGCGGAACAGCGCCAGTGCCCGGTGCGACGGGGTTCTGGCCAGGGGCTCGGCGTGGTCGAAGTAGTCGCGGAACTTGCTGGCCTCTTCCGCCCTGCCCTCAGCCACCCGGGAGCGGATCACGGCGTGTTCCCAGAGCCAGGTACGCAGACGCGTGAGCAGGTCGGCATCCTCCGCGAAGCGCTCCATCAGGATCTGCTTCGCACCGTCCAGCGCGTCCTTTGCCGAGTCGATCCTGTGCTCGGGGTTCAGGTAGTCCTGCGCCGCGACCTCCGGGTTCCGGGCCGGGTCGGCCAGCAGCGCCTCGGCCAGCGGCTCCAGCCCCGCCTCGCGGGCGATCTGCGCCTTGGTGCGCCGCTTCGGCTTGTAGGGCAGGTACAGGTCCTCCAGCCGGGTCTTGCTGTCGGCGGCGAGGATCGCGGCCTCCAGTTCCGGAGTCAGCTTCTCCTGCTCGGCAATGCTCTTCAGGATCGCTTGCCGGCGTTCCTCGAGCTCGCGCAGGTAGCGCAGGCGCTCATCCAGCGTCCGCAACTGGGTGTCGTCCAGCCCGCCGGTGACCTCCTTGCGGTAGCGGGCGATGAACGGCACCGTCGCCCCCTCGTCGAGCAGCCCCACGGCGGCGCGCACCTGCGCCTCCCGACACTGGATCTCCCCGGCGATGATGGCTTCGATACTCGGGCGCGGATCAGGCATGGCAGTTCGGTCCTCCGACAGGATGGGCAACGCGCCCGGCATTATAGGCAAACCCCACCGCCCCGGGGGTCGGACCAAGGCAACCCACTGTTTAAACAAAGAATAGAGGCCTTTTCGCCCCCCGATTCCGGCCTTAGAAGGCCATTTTTGGCCCCAAAAACACGGCTCCAGGACACACGGGGGTGTCTCCCGGAGCCAGGGCATCCCCGGGGGCCATTTTTACCCCCGAAATTGGGCCTCTAAGGCCGAAAAACCGGTCGAATTCCCTGTAATTCGCTTTCGGAACAGCATCTTAGGCTGGTCCGACCCCGGGATCCCGGGGGTCAGCGGGACAGTTCGGCGTCGCGGTAGTGCATGTCGACCCAGCACTGGGGCAGCGGCTCGCCGGAGGGGAAGACCACATTCTCCTTCGCAAAGGGCTCCGGATCCGGTAGATCCTCGCCCCAGTTGTAACGGCCCTCGAAGTGGGTCTCGGTAGGATCGAACAGCGTGGCCGCGTCAAGGACCTCGATGAGGTGACCATTGGTGCTGTCTTTAAGGAACATCGCCGCCTCCTTTTTTCGTTCCGTCACCGGAGTATGGTTGGGGTAGTCTTGATTGCAAGGAGGAGCCCGAGTTCCGTGATGGCACGGTCGGCTTCGTGTCGGCGGGCCGCGCCGGGAGGTCATCGATGACCGGCATCGGTGCGCCGCCACCACCGCGCCACACCCTTCGCGCCTCCCTGCGGTTCGGGGATCAGAACAGCCGGTTGAGCCCGTTGAGGGCGGCGATACGGTAGGCCTCGGCCATGGTCGGGTAGTTGAAGGTGGTCTCGACGAAATACTCGATCGTGTTCGCCTCGCCCGGCTGGGCCATGATCGCCTGGCCGATATGGATGATCTCCGAGGCCTGCTCGCCAAAGCAGTGGATGCCCAGGATCTCCCGCGTTTCGCGGTGAAACAGCAGCTTCAGCACGCCCACGGTGTGCCGGGTGATCTGCGCCCGCGCAATGCTCTTGAAGTTGGCCTGACCGACCTCGTAGGGAACCCGCTGCTCCGTGAGTTCGCGCTCCGTGCGCCCGATCGAACTGATCTCGGGGCTGGTGTAGATGCCCGTGGGAATGTCGTCCACCAGGCGCCAGTCGGTCTCGCCGTCCGCGATCTGGGTGCCGACGAACCGGCCCTGATCGTAGCTCGCGCTGGCGAGCGCCGGTGAGCCGACCACGTCGCCCGCCGCGTAGATGTGGGGCACGGAGCTCTGGAAGAGCTCGTTCACCTCCACCTGGCCGCGGTGATTCACCTGCACCCCGATCTCCTCAAGCCCCATGTTCCCCGTGTTGCCGGAGCGCCCATTGGCCCACAGCAGCACGTCGCTGCGGAATTTCTTGCCCGATCGGCAGTGCAGAATCACGGCGTCGTCGCGCGCCTCGACACGCTCGTATTCCTCGTTGTTGCGGATCACCGTGCCCTGGTTGCGCAGGTGGTAGCCGAGCGCGTCGGTGATCTCGTCGTCGAGGAACGACAGCAGCCGGTCGCGGGTGTTCACGAGGTTGGTCTTGATCGCCAGGTTGCAGAAGATCGACGCGTATTCGCACCCGACCACCCCCGCTCCGTAGATCGTGATCGCGGACGGCGACTCCGCGAGGCGCAGGATCGAGTCACTGTCGTGGATGCGCGGGTGAGAGAAATCGACATCGTCGGGGCGATAGGGCCGCGAGCCGGTGGCCAACACGAAGCGCTCAGCCGTGAAGGTCCGCGTGGCCTCGCCCTCGGTCACCGCCAGCGTGTGGGCGTCCATGAAGCGCGCCCAGCCGTGCAGGACCGGCACGCGGTTGCGGGTGTAGTGACGGTTGCGGGTGCGCACCTGCTCCCCGATCACGTCCGTGGCCGAGTTGAGCAATTCCGGATAGTCCACCTGCGCGGCACCCATCAGGCGCCGGAGCACCGGATCCCGTCGCGTGTCCGCGACCATCTGGATCGCCTGCCGCAGCGCCTTCGACGGGATCGTGCCCCAGTGCGTGCAGCCACCGCCGACGCTGCGGTGCGCCTCGACCACGGCGACGCGCCGGCCGGACTTCACGAGCTTCATCGCCGCGCCCTCACCAGCCGGCCCGCTGCCGATCACGATCGCGTCGAAGTGCTCGTGTTTCATCGCCTCTGCGCTCCCGCTTTGGTGGCCCCAAGCATAACTGCATTCAGCCCCGCGGTAATCCCGCCTGCGACGCGCCCCGCCTACTGCTTTATCCTCCCTGCTTAAACATCTGCGCGGCGCCCCCTTTGCGACTGCCGCGTGAACACGAGACCCCGTTGATGAAGAAGCCCGTACTGGCCGCGACCCTGACGATCGCCCTCCTCCCCGCCCTGGCCTTCGCCGCGCCGGATTTCGACGACTGCCTCGATGGCATCCGGGACCAGGCGGTCGCGGACGGCGTGAAGCCCGAGGTCGCGGATCGCGTGCTGGCGCAGGTGGAATTCCTGGATCGCGTGATCGAACTGGACCGGCGGCAGCCCGAGTTCACGACGCCGTTCGCGGATTATCTGGCCCGAAGCGTCACCCAGCGACGCGTCGAACGGGGCCGGGAACTGCTGCAGACCCATCGCCCGCTGCTGGAACGCGTCCAGCGCGAAACCGGCGTTCCACCCGCCTACCTGCTGGCCTTCTGGGGTCTCGAGACCAGCTACGGCAGCTACTTCGGCGGGACTTCAGTGCCCAGCGCGCTGGCCACGCTGGCCTGCGATCCGCGCCGATCGGAGTTCTTCACGGGGGAACTGATCGCGGCGCTGCGTATCGTGCAGGAAGACGCGATTCCGCTGGAACGCATGCAGGGCTCGTGGGCCGGCGCGATGGGCCACGTCCAGTTCATGCCCTCGGTGTTCCTGCGCCACGCGGTGGACGCTGACGGCGACGGCCGCCGGGATCTCTGGAACAGCGTGCCGGATGCGATGCTGTCCGCGGGCAGCTTCCTGCAGGACCTCGGCTGGGATACCGGGTACCGCTGGGGGCGCGAGGTGTTGCTGCCGGAGGACTTCGACTTCGCTGCGGCCGGCCAGTCCCTGCGCCGCCCGCTCGCCGACTGGCGCCACCTCGGCGTGACCGACGTGTCCGGCCGTCCGGTCGCGGAACTCGAACTGCCGGCCCAGCTGCTGCTGCCGGCCGGACACCGGGGCCCGACGTTTCTGGTCTACTCCAATTTCAATGTGATCCTCGGCTGGAACCGCTCGGAGCACTATGCACTGGCCGTCGGCCACCTCGCGGACCGGATCGCGGGCGCGGGACCGTTGCACACGCCGCCGCCGTCGGACGCACCCCGCCTGTCCAGCGAGGAAGTGATGCGATTGCAGGCCACCCTCAACGACAGGGGCTTCGACAGCGGCACGGTGGACGGCATCCTCGGCCCGGCAACCCGCCACGCGATCCGCGCCTACCAGTTGTCCGAAGGCATGATCCCGGACGGCTTTCCAGGCCACACGCTGCTCGCGCGACTCGACATCCGCTAAACCGGGGCCGGGGTCGGACCAACGCAACTCACTGTTTCCAATAGAAAACAGGTCCTTTTTTGACCCGAATAAAGGCCTTAAAGGGGCATTTTTGGCCCCAAAAACGGCCGCCCGGGACAAAATTGCCGGGGTGGCGCACGCCGGCCCGCTACCGTTCCTGAACCGCGCTTTTTGGCCCCGAAATGGCCCCTTTAGGGGCAAAAATCAGCCCTTTTTTTACCCATTTTGGCTTTGATTCAATGACTTGCGCTGGTCCGACCCCGCGGTTCTGCCGTTTCGGGCGGTGCTCCATAGGTACCGAACCTTGCGCAGGGCCCACTAGAATGCCGCTCATGGACACATTGGCCGAACTGGGAACTGTTTCCGCATTGCTCGCCGGCATCAGCCTGAGCGCAGCGGCCGGATTGCGGGTCTTCCTGCCAGTGCTGGCCCTCGGTCTCGCGGGTCGTTTCGGCTTGCTGGAGCTGGGCGAGGAATTTGCTTGGCTCGCCTCGGAACCGGTGCTCCTGGTCGTGGCCGTCGCGGCAGTGCTGGAGGTCGGTGCGTACTACATCCCGCTGATCGACAATCTGCTCGACATCCTGGCCACCCCGGCCGCCATCGGCGGGGGTACCGTAATCGTCGCCTCACTGCTGCCGGAGATGCACGGCCTGCTGCAATGGGGCAGCGCGGCGCTGCTCGGCGGTGGCGCCGCCGGCATCGTGCAGGGAACGACGGTGGCCGCACGGAGCCTCTCCACTTCCTCGACGGGCGGCATCGGCAACCCGCTCCTCGCAACCTCCGAGACGGGCGGCAGCCTCGTCGCCATCCTGCTCGCGCTGGTCATGCCCCTGGTCTTCGGCATCATCGTGATCCTCACCCTGGCCTGGCTCCTCACCCGCCGCCTCCGCCGCCCCAACCCCGCCAGCCCGGGGTCGGACCAACGCAACTAACTGTTTCAAATAGAAAACAGATCCATTTTTGCCCCGAATAAAGGCCTTAAAGGGGCATTTTTGGCCCCAAAAACGGCCGTCCGGGACAAAATTGCCGTGGTGGCGCGTGCGGGCCCGATACCGTTCCTGAACCGCGCTTTTTGGCCCCGAAATGGCCCCTTTAAGGGCAAAAAACACCCCTTTCTTTGGCCCTTTTATTAGTCGATTCAATGCCTTGCGCTGGTCCGACCCCCCATCCCGTTCCTGAACCGCGCTTTTTGACCCCGAAATGGCCCCTTTAAGGGCGAAAATCGACCCTTTTTTGGCTCGTTTATTAATCTATTCAATTGCTTAGGCTGGTCCGACCCCACCGTCCCGGAAACGGTCTAGACTCAGGGGCAGACCGGGGATACCGCGCACTTCGGTGCGCAGAAGAGTCCGGGATCGGGGGGCGGGATGTCCGTTGCAGCCCGATCTACGGCCAGCACAAAGACGCAAGCCCGGCCGGTGAAGGAGGAGAAACCATGAGCAATGGCATCGTGGACGTGACCGTTCACATCGACGAAACCCTTGACGCGATCCTGCGGGGGGAGCTTGCCGACAAGCTGCGCGCGATCAGCGGGATCGCCAACACCTCGATACGGGACCAAACGCCCCACCTGATGGTGGTCGAGTTCGACCCCGAGCGAATCGGTACCCGCGAGATCCTTGATGCGGTCATGAGTACCGGCGTGCGCGCGGAGTTGATCGGCCTCTGACCGCGCCCTCACCCCCTGCCGCGTTACCCCGGGCATCCTGCCCTCCGCCCTTCGGGCCCGCCTCCGGCGGTTCCAAAGCCGCTCCCGGCGCCCACGGGGACAGGTTTGCAAGTCTGTCCCCGGCGCTTGGGAACCTTGTCCGCAAGCGCCGGGGACAGGGGACAAGTGCGCGGCCTTCGCGCTGGATGGCCCTCGTGCTCAGGAGACGTGTGGCGGTCCGGGCGGGGGGCCGTCCTTGTCGTTGTCCTTGTCGTTGTCCCGACGGGCCGCCTCCTCCCGCTGTTCCTTCAGATACTGCACCTTTTCCTTCACCAGCACGCCTGCGAGAAGGACCAGCGCGATCAGGTTGGGCGCGGCCATCAGACCGTTCAGCGTGTCGGCGATGTCCCAGATCGTGGTCAGGCCGCCGATCGCACCCAGGAACAGGAAGGCAATGAAGATGATCCGGTAGGGCTTCACCACCTTCGGACCGAAGGCATACTCCCAGCTCTTCTCGCCGTAGAAGTTCCAGGTCAGCATGGTGCTGTAGGAGAAGAGCACGATCGCAACCACCACGATCCAGCCACCAAGACCGGGCAGCCCGGCGGTGAAGGCGCTGGTGGTCAGTTCCGCGCCGGTCTGGCCGGTATCGATCACGCCGGTGACCAGGATCACGAGCGCGGTCAGCGTGCACACCACCAGCGTGTCGATGAAGACCTCCCACATCCCCCACAGGCCCTGCGCATACGGCTTGCTGCGCGCCTGGGCGTGCACGATGGAGGCCGAACCCAGGCCGGCCTCGTTCGAGAAGATCCCGCGCGCGAAGCCGTAGCGCACGGCCATCGCGACCGTCGCACCGGCAAAGCCGCCAATCGCGGACGTCGGCGTGAAGGCACCCGCAAAGATCATTCCGAAGGCGGCCGGGATCTGAGCGTAGAAGCTCACCAGCACGCCGACCGCACCGATCACGTAGATCAGGGCCATCGTCGGGACGATCTTCTCCGCGGTCACCGCAATGCGCTTGATACCCCCGAGGGTCACGACCCCGACGAGGATCATCACAACGACTCCAGTGAACCAGGGCGGCACCCCCATGCTGGACTCGAGCGCGTGGGCCATGGTGTTCGCCTGCACCATGTTGCCGATGCCGAAGGCGGCAAGCCCGGCGAGGAAGGCGTAGAGCAACGCCAGCCACTTCCAGCGCTTCCCGAGCCCTTTCTCGATGTAGTAGAAGACACCCCCCGAGAACCGGCCCTCCTCGTCCACCTCCCGGTATTTCACACCGAGCGTGGCCTCCCCGAGCTTGGTCGCCATGCCGACCAGCGCGACCACCCACATCCAGAACACGGCCCCGGGACCGCCGAGGGCGATGGCCGTCGCGACCCCGGCGATGTTGCCGACACCGATGGTCGCGGCCATCGCTGAGGTCACCGCCTGGAAGGAGGTGATCGCCCCTTCCTCCTGGACCGCCTTCGGCTTCAGCAGGCTGCCAAAGGTGCGCCGCCAGGCGAAGCGAAGATGCGTGAACTGGAAGAATCCAAGCCGGATGGTCAGGTAGAGACCCGTACCCACCAGCAGGATCATGAACGGAGGCCCCCAGACGATGCTGTTGAGCCAGTCGTTGAACACCATGAGTCCGTGGATCATCGCTGCCACCCCCTGGTTGACCGCTGCGCGGCCTCGCTGACTGCCGGCTCCCCACTGCACCCCGGCGCTTGCGAATACGCTTTACCCCTTGCAGCCACAATGCGCAAGTGTCAATACCCGCGCTATTGTCTGAACAGCCCGTCTCCCTGAACGCCCGCCGTGACAGCGGCCAACGGTTTCGGCCCCATCACCTCCGCCGATCACCCGCCTCGGCGGAACGCCATCGCTGCAAATCCCCGGCCGTTCGAGGGAATCTGCCGGGATTCGCGACCAGCCACCCCTCCCCGGGCCGGCGGGCCCGAGGCTGCGTCTCTGCCGGCGCTACTCGCGGCCGCCGCGCCCCGAGGGGTCAAAGGGGTTGAACTGCTGCTTGAAGGTCTCCTGCATGCTGTCGACCATTGCCTGCTGCATGCCCTTCATCATCGCCTGCTGGAAGCTCGCGGCGAACTCGGCCTGCTTCTCCGAGGGGATGAAGAGTTCCTTGAATTCTTCCGGTGTGCATTCGATATCGATTCTGACGTTCATCCTGGTGCTCCTCCCGTGGTGTCGTTACGGCCCGGATGGCCCGGGTCCGTCAGTAAAGCGCTGAACAAGGCCACCCTGGCTTTCTCGGCGCACGCTGCGCTGCACAGACGTTCTGCAGCTTGCTTCAGAATCAACCACCCACGGTGGTCGATTCCGGCGGCACTGCCCTGTGCCGCAGGAAAACGCCGAGAAATCAGCGTTTCCTTAGCTCAGTATGCCCCTAACTCCCATGGCTCTGCGCCACCCCCGACGATGAAAGAAGAGTAGGGCGGAAGAGGGCGAAGCCCGTCATCCGCCATCCGGCGCCAGGGTAACCGCGTGCTCCAGGACATCGCGATCGCCGCATGGCGGATGACGCTACGCTCTTCCGCCCTACCGGTTCCCGAGGCGCACGCCGTGTTCTTTCACGCTAATCGCTCCCGCTCGCTTGCCGGGGGCACGTCCGGCACGGGGTGACCAGCCGTCCCGGCAGGTTGGCCATCCTCGGCAAGCAGACGCTTTTGCAATGCCCCCGGGCACGACCCGACACCCCCCGGAGCCGTCTAAAGAGCAGATCCGGCACCATCCGCGATGCCTACCGAGGTCGCTCGGCGGATCACCGGCGCTATACTCTGGTACGTGAGGCGGATCGCATCGACATCGGTTCGTTCTTCTGGCTCCGGGACGCACCGGTTGCGCCTGCAACGTACGGTTTCAGTCAAGCGAGGTTCAAGCCATGGATTTGTTGGTCCTCTTCCGCCCCGAGGTGATCATCTTCATCATCATTCTCGCCCTGATCGGCTTCAAGATCGGCAAGATCGCACTCAATGAGCGCGTCGAGGAGGTCCTGGGAACCGAGCGCAAGAACCAGTCGCGCACCCTGAAGACGATGGACTCCGCCCACGCGGACACGCTGGAGAAGCTGCGGGAGGGGCACGCAGAGGAGCTCAGGCGCGTCCGGGACGACGCGGAGCGCACGGTCGAGGCCGCACGCGCCGACCAGGCGGCCGAACTCAAGCGCCTCAACGACGAATACAGCGCCTCCATCGAACGCCTGAACGAGGCAAACATCGCCAACGTCCGGGAGACCCGAGCCGAGTACGAGAACCAGTTCGGTGCCCTGCACGAGCAGTACGAGGGAGAGGTTCGCGCCGCGCGGGAAGAGATGGACCGCACCGTCCAGATGCTGCGGGCGGAACACAGCGAGTCGAATGAGGCCCTTCGTGCCGAATACGAGGAACGGCTGAAGGCGGAGAAGGGCGAACACGAACAGGAGCTCGCGGCCGTCCGGCGCGACCGCGACGAGGCCCTGAAGGCATTGAAGGCCGAGCACGAGGAGGCCACTGCGGCGCTCAAGCGGGAACACGAGGGCCAGCTCAAGGCCCTGAAGAAGGAGCACGAAGGCGCGACTGCCGAGCTTCGGGCGGAACACGCGGAGGCCCTGAAGGCGCTGAAGGCCGAGCACGAGGGGGCTACCGCGGTGCTCAAGCGCGAACACGAGACGCACGTGCAGACGCTGAAGACCGAGCATGCCGACGCCATCCGGAACGTCAAACAGGAACACGAGGGCGCGCTGCACAGCCTGCGCACCGAGCACGGCCACTACGTCGACAGCCTCAGGCGCGAGCAGCGGATGCTGATCGACGAGAAGGATGCGGAGATTCGCCGCGTGCGGAGCGAGGTCGCGGAACTGGAGTCGGCCGGGGCACGCCAGCAGAAGGAGATCCAGAAGCTGCAGGACACGATCCGCGAACTCAACGAAGGCGTCCGCGAGGCCAAGCAGAACAACGCCTTCGCGCTGTCGCAGTCGGGTGAGCGCTTCATCCGCGTGATCCGCACCGTGCAGGAACTGGCGATCGAGCTCGAGGAGACCTCGCGCACGGTCACCGGGGGCGAGTACTCCTTCATCAACGCGATCAAGGACCAGCGCGACCGCGATACCGTGCTGCGCCTGGCCGGCGGGGGCGATGGGGGTCCGCACGAGGAAGGTCAAGCCACAGCCGCCGCCGGGTCTGCCGGGACAGCGGCGCCGGCGGACAGCGGGGGTGAAGGGCGCGAGCCTGGCGAGACCGCTGCGGCGCCGGTTGCCGCGCCGGCATCAAGGGCGGAAGGCGCGGACAAGGCAGCGCTGCAAGGGGAAGCCGCTGCACCCGCAACCCCTACGACCGGGGCTGCGCCCGCGCGCAAGACCAACGGGTCCGGCAAGGGGCCCGAAGCCACCGAGGCGACGGGCGCCGCCGCGCCCGGGTCCGGCACGGATTCCGGGGCTGCCAAACGCACGGAGCCCGAGGCGGAGTCGAAGCCCACGAAGGGCAAGGAGGCAGCGAGAGGCGAGCAGGCACCGTCCGTGGGGGAAACATCGGGTGGCAGCGCCGATAGTGCCCCCGGAAAGACGGACGGGGCCGGCAAGGGGGCAGCCCCAACGGGAACCCGTACCCCCGGCGCCACGGCGAGCGCGAAGGCGAAGCCGGACGCGAAGGCGACGAAGGCCGCGAACAAGGGCGCGCACGAGGCTTCAGCAGCCAAGGGGGCGCCGGCAAAACCCGCCAAACCCGCGGCGACCGCAAAGGCCGGCACCAAGAAGGCTTCTCAAGGCGGCACCGAGGGCACCAGCAAGGCCGCGCCACAAAAGAAGCGGGCTGCAGCCTCCAAGGCGCGACGGCCGGCCGCCGCGAAGAAGCCCGCGACCACCTGAGGCCCGGGGATGCGCTACCTTGCGGGAAGGTGCTTCATCGGGGCGGCGGCGCTGCTCGCCGTTGCCTGGATCCCGGCCCCGGTCAACGCCTTCTTCTGGTCGGGTCCTGGCTGTTTCGCGGCCAGCCTGCTCGGCATGGGAAGCGCCGGCGGCGGGCTGCATTTTTCCGTGGGCGGAGGTGCCCGCGGGACCGGCCCCGGCCCGGGTCATGGCTATCATCCCGGGTATCGACCCCCACCCGGAGCCCCTCACCCGTACGCCCGGCCCGCACCGCTGATGTCGCCGCCATCCCCCTATGCGCCGCTCAGCCCGTCGCATCGCGGACAGGACATCATCGAAGGCAATACCTGGAGGGGCGCGACCAAGGACAGGCAGCCCTTCGAGACCGGCAGCGGCATCCCGGCGCCACAGAACCTGTGGCGGCAGTAAGGCTGACCGTGGCCGAGGCCGAAGACGCCGCCGCGATGGACCCGAATCGGGGATGCGGCTTGACCCCCCAGGACACCGCGGCTATGATCTCCGGCTCGCTGTACTGGGCTTTCGCGGTTTGGCACTACGGGGTATAGCGCAGTCTGGTAGCGCGCCTGCTTTGGGAGCAGGATGTCGGGGGTTCGAATCCCTCTACCCCGACCACTGCTCCACGCCACACGCGCTCGTAGCTCAACCGGATAGAGCATCGGCCTTCTAAGCCGACGGTTGCAGGTTCGAGTCCTGCCGGGCGCGCCACCGCCCCAGGAAGTGGTCCAGTTACAGTGATACGGTGGTGACCGTAGCTCAGTTGGTAGAGTCCCGGATTGTGGCTCCGGTTGTCGTGGGTTCGAGTCCCATCGGTCACCCCACCCCCCATTGCGGGCCGTTAGCTCAATTGGCAGAGCAGTAGACTCTTAATCTATTGGTTGTAGGTTCGATTCCTACACGGCCCACCAATCCGATCGATGCCTTGCGTCACGACGCCGATCGTAGCCCCTAGCCGCGGCCACCCCTCCCGTCCAGTCCGCTCCGCGGGCACACGTCCTTGTGCCTTCCCGGTGGTGCCGGGGCGCCGGAGCGTCCCCGGTTCGAATCGGTTACCGCATAGGCTACATCCCCGCCTCGAGGATCAGGTAAGTCTGGTTCACGTTCCGGCGATGCCACTGGTCGTAGTGCAGCAGATGCTCGAAATCCGGCCAGTCGGCAAGGCGCTCGACCGTATCGTCCAGGGTCTCCCAGTCCTCCAGCCCCGCGCGCACCTCGGTCACCAGCCGCTCGAGATAGTCCCCTGCCTCGCGCCGGGCCGTCTCGACGTCCACCGCGGCCCCGTGGCCCGGAACGACGATCTCGGGGTCCAGGGCCTCGATGCGTTCGAAGTTCTCCACCTTGCCCTTCGGGTCACTCCAGGAATGGATGCCGACGATGCGTTCCACATAGACCACGTCACCCGCAAAGACGACCTCCTCGCCGGGGAGGTGCAGCAGGATGTCCCCGGGGAAGTGGGCATCCGCCACGTACATCATCTCGAACTCGACCCCGCCCACTTCCAGGCTGTGCGAGTCGGCATCGATGGGTTCTGGCGCCACCGTGGGCTCGGTTCCCGCCATGGCTTCCTCGCCCAGCACCCGCAGTGAGCGGTTCATGTGCGATTCGGCATACTGCTCCTGGGTACGGGCGGTACGCTCGAGCGCCACGATCTCGGCGCCCTGTTCCAGAAACCAGCCGTTACCGAGCCAGCGGTGATCCTGACTGCCGATGTTGATCACGTGCGTGATCGGCGCATCGGTGACGGTGGCCACTGCGTCGGCGATCATCTCCGCCACACGATGGCTGGGCCCGCTGTCGACCAGCACCACGCCGTCGTCGGTCACGACGAATCCCGTGTTGTTGTTCATGCCCTGGTTCAGGGGCGAGCGCGCCTCGAGCGAGCCGTAGAAGTAGTAGACCCGGTCCGTCAGCGCGATCGGTTCGAGGATCTCCTCGATCGGACGGTCGGCATCCGCTGCCGCGGGCGCCGCGACGAGGCTCAGTAACAGGAAGGCTGGAATCCATTGGTGCGGGGTCTTCATTCACTGTCTCCGTTTGAGTGCGTTTGCGCACGTGAGGGCGATGGCACACCCGGCCGGCGGTCCGGAGCGGCGGCCGACTCAGGCAGGACGATGCAGTGTCGAAGATTAATCCGGGGCGGGGCCCTCAGGGCCTCCGGGTTGCCCCTTTCGCACCGCGATCCGCGCTCGCCGTCTGGGGGTCCGGCGCAGCATTTCCCTGGCGGTTACCGAGCTCCAGCCGCGCCACCTCGATCTCCGCATCGAAGGCCTCGCCGTAGGCCACCACGCCCACCGACTTGAGCGCGCTGACATCGAGGCGGCGCCAGGTGGCGCGACCTTCGAAGGCCGCGAAGGGGACGAACTGCTCCTGCCACGCGGTCCCGACCTCGATCGGTGCGCGGTAGTGCTGCCAGGGTTGCCAGGTCTGGCGGGTGCGCAGATGCAGGTAGTAAGGCCCGGGGGTCCCGCGGACCCTGATCCGCAGGCCCTCCCAGTCGCTGGCGTCGATGCTGCCACCCGCGGGGTCGAGCGGCAGACGGGCCTGGATGAATCCGCCGCGGTTCTCGAGCCGGACCTGGCCACGCAGGAAGAGCACCCGGCCGGCATCGCTCTCGCGGTAGCCGACCTCCATGTCGGACCGCCCACCCATCACGCGGTCGCTGACGCCCTCCCAGCGCGTGCCCACGGCCGACAGGTCATCCGGGCGCTGGAAGTCATCGAGCAGGAAGGTTCCGGACATCGCCGTATCCTTGTCCGCCGCGCCCAGGAGTGGCGGGAGTGCGATCAACGCGACAAGGACGACAGTCTGAGCCAGACGCCATCGATGACTCCTGCGAGGTGCGGCTTTTCGTTGTATTGCCATCGTCAGTGGGCGCAGCTTAACGCGAAAATCGCATCGCGCACACCGGGGCCGCGGGTGCGCGTCGCCGGCGGCATTGGGCATAATGGGGGTTTGGGCGACCGGCGGGGACGGTTCACATGACAGCGAGGATCATCGATGGCCGCGCGATCGCGGCCCGGCACCGCGCCCGCGTCGCCGAGGAAGTGGCCGAGCTCACCGGTGCCGGGCAGCGCCCGCCAGGCCTTGCCGTAGTGCTGGTCGGCACCGACCCGGCCTCCGAGGTCTACGTGCGCAACAAGCGCAGGGCCTGCGAGCAGGTGGGCATCGCATCGCATTCCTTCAACCTCCCCGAACAGACCACGCAGACCGACCTGCTGGCCCTGATCGACCGGCTGAACCGCGATCGCGCGATCGACGGCATCCTGGTGCAGCTCCCCTTACCCCCCCACATCGACACCGAAACGGTGATCGAGGCCATCGATCCGGCCAAGGACGTCGACGGCTTTCATCCCTACAACATCGGACGGCTGGCCGTCCGGCTGCCCCGCCTGAGCCCATGCACCCCGCGTGGCGTGATGGAACTGCTGCACGAGACCGGCGAAGTCTTCAAGGGGCGCACCGCCTGCGTGATCGGCGCGTCGAACATCGTCGGGCGTCCGATGACCCTGGAGCTGCTGCTCGCCGGTGCCACCATCACGGTGTGCCATCGCTTCACGACCGACACCCGGGCACACGTGCGCGAGGCGGACCTGGTGATCGCCGCCGCGGGAAGGCCCGGCCTCGTCAGGGGCGACTGGATCAAGCCGGGGGCCACGGTGATCGACGTGGGTATCAACCGGATGGAGGACGGAACGCTCTGCGGCGACGTCGAATTTGACGCGGCTGCAGAGCGGGCCGCCTGGATCACGCCGGTGCCCGGCGGCGTCGGCCCGATGACGGTGGCGGTGCTGCTCAAGAACACCCTGCAGTCGCGCCGCTTCGGCGAGATCGAGGTTCCCGCTCCTGCATGAGGCGCCGGCACCTGGCCCCGGCTGGGGCGGCGCCGGCCGTTCAGGGTAGAATCTGGCCTGACACCCGGACCGGGGTTACCATCCTCGCCCCGTCCAGAGAAGGATTTTCGAATGCGCCGTTCAATCCCTCCACTATTGCTGTCCCTTGCAATCCTACTTTCAGGAGCTCTCATGGCTGATGACCAACCCAAGGTCGCAATCGAGACCAATCACGGCCGCATCGTGCTGCAGCTGAACCCCTCGGCCGCGCCCGAGACCGTCGAAAACTTCCTTGGCTACGTGGACGAGGGCTTTTACGACAACACCATCTTCCACCGGGTGATCCCCGGCTTCATGGTCCAGGGCGGCGGCTTCGATCCCGACATGCGGCAGAAGCCCGTCCGGGGGCCCATCCAGAACGAGGCGGACAACGGCCTGAAGAACAAGACCGGCACCATCGCGATGGCGCGAACCCAGGATCCGCATTCCGCGACCGCCCAGTTCTTCATCAACGTCTCGGACAACAGCTTCCTCGACCACAGCTCGAAGACGCCGCAGGGATGGGGCTACACAGTATTCGGAAGCGTGGCGGAGGGCATGAGCGTGGTCAGCGAGATCGAGCGCGTGAAGACCGGACGCGTGGGCATGCACCAGGACGTGCCCCTGGAGCAGGTGATCATGACCAGCGTGAAGCGGGTCGACTGAATCCCCAGCGGTAATGCTTAGCGCCCCGCCGGTACTGGTCGTCTCCGATCTCCACCTGGACCGGGAGCCGGGCCCCACCCTCTCGGCGTTCCTCCGGTTCCTCGACGGGCCGGCTCGGGGCGCCTCGTCCCTCTACATCCTGGGGGACCTCTTCGAGTACTGGGTCGGCGACGACGCGGGTTTCGCTGCCGCGGAGCAGCTGGCGGATGCCCTGTCGTCGCTGCCAATGCCGGTCACCTTCCAGCACGGCAATCGGGACTTCCTGCTGGGCCGGGCCTACGCGGATCGGGCCGGCATGGAGCTGGCCCCGGAAGTGCTCCCGGTCGAGCTCGAGATCGGCGGGGCGCTGTTCATGCACGGGGACAGCCTGTGTACCGCGGACACCGAGTACCTTCGCTTCCGCAAGGTCGTGCGCCACCCCGACTGGCAGCAGGCATTCCTCGCCCGCCCGCTGGACGAACGCATCGCGGAGGCCGAGCGCATGCGCGGGGTCAGCCGTGGTGCCGGTCGAATGAAGGCGAGCGAGATCATGGACGTGCACCCGGATGCGGTCGCGGCGGTGCTGCGCGGTCACGAACGCGCGCTGCTGATACACGGACATACCCACCGACCGGCAATTCACCACTTCCAGGTCGACGGCCAACCCTGCGTGCGCTGCGTGCTGCCCTCCTGGGATGAACTGCCGGGCTACCTGTCGGTGGATGCCGGCGGACCCCGCCTGCTGACCCTGGACGGGCGGAACTACCCGGTGGAATCGGGCCTCCCGGCCGACCCGGCCTGAGCCTCGAGTGCGGCCATCTCCGAACGGCTGAAGCCCGCTGCCAGGCGCGCATCCAGTGCAAAGGGCGGTCGCACGCGCCCCGGCATGTGCCGCGCCAGCAGGTCCAGGAAGGTCGGTTCCGGATCCAGTCCCCGAAGCACTGCGAGGTGGCGGAACCACCGGCTCCCGATGGCCACGTGGCTGACCTCCTCGCGCTGGATCACCCTGAGCACGGCAACGCTGTCCTCGTCTCCCGCCGCTTCCAGCCGCTGGATCATGCCGGGTGTCACGTCGAGGCCGCGCGCCTCCAGCACCCGCGGAACCAGCGCCATGCGCTCCATCGGATCCGCATCGGTCTTCACCGCCATCTCCCACAGGCCATTGTGCGCGGGGAAGGCGCCGTAGCCGCTGCCCAGCCGTGCCAGCCGGCCGGCCAGCAGCTGGAAGTGCCGGGCCTCTTCCGCCGCGACCTGCAGCCAGTCGCTGATGTATTCCGCCGGCAGCCCCCGGAAGCGGTACACCGCATCCAGCGCCAGGTTGATCGCGTTGAACTCGATGTGGGTGACCGCGTGCAGCAGGGCCTGTCTCCCGGGCAGGGTCTGCAGGCCGCGGCGGGGCAGATCCTGCGGCCGCACCAGCTCGGGACGCCCGGGACGCCCGGGTATCTCGATCCGGACCGGGGGCGGATCGCGCGGATCCACCCCCAGACCCCCCGCGCGCCAGGCCCCCAGCAGGCGTTCCACGCATTCGCACTTCTTCCGGGGGTCCCGGATCTGCAGGGCCCTCAGCGCCATCGCGTGCACGCCGTGTGCCCGCTTCTTCGCCGCGAGGCGGTCACCGGCTCCGCGTGGCGGCGCACCCAGCCTGACGATCAGCAGGTCCATCACGTTGGTCCCGGTCTGCGTTCCCGGCACGGCCTGGCCGAGGGCCTCCCAGAAGGCCGCCGTGTCCGCCGCACGAAGGGCCTCGCGCAGCTGCAAACGGATGCCCCTGCCCGCATCCGGATCCCCGTCGCCAAACCACGCCCCGGCGCTCCCGCTGTTGCCGTCCACCCCGTCGGTTGCGGCGCAGAGCAGCTCGATCGGCCGGGGCCCGCCACGGGCCAGCCACAGGAGCAGGATCAGTGCGGCGAGGTGCTGCGCGCGCCCGCCCCGTCCCGGATGTTCCGGCAGGCGGACCGCGGCCTCGCCGCCCCAGACGTGTACCCCGGCAGGCGCATTGCGCAGAAAACGGACCAGATGGACTGCGAGAGAGGTGCCGGGAAGCTCGGGAAAGAGGCCGTGGTCCCAGGCCTGCAGCCCCGCCTGTGCCGCCGCGCGCGTGACCGCCCGGCGGGCATCGGCGTTGCCGGCGACCAGCCGGTGTGCGGGCCGCCGCGGCGCTGGCTTCGGCGCTTCGAGACGGTCCAGCCAGTGCCGCAATTCGGGCCAGCCGATCTCCGGCACCCCATCGGTCGGCAGGGGTGACGCCGGCGCCCAGAACGGCCCCGAACCGACCGAGGCCGGCGCGTCGCCCGGCACGTCGCTGATGAACAGCACGCGGGTATCCCGCGCCGGGCACAGGGCCGCCGCACCCCCGGCCTTCAGCTGCGAGAAGCGGCCCCGCAGGGCATTCATCACCCGGATGTCGAGCCCGGCCGCGAGCAACCGTGTATTGAGCTCCCGCAGCAGCGGCAGATCCACGCCGGCCCGGGGGAGCTCGGCCAGCGCCGAGGCCCCGCCGGAGAGCAGCACCAGCAGCGTATCCCCGGGCGGCATCTCGCGGAGAAAACGGGCCACCGCAGCCCCTGCCGCGAGGCTCTCCGCCCCGGGCACCGGGTGATTGCCGGGCCTGCGCTCCACTGGGAACGGGTAGGTCGAAACGCCCACATCGGAAGCCGCAGGGGCCACCACCAACGCCCGGGTGATGCCGTCGGACCAGACCTCCGCGGCACCGGCCAGCATCGCCTCCGCGGCCTTGCCGAGCGCCAGCACGTGCACCGGGCCCTCGGGCCTGCGCTCGCCGGCGAGCGCCGCCACGACGGCCGGACGTCCGTGCACCGCCGCGAGGGCCGCGCGGTACCCGTCTTGCAGCAGGAAGTCCGCCCCGGTCACGTCAACCGGTCCAGCCCCCGCGCCAGGTCCCGCTGCACGTCCGCGCCCGACTCCAGCCCCACCGCGACCCGGACCAGCCCCTCGGTGATGCCCTGCGCCTCGCGCATCTCCGGGCTCAGGCGGCCGTGCGTGGTGGTGGCCGGGTGGGTGATCGTGCTCTTGACATCGCCAAGGTTGGCGGTGATGGAGAGCATCCGGGTCTGGTCGATCACCGACCAGGCGGCCTCCCGACCGCCCGCGACCTCGAAGCTGAGCACGCCGCCATAGCCGCTCTGCTGCGCACCCGCGAGGGCATGCTGCGGGTGCTCCTCCAGGCCCGGGTAATGAACCGCGCGCACCCCTGGATGCCCGCGAAGCCAGCGCGCGAGCGCCAGCGCATTCTCGCTGTGCGCGCGCATGCGGAGGTGCAGTGTCTCCAGCCCCTTCAGGAAGACCCAGGCGTTGAACGGCGACAGCGTCGGCCCGGCGCTGCGCAGGAAGCCATAGACCTCCTTTCCGACCCGTTCGGCATCGCCCACCACCGCACCGCCGAGACAACGCCCCTGTCCGTCCAGGAACTTGGTCGCGGAGTGGATCACGATGTCCGCACCCAGATCCAGCGGGCGCTGCAGCGCGGGCGTGCAGAAGCAGTTGTCGACCGCGAGCAGCAGCCCGCGCTCGTGGGCGAGCGTCGCCAGTGCCTGGATGTCAACGAGTTCGCCGAGCGGGTTGGATGGGGTCTCGCAGAAATACAGGCGGGTCTCGGGCCGGGTGGCCTCTGCCCACGCGGACAGGTCGGACAGCGGCACGTAGCTGACCTCCACGCCGAATCGCGCCATGTAGTTGTTCAGCAGCACCGTGGTGGTACCGAACACCGAGCGCGAGCAGACGACATGGTCGCCGCTGCGCAGCAGGCCCATCATCGTCGCGAGGATCGCGGCCATCCCGGAGGCCGTGGCGACACAGGCGTCCCCGCCCTCCATCGCGGCAAGGCGTTCCTCGAAGGTCCTGACCGTGGGGTTGGTGAAGCGCGAATAGATGTTGCCGGGCACGTCGCCGCCGAAGCGGGCGGCGGCCTCGGCAGCGCTGGCGAAGACGAAGCTCGAGGTCGGAAAGATCGCCTCGGAGTGCTCGTTCTCAGGGGTGCGACGGTAGCCGGCGCGTACCGCTACGGTCTCCGGATCGTACTCGCTGGGGTCGAAATCCTGCATGGGCGTGTTCCGGGGACAGCGGGCGCATGGCAGGCCCGGGAGAGGGGTCGGGCCGGTCGGGCCACCGGCCACGCACACTATACTGGCTCTTTCGCCCGCCCCAAAGAACGCGGGAGTATGCAGCCCGAGCCTACTTGCGCCCGCATCCACGAAAGAGGCCCCGCGTGGGGGCCTCTTTCGTGGATGGCTGGGGGACCAGGATTCGAACCTGGGTTGACGGAGTCAGAGTCCGTAGTCCTACCGCTAGACGATCCCCCAATTCGGCGGGCCGGGGGGAGTGGTCCCAGCCCGGGAACTCAGCGCTTGGAGAACTGCTTCGCGCGGCGGGCCTTGGCGAGGCCGACCTTCTTGCGCTCCACCTCGCGCGCGTCGCGGGTCATGAAGCCCGCCTGGCGCATCGGGGGGCGCAGGGTCTCGTCGTACTCGACCAGTGCGCGGGCGATGCCGAGGCGGATGGCGCCGGCCTGGCCGTTGGCGCCGCCGCCCTGCACGGTGGCGATCACGTCGAAGCGGTCCTCCGCCTCCGCGGTCACCAGCGGCTGGCGCACCACCATCTGCGAGGTCTGGCGACCGAAGTAGTCACCCAGGGCCTTGTTGTTGACGATGATGTCGCCCTTGCCCGGACGGAGGAAGACTCGCGCGGATGCGGTCTTGCGGCGGCCGGTGCCATAGTTCTGGTTCATTGCCATGAATGCATTGTCCTTGACGTAAACGGTGCGGCGGGAGTCTAGATCTCCAGCGGCTGCGGCTGCTGGGCGGCATGCCGATGCTCGGTGCCCGCGTAGACCTTCAGCTTCTTGAACATCGCGCGACCCAGCGGGTTCTTCGGCAACATCCCCTTGACCGCGAGCTCCAGCACGCGTTCGGGGGAGCGCTCGATCATCTGCGCGAAGTTCGCCTGTTTCAGGCCGCTGGGGTAGCCGGAGTGCCGGTAGTACATCTTGTCGTTGGCCTTGTTGCCCGTGACGCGGATCTTCTCGGCGTTCACCACGACGATGTAGTCCCCCGTATCCACGTGAGGCGTGTACACGGGCTTGTGCTTCCCGCGAAGGCGGCGCGCGATCTCGGTGGCCAGCCGGCCCAGGGTCTTGCCGTCCGCGTCGACGATGTACCAGTCGCGTTCGACTTCTGACGGCTTGGCGCTGATGGTCTTCATGCCTGTGGCTCCGGGTGCGGGGCGTTTCGGAAAGCCCGCAATCATAACGGACACGCACCCGGGGTTCAAGGTGCGCAACGAGAACTACACAATGAAGAACTGCACAACGAAAGACGCCGGCCCGCGAGGGGCCGGCGCTCCGTAGGCTGAAGGTCCGGGTCCGCTTACATGCGGTCCAGGGCCTTTTCCTGGACTCGCTCCATGAGTTCGGGATCGTTCTGCAGCGCCATGGCGACCTCGTTGTACTCCTGGACGCTCATGCCCGACGCCTCGACGGCCTGCATCATCTCGTCCTGGGCCTCCTGCTGAAGGGCCTGGGCCTCGGCTTCGTCGGAGGCGCCATGCAGGCGTTCCGTGTATTCCTCGCGGATATCCTGCACCGCGACGAAGGCGTCGACGAAGGTGTCCACGGTCTGGTCGGTCAACGCCGCGGTCTGTGGCGTGGTCTCACCGAAGGAAGGCTGGCCGGCGCCCTGCTCCTGTGCGAGGGCGGTGCCGCCAGCGGCGAACAGGGCGGCCAGGGCGATGGTCAGTGCGGTCTTGCGAATCGTCATTGAATAACTCCTTTGAGTTTGCAGTGCTTGCGACGGGTACCAATGCAGCAACCGTGCCAACGACCCACGTCCGGCACCAAAAAGTCTCATGATCAATGACTTATGGCTATTCCCGCAGGGCCGGAGCGCGTCCTCCTGTCCCTGTACGCACGGCGCAATCCGCCACATGTGTCGAATCGATACGGCCTGCCCGGTCACAGCTCGTCGCCCAGCTTCCGATAGAGCGTCTTGCGACCGATGCCGAGGATGCGCGCCGCACGCTGCTTGTTCCCCTCGGTGTGGGCGAGCACCTGCCGGATATAGCGGTTCTCGAGTTCCTCCAGCGTTTCCCACGCTTCGTCGTGCTCGCCGTCGCCCCGCAGCCCTGCCACGGATGGATCCCGGAGCGGCGCGTCCGCGCGGACCCGCTCGGGGAGATCGTCCAGCCGGATCACCCCGTCGCGGGCGAGTGTGGCCGCCCGCTCGACCAGACCCGCCAGTTCGCGAACATTGCCCGGGAAGCGGTAGCCCAGGAGCCGCCGCATGGCCTCGGGCTCGATCCGTCTGACCGAAAGCCCCTGTTCGAGGGCGTGACGGCGCAGGAAGATGTGCAGCAGCCGCGCAATGTCTTCGCCGCGTTCGCGCAGGGGCGGAACCTCGATGCGGAAGGTCTCCAGCCGAAAAAAGAGGTCCTCGCGCAGCTGGCCCTCCGTCATCAGTTCGGTGACATCCCGATGCGTGGCCGCAACGATCCGCACATCCGTCGGGATCTCTTCGTTGGCACCCACCGGCCGCACCCGACCGTCCTGGAGCACACGCAGCAGCTTGGTCTGCATGGAGGCCGGCATCTCGCCGATCTCGTCCAGGAACAGCGTGCCTCCGTCCGCCTCCAGGAAGAGGCCCCTGCGCGAACCCTTCGCACCGCTGAAGGCGCCCGCCGCGTGCCCCAGCAGCTCGGATTCCAGCAGGGTCTCGGGGATGCCGGCGCAGTTCAGCGCCACGAATGGGCCGTCTGCACGGGGGCTCTCCTCGTGCAGGGCGCGCGCGACGAGCTCCTTGCCGGTCCCGGACTCCCCGGTGATCAGCACGCTCCCGTCCGAGGGGGCGATGCGCCGGATCAGGTCGAACAGGCGCAGCATCGCCGGGCTCTTTCCCTGCATCCCGTGGAAGCCGCGGTCCCCCAGCACCTCCCGGTACTGCTGGACCTCGGCGCGCAGCTGGCGTGTCTGCAGCACCCGCTGCGCCGCCAGCCGCAGGTGCTCGAGGTCCACCGGCTTGGTCAGAAAGTCATCGGCCCCCGCCTTCAGCGCGCTGACCGCCTGGTCGATGGTGCCGAAGCCGGTCAGCATGATGAACCCGGGCGCCGGCACCAGCGTGCGGGTCGCCTCCAGCACCGCGAAACCGTCCGCCTCCGGCAGACGCAGGTCGCTGACCACCAGCGCGAAGCTCCGTTCGCCCAGCACCGCCATCGCCTGCTCGGCACTGGCCACCGCCGTCACGTGGTAGCCCGCATCCGAGAGTTCCTGCTGCAGCAGCTCGCGGTGCCCGGCATCGTCCTCGACCACGAGCACCATTTCCCGGGCACGATCATCCGTCATCGTCCATTGCCTCCCGCCGCCGGCAGCGTGATCACGAAACGCGTGCCGGGTTGCCATTCACGATCCAGCCAGAGCTCGCCGCCATGGTCCTCGACGGCCGCGTGGGCGACGGCCAGCCCGAGGCCGGTGCCCTGCCCGGTCGGCTTGGTGGTGAAAAAGGGTTCGAAGAGCTGGTGCGCGTCCTCTTCCGCGATCCCGGGGCCATCGTCGGTTACGCTGATTTCCACCCCGTGCGGCGCGTCGTTCGCGAGCCGCCGCCAGTCAATGCGGACCCGCCGGCTGGCCGCATGGATCGCATTCTCGATCAGGTTGCCCAGCGCCTGTTCGAGCCGGGCGGGGTCGGCACGCAGGGTGAGTGCATCGTCCTCCCCGGCATCGCTGCCGGACCCGGTCTCGACCTCGATTTCCGGACGCCCGGCCCCGATCCGCACCCTCGTGACGACGTCAGCCACCAGGGCCGGCAGGACGATCTCCCGCGTGTTCAGCGGGTTGCGCCGTGCGAAGTTCAGGAGCTGGCGCACGATGTGCTCCACGCGGCGCAGCTCCGCCAGCAGGCTGCGGATCTCCGCGATCGCCGACGAGTCCTCGGGCATCTCGCGCCGTGCCCGCTGCGCGCGACCGGCAATCACCCCCAGCGGCGTGCCGAGCTCGTGCGCAACGCCCGCCGCCAGTTGACCGATCGCGGCCAGCTTCTCGGACTGGCGCAGCTTCTCTTCCAGCTCCGTGCGCCGGGCACGCTGCGCCTCCAGCGCCCGCTCCGAATCCTCGCGCCGAGCGATCATCTCGTTCATCGTGGTCGCGAGCAGGCGCAGCTCCTGAGGCCCCTGCTCCGGTACGCGCAAACCACGGGTCCCGTCGCCGACCTGGCGCATCGCGTCCGCCAACCGGCTGACGTGGCGGCCGACCGCGCGGTGATATCCAATCAGTACCACCAGCAGGAACAGCGCCGACAACAGCCCGATCGCCAGCGTACCCTGCCAGCGCATCTGTGCGATGTAGGCCTGGAACCGGGTCACGTCCCGGGTGATCTGCAGCAGTCCGATGATCCGGCCACCGGCATCCGTCAGCGGCAGAAAGAAGGAAAAGACCTCGCGACCCTGCCGTTCCTCGAAGGCGCCCTGGCTACCGCCCTCGGTGATCACGCGGGCCTCGCGCCGGCGCTCGAGCAGCGGGCTGCGCGGGCCGCTGGTCGCGACCAGATCTCCGTGGAAGTCGTACACGTAGACGCCGAAGACCTGCTCGAGCTGAAAGGCGGAGTCCAGGGCCTGCTGCACGTCCAGCGCGTCCCGCCGGATCATCGCGGTCGAAATGGGCAGTCGGATGGATCGCGCCACCAGTTCAATGTCCTCCTGCATGCGCAGCTCCATCTGGTGTTCGAATTCGCGGAGCCCCAGCAGCCCCAGCGCCACGAGCAGCCCCAGCAGCGGCAACAGCACGAAGGCGATCACGGCGTTGCGCAGATTGTTGAATCGCAGGAACATCGAGTGGTAAGAAGGCAGGGGAAGGCCTACATGGGTATCAGAATCCGGCGGAAGTTGCGAATTCGGGACGCGCCGGGGTGCCCGGCCCCACCCTATGGAGGACCCGAAAAAAAAGGCGCGGACCGAAGTCCGCGCCAATTAACCACCAAAGGAGGATGGAGGAGTACGCTGACGGTTGCGGGGGGGCAACCAATCAACGTATGAGCATGTTCTAATATATGCCCTTCCCTGTCAACCCCGCACTGCAAAAAAATGATTCGCCGCTGCCAATGGCGGCCGCGGGGCGCGTTTGCAACAATGTGGCCCGAACCCTGAACGGCCACCGCCATGCTTGGATTCCACAGCATTCCCGTCACCGCCTTCGAACAGAACGCCACCCTGATCTGGTGCGAGCAGACGCGGGAGGCCGCCTGGGTCGATCCCGGTGGTTCCCCGGAACGGCTGCTCGAGGCCGCACGCGAACGCGGCCTGGAACTGCGCCAGATCCTGCTGACCCACGGTCACCTCGACCACGTCGGGGGTGCCCGCGAACTCGCGGACCTCGCCTCGGTCCCGATCATCGGCCCGGGAGAGGCCGACCGCTTCTGGCTTGAACAGCTGCCGATGCAGTCGCGGATGTTCGGCGCCGACGAGGTGCAGCCGTTCCTGCCCGACCGCTGGCTCGCCGAGGGCGAGACGGTCCGGGTCGGCGACCAGGTGCTGGACGTCTACGCGTGCCCGGGGCACACCCCGGGCCACGTGATCTTCCACCACGCGCCGAGCCGCCTGGCCCTGGTGGGCGACGTGCTGTTCGCCGGGAGCATCGGACGGACCGACTTCCCACGGGGCAACCACGCCGATCTGTTGCAGTCGATCGCCGACAAGCTCTGGCCGCTGGGCGACGACACGCGCTTCGTGCCGGGACACGGCCCGATGTCCACCTTCGGGCGGGAACGCCAGAGCAACCCGTTCGTCGGCGATGCGGTGCTGGGGTCGGGGGGTTGACGTGAGAGTCGCGTAGCCCTCCCTCCCGCTTGCGGGCGCTTACGGGAGAAGGGGCTTTTCGTCGTCGGGGCGCGCGGCCGCGACTCAGCGCATCGCCTTCAGGGCCATGATCCGCTCCTCGATCGGCGGGTGGGTCATGAACAGGCGCTTGATGCCCTGCCGCACGCCACCGCGGATGCCGAAGGCCGCCATCTGATCCGGCATGTCGACCGGTCGTCCGGAGGCACGGGCCAGCGACTCCAGGGCACCGACCATCTTGTCACGACCGGCCAGGCGTGCACCGGCCTGGTCCGCCCGGAACTCGCGCTGGCGCGAGAACCACATCACGATGATCGAGGCCAGGATCGCGAGCAGGATCTCCATCACGATGGTGGTGATCCAGAACGCGGGCCCGTGACCCGACTCGTTCTTGAAGACCACCCGGTCCACGAAGTGCCCGGCCACGCGCGCGAGGAAGATCACGAAGGTGTTCACCACGCCCTGGATCAACGCCAGCGTGACCATGTCGCCATTCGCGACGTGACCCACCTCGTGGCCCAGCACCGCCTCGACCTCGCCCTGGTCCATGTTGCGCATCAACCCGGTGCTGACCGCCACCAGCGCGTTGTTGCGGCTCATCCCGGTCGCGAAGGCGTTGGGATCCGGCGAGTCGTAAATGCCCACCTCGGGCATGCCGATACCGGATTCGCGAGCCTGCCGCTTCACGGTCTCGAACAGCCACTGTTCGGTCGCGTTGCGCGGCTTCTCGATCACGTGCACCTTCATGGTCTTCTTGGCCATCCACTTGGAGATGGCCAGCGAGATGAAGGACCCGCCGAATCCGAACACGGCCGCGAAGATGAGCAGGGCGTTCAGATTGAGATCGACGCCCTCCTCGTCGAGGATGCGCTCCACCCCGAGCAGGCGCAGCACGATGCTGAGGACCACGATAATCGCGAGGTTGGTCCCAAGAAACAGCAGGATACGCTTCATGTTGACTCCCGAAAGCCCATAAGGAAACGGCGATACCCGCTATTAGATGGGGCACCGGGCCGTAAATTCAAGTGGGGCACGCAAGTGGGACACGCAAGTGGGACACGCAAGTGGGACACGCAAGTGGGACACGGGATGCACTCAGCCCTGCACATCCAGACGTTCCACCTTCTGGTAACCGCGTGGCAGCCTGTGCCCCCGGCGCCCGCGGTCGGCCTCGTAGCCGGCCCACTCGGACGGCCCCATGCCCTTGAACCTCCGACCGGAGTACACGATCAGCGTCCCGTCCTGCGGCAACACCGCCGCGGCCACCACCCGTTCCTTGCCCTCCTTCAGCCGCGCGGCGGGAATGCCGATGATCTTGTTGCCCTTGCCGCGCGCCATCTCCGGCAGTTCCGCGGCGGGCACGATCAGCAGGTAGCCCTCCGACGTCACCAGCGCAAGACGGTCACTCGCGGGATCCCGCACGCGCAGCGGCGGCAGCACGTCGGCGCCCTTCGGCACGGAGAGCACGGTCTTGCCCGACTTCTGGCGGCTGAAGAGATCGCCGAGCCGCGCAATGAACCCGTAGCCGTGATCGGTGGCCAGCAGCCACGTCTCTTCCGGCGCACCCGAGGCCAGGCCGACGAAGTGGCCGCCGTCCGCCGCCGCCACCCGGCCCGAGAGCGGCTCGCCCTGCCCGCGCGCCGACGGCAGCGTGTGCGCGGGCAGCGTGTAGGCGCGCCCGGTGGAATGCAGGAAGGCCACCGGCTGGTTGCTGCGGCCCGCGAGCGCCGCCAGGAATCCGTCCCCGGCCTTGTAGTTCAGTCCCGTCGGATCGACCTCGTGACCCTTTGCAGCGCGCACCCAGCCCATCTTGGAGAGCACGATGGTCAGGGGCTCGGTGGGCACCAGCGCGGTCTCGTCCAGGGCCTGCGCGGCCGCGCGCTCGACCAGCGGCGCTCTACGGTCGTCGCCGAAGGTCTCGGCATCCGCGCGGATCTCGTCCGCGACCAGGCGCTTCAGTCGCCTGTCCGAGCCAAGGATCTTCTCGAGCTGTTCGCGTTCGGCGGCCAGTTCGTCCTGTTCGCCGCGGATCTTCATCTCCTCGAGCTTCGCGAGGTGGCGCAGCTTCAGCTCCAGGATCGCCTCCGCCTGGATGTCGGTGAGCCCGAAGCGCTCCATCAGCACCGGCTTGGGCTTGTCGTTCTCCCGGATGATGCGGATCACCTCGTCGATGTTCAGGTAGGCGATCAACAGGCCTTCCAGCACGTGCAGCCGGGCCAGCACCTTGTCCAGGCGCCACTGCAACCGCCGGCGTACCGTGTGCACGCGGAACCCGAGCCATTCCTCCAGCAGCGCCCGCAGATCCTTCACCCGCGGCCGTCCGTCCAGGCCGATCAGGTTCATGTTGACCCGGTAGCTCTTCTCGAGGTCGGTGGTCGCGAACAGGTGCGCCATCAGCGACTCGACATCGATGCGCTGGCTGCGTGGCGTGATCACCAGCCGGGTCGGGTGCTCGTGGTCGGATTCGTCGCGCAGGTCCTCCACCATCGGGAGCTTCTTCGCGTTGATCTGGGCCGCGATCTGTTCCAGCACGCGGGATCCGGAGGCCTGGTACGGCAGCGCGGTGATCAGGATGTCGCCGTTCTCGCGCTCGTAGCGGGCGCGGGCGCGCACCGAGCCGTGACCGTGCGCGTAGAGCCGCCGGAGCTCCTCGCGCGGGGTGATGATCTCGGCCTCGCTCGGGAAGTCCGGTCCCTGGATGTGCTCCAGCAGCTCGTCGAGCGACGCACCGGGATGTTCCAGCAGGTGCACGCAGGCCGCCGCGACCTCGCGCAGGTTGTGCGGCAGGATGTCCGTGGCCATGCCCACCGCGATGCCGGTGGCGCCGTTCAGCAGCACGTTGGGCAGGCGCGCCGGCAGCATCTTCGGCTCCTCGAGGGTGCCATCGAAGTTGGGCGCCCAGTCCACGGTACCCTGGCCCAGCTCGGAGAGCAGCACCTGGGCATAGCGCGCCAGCCGCGACTCCGTGTAGCGCATTGCCGCAAAGCTCTTCGGGTCGTCGGGTGAACCCCAGTTGCCCTGCCCGTCCACGAAGGGATACCGGTAGGAGAAGGACTGGGCCATCAGCACCATGGCCTCGTAGCACGCGCTGTCGCCATGCGGGTGGAACTTGCCGAGCACGTCGCCCACGGTACGCGCGGACTTCTTGTACTTCGCGGTCGCCGACAGCCCCAGCTCGCTCATCGCGTAGATGATCCGGCGCTGGACCGGCTTCAGACCGTCGCTGATGTGCGGCAGCGCGCGGTCGAGAATCACGTACATGGAATAGTCCAGGTAGGCCTTTTCCGTGAAATCCTTCAACGGAAGCTGCTCGGCGTCCTGGAAATCGAGGGTCAGGTTGTCGGGCATGGCGTTGCTCGGTCTCCCAGTGCGTGGCGGGGCGCCCATGCCGCAACGACGGTTTGCCCGACCCGCGGCGCCGCCGTACTGTAGCCACTCTTGCGCCTGCATGCCATCGGATGAACCGGCGCCCGGAGGAAGACCGTGGACGTGGAGACCGGCTGGATCACCAGCGGCATTGCCGTGGCCGTGTTTCTGGTGGCCGTGGTCAGCGCGGTGCACGCAGTGCTGCAGCGGCGCGAGACCGGTGCCGTGATCGCCTGGGTCGGCCTGATCTTCCTGCTGCCGCTGGCCGGCTCGGTGCTCTACTGGCTGTTCGGCATCAACCGCATCCGGCGGCGCGCCCGCGCCCTGCGCGAGGGTCACACGCCGTCGCGGCTGCCCAGTCCGAGCCTCGCGGTGGACCCGGGGCTGGGCGAGCGCTGGCAGGGCCTGCTCGGCTCCGGCGACGCGCTCAGTCCGTTCACCGTCAGTGCCGGCAACCGGGTCACGCCGCTGTTCGACGGCGACGAGGCCTATGATTCGATGCTCGCGGCGATCGACGGCGCAGAGCGCGGGATCGCCATGGCGACCTACATCTTCGACACCGACCGCATCGGACGGGTCTTCGCCGAACGCCTGCAGGCGGCAGTCGAGCGCGGCGTGGAGGTCCGGGTGCTGATCGACGGCATCGGCGCGCGCTACAGCCGGCGCAGCATGCTGGCACTGCTGCACCGGCTCGGGGTGCCCACCGCCGCCTTCCTGCCGGTGCACCTGCCCCGCAGCTTCGCGGCCTTCAACCTGCGCAACCACCGCAAGCTGCTGGTGGTGGACGGCGCCACCGGTTTCACGGGCGGCATGAACATCCGGCGCGGGCACTGCCGCACCGATCCGGGACGGCACCCCGTGCAGGACGTGCATTTCCGAATCGACGGACCCGTGGTGGAACAGCTTCAGAGCATCTTTGCAGAGGACTGGGGTTTCGCGACCGGCGAAGAACTCTACGGCCCCTCCTGGTCGGTGGCCGGGAATCCCGCGGGCAACACCGCGTGCCGCGGCCTTCCGGACGGGCCCGACGAGGACTTCGAGGTCCTGCAGTTCACGCTGCTCGCGGCCCTGGCGGAGGCCCGCGAGCGGGTCACCGTGGTCACCCCCTACTTCCTCCCCGATGTCGGCCTGCTGGCCGCATTGAAGACGGCCGCGCTGCGCGGCGTGCAGGTGGACCTGTTGCTGCCGGAGCGGAGCAACCTCCGGCCGGTGGACTGGGCCAGCAATCCGCTGCACACGGAACTGGTGGAACGCGGCTGCCGGATCTGGCTGACGCCGCCACCCTTCAACCACAGCAAGCTGATGCTGGTCGACGGCAGCTGGGTCCTGTTCGGTTCGGGCAACTGGGATCCGCGCAGCCTGCGGCTGAACTTCGAGTTCAATCTGGAGTGCTACGACACCGACCTGGGCCACGAACTGAGCGAGTGGGCGACGCGGTTACGGCAGAGCTCCCGTCGGCTGACGCTGGAAGAGATCCGGCGCCGCCCGCTCGTGCTGCGCCTGCGCGACGGCGCCGCGCGCCTGCTTACCCCGTATCTTTGACGTGAGAGCCGAACAATCGGCCTCTCCAGCAAAGTCCGGGGGTCCGGATGGGGTCGGCGTCCCGACCCGATCGCGCCACGCCGCCGGACGCGCTACGCTTGGGGTATGCGATGCGTGACCAGAAAAACCCGGGCGGCCCCGCGCGAGCGCAGCCACCGCCGCCAACCATGATGTTCAGCCTGTTTCAACGCGAACCGCTGCTGGACGAAACCACCGCCGACTGGATCCATGCGGTCTTCGCGTGGGCCCTTCGGGAACAGGGCCGGAAGATCTTCTTCGGCGGCACGGCGCTGGTGCTGCCCACGCCCGAGTTCTTCCCGGGACGCGCCGACAACCGGCATGCCATGGCCGAGCTGGTCTTCGAATCCGTGCGCCGGCACGCGGGACTGGGCCACTGGCCCTGCAGGCTGCTGGCCCCGGGCGAACTCGCGCCCCAGGCCTACCCGCCCCCGCCACTGGCCAAACCGGTTCGCGCGAACGCGGATCAGGGACCCGCGGACGCATTCAGCGCGGCACCGGCGCAGTTCCGGTACGTGCCGGATCTGGTCGACAACCCCGAGGCGCTGATCGCGAACTATGCGCGGGAATTCGCCCATCATATCGCGGCCTCGGCCACGGAGGCGCCGCCGGCCGGAGAGGACAACTGGGGCCACGTCACCGAGCTGCTCGCAGTGTTCATGGGCTTCGGCGTGATGCTCGCGAACACCGCGTTCAATGTGCGGGTGAACGCCTGCGGATCCTGCCAGGGTCCCGCTGCAGAGCGTCCGGGATTTCTGGGGCGCGCCGAGATCGCCTACGCGCTGGCACTGTTCTGCAGGCTCAAGGACATCCCGCCACGGCGCGTGAAGGCGCACCTGGGCAGTGCACTCAGGCCCTATTTCCGCCGGGCACTGCAGGATCTCAATCGCGACCCGGACCTGCTCGCGCGCCTGCGTGGCGACGTGCCCGCGCTGCCGGACCCTTCCCTGCCCGGCGGCTTCTCGAAGCCCTTCTGAGCAAACGCCGGATCGCCGGTCCGGGAGAGGCTCAGGGCTCGGGCGTGTTGGCCTCGTAAACCAGCCAGGCCTGGTAGATCTCGTTCGGCCAGTGACTCTGAAACCACGCGATCACCGCATCGATCTCGGATGGGGTCAGCACGTCCTCGAAGGCCGGCATGTTCCCGTGCTGCGGGTCCGAGCCCTCGCGGATGTGCTGCCGCAATTGCCAGAGGGGGTGGTGCCAGGTGTGGGCGGTGCCGTTCAGCGGAGGTGGACGCCAGCGGCCGTCGGGCAACCGCCGGAACCATTCCTCCGCGCCTTCAGCCCGTGCCCCGTGGCAGGCCGCACAATGCTCCGCGAACACCGGGCCGCCCTGCATCACCTGGTCAACCGTGTACCAGCGACCCGTATCCGAATCACGGTGTTCGGCCTCGCGCGGCGGCTCGCCGCAGCCCGTCAGGACGAATCCGGCGACGATCGCCAGGGCAGGCAGGATTCGCTGAGGCATTGCTACTCCGTGCTTGACTGAGGGCGGATACGGTGACGATACGGCGGCTTGCGGGGGAGGGTCCAATTCGGCGCTGGGTGCAGGGACGCCCTGTCGCCGATGGGTCGCGGCCGGGAAGCAGGACCGCAGGAGATGTCGAAAATATTGGTTTCGCGACCACCACCTTGGCTACACTCCACAGACGCGTCAACATCGACCGGGATGTGCGGCACCGTACATGATCGTCCCCGGATACGGGCGCGGCACATCAGAATAGTCCCGCCAAGAACACCAACAGCCGGGGCATCAACCGCCGCAAGGAGACCAGAACTGATGATCGATCCAGCCGGGAATAACACCACACGAGCCCGACGACTCGGACCAACGCGAGCAGCCGTCGCAGCAGGGGTCCTGCTGCTCGCAGTGGCAAGCTACTCGCATGCCGAGCAACACGACGGCGCGATGCAGACCGAGCAGTTGCAGGCGGAACTGCAGACCCTTCGCGATGAACACGGAAACCTCCAGACACGGCAGGCGGAGCTGGAGGCGGAGGTCGCCGAGCTCGAGGGGCAGCTCGACACCACCGAGTCCGCACTGGCCGAGATGCGGGCCGAGACACAGGCCCTCGAGAGCGCGCTGAGCGAGACCCGGACCGAGCGGGACACCCTGCAGAGCGAACTGGCCGAGATGGAGGGGGCCAAGGAGATCCTCGAGGCCGAACTCGCCACCGCACGCTCCGAGCAGGCGGACCTGGGCGAGCAGCGCGCCCTGCTCAGCGCCGAGGTCACCGAGCTCGAGGGACAGGTCGACACCACCGAGGCCGCACTGACCGAGGCCCGGGCCGAGGCGACCGAGAAGGCCGAGCGCATCGCATCGCTCGAGACCGACAAGACCGGCCTGCAGACCGAGCTGAGCGAGACCCGGACCGAGCGGGACGCCCTGCAGAGCGACCTGGCCGAGGTCGAGGGGGCCAAGGAGATCCTCGAGGCCGAACTCGCCACCGCACGCTCCGAGCAGGCGGACCTGGGCGAGCAGCGCGCCCTGCTCAGCGCCGAGGTCACCGAGCTCGAGGGACAGGTCGACACCACCGAGGCCGCACTGACCGAGGCCCGGGCCGAGGCGACCGAGAAGGCCGAGCGCATCGCATCGCTCGAGACCGACAAGACCGGCCTGCAGACCGAGCTGAGCGAGACCCGGACCGAGCGGGACGCCCTGCAGAGCGA
>RECA01000023.1 GCA_007692435.1 Thioalkalivibrio sp.
GCGGGTGTTCGTACACGTACAGCGACAGGAAGGCGACGATCGCGGCGATCGCGACGGGGAAGCTCAGTGCCGCGAGGATCCCGAAGGGCAGCAGGCCGCGGTGCCAGCGCAGGTAGACCCCGGCTGCGGCCAGCGCGAGGCCGATGGTGGCATACAGCGCGATCATCGTCGGCAGCGGGGGGAGCCCGGCCATGTGGGCGGTCACGGACTCGCTCCCCTGGCTGAACAGGCTGCCGCAGCAGGAGGTGATCACGTCGGGATCGAGCTGCAGGAAGAAGGCGAGCTGGACGCCGGCGGTGACAAGGGCCAGCGGCAGGATCACCAGCACCAGGCCGTACTTCGCGCGGATAAGCGGGTAGTCGGGGGCGCGCCTGTCCATCCGGTGCATCAGCAGCCAGGCGGCGGCGAGGAAGAACAGGCCGATCCGCAGCAGCAGTGCTGGCAGACCCCAGGGGTTCGCGTTCAGCGTGCCGACCGCGCACATCGCGCCGACGATCTGCAGCGCCATGCGGTCCACGGTGTGCACGAACAGGGGAAGCGCGAGGATCTGTGCCAGCAGCACCAGGCCGAGGATGGCCGCGACCAGGTGGGTCCGTTTCTCCAGGCGCAGCTGCCGCGCGTGGCCGCTGGACGGGTCCCAGTGACGCAGCACCTGCAGCGCGAAGAGGCCCGCAGGGATCAGCAGTAGCAGGCCGAGCAGATCGGCCATGAACAGTGCGAGGATCGGCGTCTGCACCATCATCGCGCGGACTCCGCCAGGATGTCGCGATCGGCGACCAGCCGGCCATCGCGCAGTTCCACCACCCGGTCGACCACGGATGCCTCGCGCACCAGTGGATCGTGGCTGCTGAGCAGCAGGGTGCGGCCCTCGGCACGAAGATCCGAGACGATGTCGAGGAAGGCGAGGGACAGCGCCGTGTCCAGGTTCGCGGTGGGTTCGTCCGCGATCAGCACGGCCGGATCATTGATCAGCGCGCGGGCGATTGCGGTGCGCTGGGCCTCGCCGCCGGAGAGGGACTCCACCGGTGCGTCGGCCCGGTGGCCGACACCGAGCCGTTCCAGCAGGGTGCCGGCCCGGCGTGTCAGGGCACGATGCGGCGTGCCCAGCGGGTAGGCCGGCAGCATCACGTTGTCGAGGACGGTCAGGCCCCGGATCAGGTTGAAGCGCTGGAACACGAAGCCGAAGGTCTGCCGGCGCAGCGCGGCCAGGAAGGGCTCCGGGAGACCGGAGATGTCGCGGCCATCGAGGCGCACACGGCCCTCGGTCGGCCGCGCGAGGCACCCGATCAGGGTGAGCAGCGTGGTCTTCCCCGAACCGCTCGGACCGGCCAGCACGGTCACGCCGCCGACAGGCAGGGCCAGGTCAATTCCGTCGATCGCCCAGAAGACGTTGGGGCGGCCCTCCTGGAAGGCCTTGCGCACCCCGTGCAGTTCCACCCGCGCCGTCACCGCATCACCTCGTCGGGGTCGGTGACCGCGGCGCGCCAGACCGGCACGAGGGTGGCCGCGAGATAGGGCAACACGGTCAGGAAGAACAGTGCGAGCAGCTGCGTCGCGTCGATCGTTGGGGTCAGGCGGAACTCGGGGTAGAGCACGGACCAGCCCTGCATCACCGGGGCCAGCAGTGGCGCGGACAGGCCGAAGACGTGCCAGTAGGCGGCCGCGGTACCGAACAGGAAGGCGAGCAGGGAGAGCAGTCCCCCCTCCCAGAGCTTCATCGCGAGCACGTCGCCGGTCTCCCAGCCGACGGCCTTCAGGATGCCGATCTCGCGGCGCTCGTCTGCGGACAGACCCGAGGCCTTCTCCCAGGCCAGGATCGCGAAGGCCAGCATTGCGCCGGACAGCGGCAGCAGGATCAGCGCCGAGCGCCAGTCGAAGACCGCGTCGTAGGTGCGCAGCATCTCGTCCCGCAGGATCGGGCGGCTGTCCGGCAGGGCCTCCAGCACCTTTTCGGCAACGGTGCCCTCCTCGCGCGGGTTCGGGATCTGCAGCGCGAGGTCGGTGTACTGCCCGTCCGGGATGCCGAACAGGGCCCGGAAGTCGGATGCCGCGACCAGGAACAGATCGGCACTGGCCAGCGCCGATTCCCGCGGCAGGACCGCCGCGATGCGGAAGGCGTGCAGGGTGCCGTCATGGCCGCGGAAGCCCAGCACGTCGCCGATCCCGGCGCCGCGGGCGCGCGCGAGCGCCGGGCCGATGATCGCGGTGCCCGGTTCGATGCCGGCCCCGGGCGGAACCAGCAGCGTGTAATTGGCCCGCACGGCGGGATCGTAGTGATAGCCCCACAGCCGGCCCTCCACCACGCGGACACCGCGGATCCCCCGCAGGGTCTCCGCGTATTGTCCCGGGATCAGCGCATGTCGGCCCGCGACCATCCGCTGCACGACGATGTCCGGTGCCTCCGCCAGGAGCAGGCCCGCCTCGTGCTTGAGCGCACTGGAGTAGAACAGTACCGAAGCGAGGAGGAAGACCATGCCGGCGTAGACGAGCAGGAGGCCCAGGTTCCGGGCGCGGCGCCGCGTCATCGAGGCCACGGTGTGGTCGAGCAGGTAGCGCTGCCGTGCCAGTCTGCGGCGCAGTTCAGTCATGAAGGTGCGCAGGGTCATGCAGGTGCGCAGGCGGCCGCATCAGGCTCCCCGACGGGAAGTGTTCCAGCGCGGTCGGGTGGTTCTGAAACGGCGCAAACCGGTCGGTGTGTGCGGGGTGGCGGGTGTAACGGGCCTCGGTGAACAGGGCCAGTCCGGTCAGCCGCAGTTCCCGGACGAGTTCCTGGCTGGCTTCCGAGTGTGCACGGGCAGCCGGCTGGCCAAGCGCCGCGTGCAGCAGCGAGGCGCCCAGCACAAGCGCCCCGAGCAGCATCAGCAGGATCGCGAGGTCTCCCGGTCGCGATGACCGCCTCTGTCTCGATGGGTCCCCTTTCACCACCCGCGATTCCGGAAGCCTGCTCGATGTCGTTCATGCAGCGCACGTGCCAGCGCCGGAATCCTGCAGCCGCGGGGCTTCCGCCCGCGCCGGGACCGCCAGCAGTGCTGCATATCGCGCAGGGTGCGCCAGATGCAGCGGCCGGTTAGCGTGAAAGAACACGGCGTGCGCTTCGGGAACCGGTAGGGCGGAAGAGCGTAGCGTCATCCGCCATGCGGCGATCGCAATGTCCTGGAGCACGCGGTTACCCTGGCGCCGG
>RECA01000162.1 GCA_007692435.1 Thioalkalivibrio sp.
GCCATGGGAGTTAGCGTGAAAGCATATGGAGTGCGGGAGCTTGCTCCCGCTTTCACCCGCTTGAGCTCGCTTCCGCGGCAGGAGGCAAGCCTCCTGCAGGGCAAAGCGGCGGCAAGCCACCGCACTCCACGGGCTTGCGCTTTCATCCTTCGGGGTGGCCCGTCAGAGGTCGCGGAAGAACTGCAGCACCAGCAGCACGGCGAGCAGCCACAGCAGGCCGCGCAGCCAGCCGCGGTAGGCGTCCGCGGAGAAGCGGTCGCGCAGCCACATGCCGCTGCGCAGGCCGACCAGCGCCATCGCCCCCAGCGGCAGCGACAGCAGCACCAGCGTCAGCGGCAACAGGCCGAGGGCGGCAAAGGTCGCCGCCTGGGTGCTCTTGCCGAGCAGAAAGGCCAGGTTGATCGCCTGCACCAGCACCAGCGGCGGCACCCGCATCTCGAGGAAGTAGATCATCAGCGCAGGGCCACCGACGTTCACGGTACCGCCGAGCACGCCCCCGAGGAAACCGGCGCCGGCGCCGCTTCGCTGTGGGTGGCGCTGGATGAAGCTCCAGTCCAGCCGCTTCAGGAGTTCGCTGTTCAGGTAGAGCAGGATCACCGCGGCCAGCAGCAGGCGGAAGGGGTTGGGGTCCATCATCACCAGGATCACGGTGCCGACCGCGGAGCCGATCAGCATCCATACCGCGACCGGCCAGTAGCGGCCGACGCTCTCCGACAGATTGCCCCCGCGCAGCATGCTCCACAGGTTCACCGCGATGTTCGGCGCGAGCGTCAGCAGGATCGCGGTCTGTACGTCCGTGAGCAGCGCCAGCACCGGTGTCGCGACCATCGGGAAGCCGAGGCCGAAGGTGCCGTGAACGAGGCCCGCCAGGGTCACGATCAGCAGCGCGATCAGGATCTCGTTCAGCAGGAAGGCGTCCAGGGCGGGGACCTCGTCGGGGGCGCGCTCCATGATACTGCGCGTCGGTGCCCGCGGCGCCGACGTCGGGAGGGGGTTGGGGGGATCGAGCGGTGTACGGGGCGGGATGGCGGGCCCGCTGCGCCTGGCCCACCCTGACGGGCCTACCGGGACGGACCCTCGAGACGTTCGAGGTAGCTGCGGATGCGCTGGGCGTTGGTGCCGGCGTCGCTGCGGCCGACGCGGGAGACGGATCGCACGTCCACGAGACTCTCCCCGTCGTCGGCGCGGACACGGATCACCACGTCGTCCCGGAAGCCGTACCAGAAGGTGGTGGCCGTCGCCTCGATGCGGCCCTCCTCCGGGTCGACGGCGGCGATCTCCCAGCCCATCTCGCGCGCGGCGTCGAGGGCGCGCTCGAAGCCGCGTTCGGCGGGTTCCGCCAGGCGCAGGGTGTCGAGGTCGGGATAGGCCTCACGCTGCTGACGCGCGACCTCCTCACCGGGATAGTCGGTCGGGTTCGGGTACCGGGCGCGCACCTCGCGCAGCGCGTCGAAGGCCGGCGGGTCCACCGTGTCGGTGGTGATGTCGTGAATCGGCGGTACCTGCCGCGCACTCTCCAGTGCCTGCCACGGAATGTACACCGACACCGCCGCCAGCAGCAGCGCCGGCGCCCACCACCCGATCGCCGAGCGCCGCAGTCCGGGGATCAGCACCACGATCAGCACGAGGGCCAGCCCTCCGAAGCCGAGGAAGGTGGCCCAGCGCATCATCTGGAAACCGGTCGGAAACTCCCACAGGTCCATCCGGACGCCCGGCCCGGAGATCAGCAGCAGCGCCGCACCGGCGAGTGCGAGCAGGAAGGCGATGCGGGGCAGGAATCTCATCAGGTCCAGCACAGTCCGGCTGTGGCAGCGTGCCGTCCCGAAGGACGAACGCGCCGCATGGAGTGCGGCGGCTTGCCGCCGCTGTGCCCTGCAGGAGGCTTGCCTCCTGCCGCGGAAGCAAGCTCAAGCGGGTGAAAGCGGGAGCAAGCTCCCGCAATCGCCGGGCGCATCCGGGTTCAGCGGTCGAAGGACGGATAGCCCCGCTGCTCCCGCTCAAGCGGCGGGAACTCGGGCCGATCGGGATCCGCCTCCGGGAATTGCGGCTGGCGGGGTTCCATCGGCGGGGATCGCCGCGGCTCGGGACGTCGGCGCTCGAGTTCCTCGATGCGCTGTTCGAGCTCGCGCATCCGCTGCTGCATGCGCTCGTCGGGCACCGGCGGCGGGCGCCACTGGGGCCCCGGGGCCCCGTAGTCCGGATAACCATAATCCATGCCCGGGGCGCGCGGGGCTGGTTCAGGCGCGCGCGGATCGGTCCACTCCGGCATGCGTTCCATCGGAGGAGCCGGCTGCTCAAAGGGTACCGCTCCGGGTGGCGGCTGGCCCCAGGGCTGCTGACCCCACGGCTGTTGGCCCCACTGCTGCTGCCCGAATGGCTGCTGCCCGAACGGCTGCTGGCCCCACTGCTGCTGCGCGAAGGGTTGCTCCGCGTGCGGCTCGGCACCACGGGGGGGCTCTCCGTATCGGGGGCCATAGTCGGGATCCCGTTGGCCCCGGTCCCGGTCGGTGCCGCCGAACCAGCGATCGGGGCTCATCATGCGCTCGGGGCTCATCATGTCACCGAAATCGATCGCATGTACCGGGCCGAAGGCGACGAGGCCGCAACCAAGCAGGCCCGCAAGACCGAAACGCCGGAGTATGCTGTTCTGAGTCATGATCCTCTCTCCAGGGATGAGTCGGGGCAGCCCAGTGCCCAGCGATACCAGGGTCGCCGGGCTGACAGCCTTTCCCATCTGTACTGGTAACACCCGGCGCGGTGCGGGTCAAACGTTTCGCGCGAACCGGTGCGTGCATCACGGCACGCAATCCGCGCTGACCCTCCGCTGCCGACCGGAGGCGGGATCGGAACGCGACTGGTCAGCGCCGGATCAGGTCGAGGAATTCCTCGCGGGTGCGCGGGTCCTCGCGGAAGGCCCCCAGCATCACGGAGGTGGTCATCGAACTGTGCTGCTTCTCGATGCCGCGCATCGTCATGCACATGTGCCGGGCCTCGACGACCACCGCGACGCCGCGCGCCTGGGTGACGTCCATCAGGGTCGTGGCGATCTGGCGGGTCATGTTCTCCTGGATCTGCAGGCGGGCGGCGAACATGTCCACGATCCGGGCGATCTTGGACAGACCGATCACCCGGCCATTCGGCAGGTAGGCGACGTGGGCCTTGCCGATCACCGGCAGCACGTGGTGCTCGCACAGCGAGTAGAGCTCGACGTCCTTCAGCAGCACCATCTCGTCGTTGTCGGAGGAGAACAGGGCATTGTTCACGATCTCGTCGAGATCCATGGCGTAGCCCCGGGTCAGGTACTTCAGGGCCTTCACCGCCCGGGTCGGCGTATCGACCAGCCCCTCGCGGCCCACGTCCTCCCCGAGTCCGCTGAGGACTTCACTGTAGTGGGAGGCCATCTTCTCGACGCTGGCCACGGGTGCATGGGCCTCGTCGGCCTGCTCCTGATTGATCTTGATCGGTCGGGTCACGGCGGTCATGTTCGGTTCCTCGGTTTGGGGCGTGCGGCATGAGCCGTCACTGGATGGTCAGGCTGACAAAGGTGCCAGATAGTAGGAAAAGCACGGCGCCCAGCGTCAAATGGCCGCGGAGCGTAAGGTAACCGGGCGGCAGGGGCATCGCGCGCAGGCTTGCGCGGTCCACCCACAGCACCAGGGGAAACAGGATCAGGAGGACGATCAGCGCTGCCGTCTTCGGCAGCAGCAGGGCCGCCCACGCGGCGATCGACGGCAGCACCGCCCAGGCCGGCCCGGCCAGCCCGAAGACGCGGTGAGCGGGATCGGCGAGGGCCAGGCCCCAGTGGATCGCGCCCAGAAACGACAGGATCACCGCGGCGTAGACCCCAAGGGCGTGCAGCGCGAAGGCCTGCCAGTCGCCGGCGCCGAACCACGCGGCGATCCCGAAGAAGACGAAGGGGATCAGCCCGCCGTAGCCCAGGACCCGGAGCAGGAAGGCCTGGTCGCCATCATGTACGACAGGGGCACGCCCGCCGTCCGCGACATCCGGAGCGCCGAGGTGCCGGCGCAGCTCCGGCAGGCCGCCGATCAATCCGTCGCGGCCGATGAACATCGGCAGCATGGACAGACCGGATGTCGCCTGCACCGCGCGGAAGCGCGCCCGGTTCTCGGCCGAGCCCATGCCCCACTCGATCCGGGTCCAGCGCCCGGGCAGCTGCCGCTCGAGCAGCGCCTCCGCCTCGCGCAGGTCGGTCAGCCCCGAGGTGATCGCGACCACCTCGGAACCCTCCAGCGCACGGGTGACGTCGTCCGGCCAGGCGGGCATCAGAGTGCCGACCGGATGGCCGCACGGATACTCGGGTCATCGGGCCGCACGCGGGTCCCGAAGGATGCGAGGACCTCGCCGTCGCGTCCGATCAGGTACTTGTGGAAGTTCCAGCGCGGGAATTCACCGGCGGCGTTGCCGAGATGGTGGTACAGGGTGCCCGGCGCCGCGTGGCGGCGGGAGGCGTTGACCTTCTCGTACATCGGGAACTGCACGCCGTAGTTGGAGCGGCAGAAGTCGTCGATCTGTTCCTCGTCCTCGTATTCCTGGTTCAGGAAGTCGCCCGACGGGAAGCCGACCACGCGGAAGCCGCGTTCCTGGAATTCCGCGTCCAGCGCCTCCAGCCCCTCGAACTGGCCGACGAACCCGCACTTGCTCGCGGTGTTCACCACGAGGAGCACCTGATCACGGTGGGCGTCGCACAGGCGCACGGGCTCCTCTGCGGTCAGCGGCCGCAGTTCGAAATCCAGACTCTCGGGGCAGGTGGCGGCCTGCGCCGCGCCCGGAAGCATTGCGGCAACGGCCAGTACAGCGGCTGCAAATGGCACCATGGGAAATCTCCTCGGCAACGTTTACAAGGATTGTACAAGTCGTGTATAAATATTTCCAGACATCCGGCACTGGGAGCAGGGACATGGAACGGCAGAGGATCGCGGTCATCGGCGGCGGCGTATCGGGCCTCGCGGCAGCGTGGCTGCTGCAACAGCGCCACGAGGTGAGACTGTTCGAGAAGGAAACGGTTCTGGGCGGGCATGCGCACACGGTCGAGATCCCCGATCCGCAGGGGCCGGTGAACATCGACACCGGGTTCGTGGTGTACAACGAGCGCAACTACCCGTTGCTGACCCGCCTGTTCGCCGAACTCGCGGTACCGACGCAGCCCACCGACATGACCTTCTCCTATTCCCTGCAGCCCGGCGGCATCGAGTATGCGGGGACCGACCTGAACACCCTGTTCGCCCAGCGGCGCAACCTGCTGCGCCCGCGCTTCCTGCGCATGACCGCCGACATCCTCCGGTTCAATCGGCTGGGCAAGCGCCTGCTCGCGGAGGACGGGATCTCCGAGATCACGCTCGGCGAGTTCCTGGACCTCCACCGCTTCGGACGCGGCTTCAGCGAGGACTACCTGCTGCCGATGGCTGCCGCGATCTGGTCCTGCCCGTCGGCAACCATGCGCCTGTTTCCGGTGCGCGGGTTCCTCGATTTCTTCCGCAATCACGGCCTGCTCGACCTCGAAGGGCGTCCGCAGTGGCGCACGGTGGTCGGGGGCAGCCGCGTCTACGTGCAGCAAATGGCCGCGCGGCTGCAGCCCGGCACGGTACGCCACGGCGGTGTCGAGCAGGTCACCCGGGTGGGAGGCGCCTGGCAGGTGGCCACCGCAACCGACATCGACACCGACACCGAGACCTTCGATGCCGTGGTCTTCGCCTGCCACGCCGACGACGCGCTGAGGATGCTGGCCACCCCCACGCCGACGCAGGCGGCGGTGCTGGGCGCCTGCCGTTTCCAGGCCAACCGCGCGCTGCTGCACACGGACACGCGGCTGATGCCCGCGTCCCGGCGCGTCTGGGCCTCCTGGAACTACCTGACGCAGCGGCAGGGCCTGGACGACCAGCAGGTCTCCGTGTCCTACTACATGAACAGCCTCCACCGGCTGAACCGCCGCCAGGACTACGTGATCAGCCTGAACCCGTGGCGCGAGCCGCATCCGACCACCGTGCTCGGGGAATACCACTGGCGCCACCCGGTGATGGACACCGCCGCGGTGGCGGCGCAGGCGCGGCTTCCCGGTGTGCAGGGGGAGAACGGCATCTACATCGCCGGCGCGTGGACCGGCTTCGGCTTCCACGAGGACGGCTTGCGCTCCGCAGTCGAGGTGGCCCGGCGCCTCGGCTGTGCGCCACCGTGGGAAGACGCCACGGAGTTCCCGGCCACCCCCGTTCCTGCGCAGGAAACCGCGGCGGCCGCCTGATGCGCGATGCCCTGCTCTATTCCTGCCGGGTGATGCACCAGCGCTTCTTCCCGGTGGCCTACCGGTTTCGCTACCGGATCTACAGCGCGCTGTTCGACATCGACCGGCTCGATGCGGTGGCGGACGGCGCGCGCTGGTTCTCGGTGAATCGCTTCAACCTCTTCAGCCTGCACACCCGCGACCACGGCCGCCGCGACGGCTCGCCCTGGCGGCCGTGGATCGAGGCACGGCTGGCGGAGCACGGCATTGATCTCGAGGGCGGCCGCATCCGGCTGCTGGCGATGCCGCGGATCCTCGGCTACGCCTTCAATCCCCTCAGCATCTGGTACTGCGACCACCGCGACGGGCGGCCCCTGGCCGTGCTGCTGGAGGTCCGCAACACCTTTGGCGAGCATCACCACTACCTGCTCCGGGCAGGCACCGGAGGGGCGCCGTGGCCGGTGCGGGGGGAGAAGCCGAAGCACCTTCACGTGTCGCCGTTCATCGACATGCGACCGCGCTACGTCTTCCGGCTCGACGAACCGGGCCCGCGCCTGCGCATCGCGATCCACGAGTTCGAGGACGACCGACGGATGCTGGTGGCAAGCCAGTCCGGCCGGGCGTTTGACTTCACCGACCGCAATCTGCTCCGTATCCTGTTCACCATGCCCTGGGCGACCGTCAAGGTGATGTTCCTGATCCACTGGCAGGCCATGAAGATCTGGCTGCGCGGCGGCCGCTTCCACCGCAAACCCGAACCCCCCGTACAGGAGGTCAGCTGATGTCGGCCGAACCCCGTTCCTTCAGTTCCGGCGACAGCACCGCCGGATCGTCCCGAACCGCGTTGCCGCTGCGCTGGCTGGCCCGCGCACTGAAGGCCATCGAGCGCGGGCAACTGACCCTGATCGACGCCGCCGGCAACCGCACCGTGCTGCGCGGCCACCTGCCGGGCAGCGAGGCGGTCTGGCACTTCCGCCGCCCGTGGCGCGCGCTGCTGCGCCTGCTGCGCCGGGGCGAGATCGGCTTCGCGGAAGGGTACATCGCGGGCGACTGGAACACGCCGGACCTCCAGGCCCTGCTCCAGTTCACCATGGACAACGAGGGACCGCTGACCGATCTCTCCGAGCGCCCCGCCTGGCAGCGCCGGCTGGACCGGTTCCGGCACCGCTTGCGCCGCAACAGCCGCCGGGGCAGCCGCGCCAACATCCGCTTCCACTACGACCTCGGCAACGAGTTCTACCGGCAGTGGCTGGACTCCACGATGTCCTACTCCTCGGCGCTGTTCAGCAAGGGCGACGAGGCGCTGGAGACCGCGCAGCAGCGCAAGTACAAGCGCCTGCTGGAACGGCTGGACGCCGAACCCGGGGCCCACATCCTGGAGATCGGCTGCGGCTGGGGCGGTTTCGCCGAGGCGGCGGCCCGGCAGGGGTACCGGGTCACCGGCATCACGCTGTCGCAGGAGCAGCTCGAGTACGCCCGCGAACGCGTGGCGCGGGCCGGCCTGTCCGACCGCGTGGAGCTGCGGCTGCAGGACTACCGCGACCTCGACGAGCGCTTTGATCACGTGGTATCGATCGAGATGTTCGAGGCGGTCGGCGAGGAGTGGTGGCCGACCTATTTCGAGAAGGTCCGCGGCTGCCTGCGGCCCGGGGGGCGCGCGGCGCTGCAGGTGATCACCATCGACGAGGCCGCCTTCCAGCGCTACCGGGAGAATGCGGACTTCATCCAGCTCTACGTCTTCCCCGGCGGCATGCTTCCCCCGGTGCCGCGGTTCAACGCGCTGGCCCAGGCCGCCGGTCTTGAGCGCCGGGAGCAGGGCTTCTTCGGGATGGACTATGCGCTTACGCTGCGCCGCTGGTTCGAGGAGGTGCGCCGCTCCGCGGACATCATCCAGGCACTGGGCTACGACGAGGGCTTCCTGCGCATGTGGCGCTACTACCTCGCCTACTGCGAGGTCGGCTTCCGCCAGGGACGCGTGGACCTGATGCAGACGATCCTGGAGCGCCCGGCCTGAGCCCGGGCGTGGACCTCGCGCGGCCGGCGGCGCGTGGAACGGCGGGCGGCGAAACACGAATCTTCACATTTTCCCAGCAGGCGCTACACTCCGTGCAGCGACGGGTGAGGAGGCACAAGCGATCTGACCGGTCCGATCAATCCACATGGCGGCCCGCTCCGCCCCCTGCCAGGGAAAGACAGGAATGACGCGAATCCGGATACAGGAGGCCAGCTGGCCGGCCGACAGAGTTGCCCTGCAGACCGTGCGCTGCGAGGTCTTCGTCAAGGAACAGAACGTGCCCCGCAGCCTCGAGTTCGACGGTCTCGACGCGACCGCCCTGCACTGGCTGGCCCTCACCCCCGAGGAAGAGCCCGTGGGCACGCTGCGTCTGCTGCCAAGCGGACAGATCGGACGCATGGCCGTAATGCGCGACCATCGCGGCCGGGGCATCGGCTCGCGCCTGCTCAATCACGCGATCGCGGCGGCGGAGGCGCACGGATGGGACGAGGTGTGGCTGAATGCGCAGTACGCCAGCAGGGGCTTCTATGCGCCGCACGGCTTCATCGTGATCAGCGACATCTTCGAGGACGCCGGCATCCCGCACCAGCGCATGCTGCGGCGCATGACTCGCAAGGCGGAGATGGTCTGACGGTGTCGAGGCACCCTGAGGCGGGGACAGAACGGTGAACGAGCGAACGGAAGACGACATCCCGCAAGAGGACATCCCGCAAGACGACCTCGAACGGGCCGGCGCGGCGGTCGACCGACTGCTGGAGTTGGCGCGACGCAGGATCTGGGTCCACACGCGGTGCCGTTTGCTGATGGCCCTGCCGGATACCCGCCTGGGGGACGCGATGGCCCGGGTGGCCCGACGCACCCGGCACTCCGATCTGCGGCTCCTCGTCGATGACGACCGCGAACTCAAGAGTGGGCTGCCCCGGCTTGCGGGCACGGTGATGCGCCTGCCCAGCGCGATCTCGGTGCGCTGCCTTGCACCGGCGCAGGACACCCCGGCCAGCCTGCTGCTGGTGGTCGACCGCGAGGCCTGGCTCTATCTCGTGCAGCACAAGGGCCGCGTCGGACTCCGGACGGAATCGCGCGACCCCCCCGGCAACCGCAAGGCCGCGGAGGACTTCGAGCAGAACTGGTCGGCGGGGTCGGCGTCCCGGGAGCTGCGCAAGCTGAGCCTCTGAGCGGCGACCGGCCCGGCATCCGGCCTTGGCGTGCAGGTACAGCGGGCGTACGCGGCTAAGGCGTTGTGCTGCGCCGGTCAGGGTCGATTCGCATCTCCGGATGAGCCGCCTGCCTGGGCCGGCGCGGGCGGCTCAGTCCTTCAGTGCGGCCATCCGGTTCGGATCGAAGCCGGCGGCGATGTACCAGCGGCGCGCCGCCTCCGGGTCCCGCTCCACCCCCTTGCCCTGCGCGTACATCAGGGCGAGTGTGGTCTTGGCGCCCGCCAGTCCCTGCTCGGCGGCCCTTTCGAGCCAGTGGACCGCCTGCGCGCCGTCGAGCTCCACGCAGTCGCCCTGCACGTACATGAAGCCGAGCGCGTACTGGGCCATCGCATTGCCCTGCTCCGCGGCGGCGCGCATCCACTTCACGGCCAACTCCGGCTGGCGCGCCCCGCCGAGTCCGTTCTGGTGCATGATGGCCACGCGGTACTGGGCATCGGCCACGCCGGCCTCCGCAAGCGGGCGGAGCAACCGCATCGCACGGGCGAACTCGTTGTCCTCGAAGGCCGCGACACCGCGCTCGAGGCCCTGCTGATCCTGATCGGAAAGCTGCATGATCCACCCGGATGTTTGTGAATTGGCCGCCCCCGCCATGATGGCACAACCCGGGGTCGGACCAAGCCAACCCCCTGAATTTACCTGCAATCCACCCAGTTTCGACCCCGATATCAAGGCTTAAAGGCCCGTTTTCGGGGCCGGAAACGGTGCTCGAAGCCCAGACCGCCGCATCTCGGCGCACCCGGCCTCACCCCGCCCCCGGAACCCCGCTCAGCGCCTCGACCGCCGTTTTTGGGGCCGAAAATGCGCCTCCAAGGCCCTGAAACACCCTATTTTAAGCCCGGTTTTTCATTGTTTTCAGCAACTTCCCTTGGTCCGACCCCCGGGTGGGGGGTATGCTTTGGTGGGTTCGGGTTTGAGGGAGCTGGATATGGATGGTGGACCGCCGGGGAGAGAGCAGGGGCTGAACGTGCTGGGGCATCCGCTGGTCGCTTGTTCGCAGGGTGAGCCGGTGACCGGGTTTTACCGGGACGGGGATTGCAGCACGGGGCCGGATGATCTCGGGCGCCACGTGGTGTGCGCGCGGGTGACCGCGGAGTTCCTGGAGTTCTCGAAGAACCGCGGCAACGACCTGGTGACGCCGCGGCCCGAATTCGGGTTTCCGGGCCTGAACCCGGGTGATCGCTGGTGTCTGTGTGCCGCGCGCTGGCGCGAGGCGCTGGAGGCCGGGGCGGCGCCGCGCGTGGTGCTCACGGCGACGCACCAGAAGGCACTGGAGATCGTCAGCCTTGAGGACCTGAAGCGCTTCGCGATCGATCTGTCCTGATGCTGTGACGCCTCGGGCCGGGTCTCAGGGCCGGTCCAGCAGGCGATAGTCGCGCGTGCCATCGGCGAAGGCGGTGACCCGCAGCGATGCCTCGCCGCCGGCGTGGATGGCCCCGTGCGCATCCATCCAGAGCAGCCGGATCACACCATCCTCCGGGGTCTCGACGGAGACACGGACCCACTGCGCATCGTCGCCTTCCCGCTCGACGGCGATCACCGGCACCTGGATCACTTCAAGGCTCACGACCTCCGGGCCTGCCCAGTGGGCATAGAGCAGCACGCCCAGCACCACCAGCATCCCGAGGGCCGCGATCACGGCCCGCGTATTGCGGAACGCGTGGGCCATGTTGTTCCAGAATCCGCTGTCGAAGCCCATGCCCCACCCCCTCTCCGGCAACGTTGGTCGTGCCATTCTGGGGCACGCAACGTGATCGATCGCGCAGCGGTGCGTCGTTCCCCGATCCGCCTCGAATCCTGCACGGAGCCGCCGGGGCCCGCAAGCCTCCGATTGCTGACCCTCGCTGTGATCGCGGTGAACATCGTGAAGCCGTTGATCGATCCGATCTGACCGGACCCTGTCCTGCAAGGAGTGCCCGGTGCAGGCCTTTGTGAATTAACGCCGTGGCGGCCCAGAAGCCTTCGAGGAGACCACCCTACCCGACCCGCGGGCCGGCCCCGGCAAGGTGCGGATTGCGGTGCGCGCCTCCAGCGTGAACCCGCTGGAGATCAAGATCCGCAGCGGGCGGGTCCGCTCCGGCCCGGAGTGTCCCGCGATCCTGAACGGCGACGTCGCCGGCATCGTGGACCGGGTGGGCGAAGGGGTCACCGGGTTCGAGATCGGCGATGCGGTGGTCGGCAAGATCCTGCTGACGCGGAACGGTCCGCAGGCCCACGGAAACGTTCATCCAAGTCCTTCTACAGGCTTCCTTCGACCGGCTCGGCACCAACGGCACACCGGTCTCGCAGCATGAGCCCGGCCCGGGCGAAATCGGCTTGGCCGGTGCCTTCCTGCCTCCGGAACGGTCTGAGCACCGACGGAGACCGGACCCGGTGTCTATGATCAGGGAGGGTGCCGCGCATCCTGACCAGCGCGGATCCCGAGGGCCACACACCACGGCACGGAGGGAGACATGGCCGCCATCGCATTCGACCGCTTCGAGGACCATCTCGAGCTGCTGAACCCGCTGCAGAACTTCGCGCCGGAGCGCCAGCGGGTCGAGATCTACCGGGATCCGCTGCTCGGGCACACCAGCGTCTACAACCCGGCCATCGAGGCCGGGCTGAAGGTCTTCCTGAACGACGTGGACCGCGAACTGCTCGCCCGCCTCGCGGAGGAGACCGCGCAGAACTGCGTGTTCTGCCCGGAACGCGTCGAGGGCGTCGCCCGGTTCCCGGACGCGCTGATCCCCGGCGGCGTGGTCAGGCTTGGCGAGGCGGTGGCCTTTCCGAACCTGATCGCGATGGGTGGCTACCACTCGGTCGCGATCGTGTCCCACGCACACTTCCTGGAACTGCACCAGCTGACGCCGGAGCTGATCGGGAATGCCTGGCTTGCCCTGAGGCAGGTGATGACGGCGGTCCGGCAACGGGACCCGGCAGCGGCCTGGACCACGGTGCACGGCAACTTCCTGTTTCCTGCCGGCGCGAGCCTGATGCACCCGCACTTCCAGATGCTGATCGGATCGACGCCCTACACGCAGCACGCGCGCCTTGCCGCGGCCTGCCGCGAGTATCTCGAACGCGAGGGCAGCCGCTATCACGACGACCTGCTGCAGCAGGAGCGCGCGGCCGGCGAGCGCTATATCGCCGCGACCGGCCGCTGGCACTGGCTCGCGGCGTTCGCCCCGCTGGGCAGCAACGAGATCCTCGCGGTGCACGAACACGAGGGCGACCTGCTGCGCATGGACGCGGAGGAACTTCGGGACCTCGCACGGGGGCTGTCGGCCATCCTCCGCCTGTACCAGGATCTCGGCTACATGAGCTTCAACTACACGCTCTACGCCCGCCGGGAGCCGGAGACGCCGGACGGCTTCCAGTGCCTGCTGCGCATCATCACGCGCCAGAACCCGGCACCGGCCTACCGATCGGACGACTTCTACCTGCAGAAGGGACTGCAGACCGAACTGATGCTGCACCGGCCCGAGACGCTGGCGGCGCGGGGACGCGGGTACTTCCCCGGCGTCTGAGCGGGCACGGGCCGGGATGGCGCACGCCGGACGGCCCGGGCACCGGCGGCAAACCCCCGTGCAACGGGTGGCAAAACCCACCGCTCCGCTTGGTTGTGGGATAGTCCGGACCATGGACTGGAACCTCGAACACACCTACACGCGTCTGCCCGGGCAGTTCTTCTGCCGCATCGACCCGGTACCGGTTGCATCGCCGCAAATGGTACTGCTGAACCGGGGCGTCGCCGAGGAACTCGGGCTGGATCCCGACCGGCTGCGCCAGCCGGAGGGCGCGTGGGTCCTGTCGGGCAACCAGCGGGAGCCCTCCAGCCAGCCCATTGCGCAGGCCTACGCCGGGCACCAGTTCGGCCACTTCGCGATGCTCGGCGACGGCCGCGCCCACCTGCTGGGCGAGTACCGGACCCCGGACGGCCGACGGGTCGACATCCAGCTGAAGGGCTCGGGCCCGACGCCCTTCTCCCGCCGGGGTGACGGCCGTGCGGCCCTTGGACCCATGCTGCGCGAGTACCTGATCGGCGAGGCGATGCACGGGTTGGGCATTCCGACCACCCGCGCCCTCGCGGTGGTCGCGACCGGGGAGCGGGTCTTCCGGGAACAGGCCCTGCCCGGCGCGGTGCTGAGCCGGGTGGCCGCCAGCCACATCCGGGTCGGTACCTTCGCCTATGCGGCGGCGCTCGACTCCGGACTGGACCTCGCGGTGCACGCACCGCATGGCGCGGACGATCCGTCTCCGGAGGCCGCGGCACAGGACGGCGCCGGCCTGACGCGCGCGCTGGCCGACTACACCATCGACCGGCATTACCCGGAACTCGCGGAGGGCCCCGACCGCTACATGGAACTCTTCAACGCGGTGATGGAGCGCCAGGTGGACCTGGTCGCGCAGTGGATGCGGGTCGGCTTCATCCACGGCGTGATGAACACCGACAACATGACCCTGTCCGGCGAGACCATCGACTACGGCCCCTGTGCCTTCATGGACCAGTACGACCCGGCGACGGTCTTCAGTTCGATCGATCGCCAGGGCCGCTACGCCTTCGGCAACCAGGCGAAGATCGCCCAGTGGAATCTCGCGCGGCTGCTGGAGACGCTGCTGCCGCTGCTGCACGACGAGCCCGAAACCGCCCTGGCCCGCGCACAGGAGGCGATCGGGCGCTTCCCGGCGCTGTTCACCGAGCGCTGGCATGCAGTGATGCGCACGAAGCTGGGCCTCGGCAACACGGAACCGGGCGACGCGGCGCTCATTGCCGACCTGCTGCAGTGGATGCAGGACCAGGGCGCGGATTACACCAACACCTTCCGCGAACTCGCGGGCGAGGCGGGGGCCGCAACCCCCGGCCAGCTGAACCCCGCCTTTGCCGATCCCGGCCTTGCCGCATGGCACGCGCGCTGGCGGGAGCGGCTGGGCCGCCAGGACGGTGGCATCGACGCGGCGGTCCACCGGATGCGTAATGCCAACCCGGCGGTGATCCCGCGCAACCATCAGGTGGAGCAGGCGCTGGATGCGGCAGTCCGGGAGGGGGACCTGGACCCGACCCTGCGCCTGCTCGAGGTCCTTGCGAATCCCTACGACACCGGCCTCGACACGTCCGACTACCGGCACCCGCCGGGGCCCGAACAGCGCGGGTACCAGACCTTCTGCGGGACCTGAGCGGTCCGCGACGCGGGCCACCCGCAGGAGCAATGCCCATCATCCGCCCTGCGCTTCTTTCAGGGTCGAGGTGATGGCCGCGCGTCATGAGAGTTAGCGTGAAAGAACAGGGCATGCGCCTCGGGAACCGGTAGGGCGGAAGAGCGTAGCGTCATCCGCCATGCGGCGATCGCAATGTCCTGAAGCACGCGG
>RECA01000154.1 GCA_007692435.1 Thioalkalivibrio sp.
GATGCCCCTGGCGCTCAAAGGCGCCGATATCGGTAAACCCGCTGGCAAAGCGCGGATCACCGTTGCCGCGCTGGTCCCAGCGCAGCGTCTCGCCCCGGGCGTTGAGCGCAGCCGCGTTCGAGCCCATGTTGACGACCGGGCTGGCGCCGCTGATTGGCAGGGTCGGAGTCGGACCGTTGTAGTAGCCGAGGCGGTCCTCGATCCCGGGATCCATGGTCAGAATCGGCTCGCCGCAACCACGATGTCGACCCTGAATCAGGTTGTGCGTGGTGTCCGTGCTCAAGGGTCCGTCGTTGATGCAGTGGCCCAGGACGGGATCTCCGGCGAGGATGCTGTTGGCCAGGTGCAGGTCGGACCGGCTCCACAGCGATGCTCCGGATTCAGCGGCATTGAGGTAGAGCGTGGCATTGATGAGCCGGGCATTGCCGGCCAGGTGGGCCAGGCCACCGCCGCGATTCGCGCGATTCCAGGCCAGGGTGGAATTGATGATCCAGATCTCGCCGTGATTGGCGATGGCGCCGCCCTCGGCGACGGCCGAGTTGTCGAACAGGCTCACGCCTTCGACTTCCAGCCGGCCGTGGTTGAGAATGGCGCCCCCGGATTCGGCTCGGCCGTGGCGCAGGGTGATGCCGGTCAGGCGCAGGCTGCCGCTCTCGGCGACTTCAAGAATGCGATGGCTGTGGGCGCCGCTGATGGTGGCTCCGTAGGCCCGCCACAGCAGGTTGCGGATGAAGCCGTCGATGGTGACTTCGCCGACGATGACCGGCAGCGGGGAATCGAGTTCGATGGTCTGCGGGGTTGAGAACAACCCGTCGCGTGATCCGAAGTGAATGCGGACGGGGCCGCCATCGGCCGCTGCCGCGGTCTCCAGCGCGGCGCGCAGACTACCCGCGCCGCGATCGGCCACCGTCGTGACCTCCAGTTCCAGCGGCGCGGCCGGCGCGGTCATCATCCAGCCCCACAGGCCGGCGACCATGACCATCCTGAACCAGGGTTGACTAATCATCATCACGCCCCCCGCATCATCCGTCTCCCGGGCCTGCCGGCGCGCTCTGTCTTCGTAATCGCAGGATGACCTCGTCAGCGGACTGCAGCGTAACGTCGGTCCGGTTGGTTATGAAACCCTCGGCCCGCACGGTGACCTGGTAAACAGGCGCCGCCAGGTTGGCAAAATTGAAGTAGCCCTCGAGATCGGTCAGGGTCTGGCGCGACGAGGCGCTGCGGACTTCCGGGAACTCCTCACGCCACTGCGCCACGATGGTGGCCTGCGGTACCGGTTCACCGAGCTCGTCCAGCACGCGACCCAGCAGCCAGTCGCGGCCCCAATCCAGTGGAATCTGGACGTGCCGAGCCTCTCCCGGTGCCAGCACGATTCCCGATGCGCTCAAGGTGGGGCTTGTCCGCGTGCCAAGCTGAACGCTGCCGGCGGGCACCTGAACGGGTTCGAAATAGCCGCTCTGGTCGGTGTTGATCGCAATGGCGCGGTAACCCGGGACGTCCGTGTTGCGCAGCCAGAGAGTGAAATCAGTGACCGGCTGCCCGTGCAGGTTGACGAGCATTCCGGACAATTCGGCCTCGTTGCTCGCCTCCAGGGTGACCTCGTGGACCGCCCCGTCTGGGCCGACGGCGAAAAATTCCGACAGGTAGCGCTGGTAGCCTTCATCTGGCGGATCGACCCGAATGCGGTAACGGGGACCGATCTCGATCTCGTCGAAACCGTACTCGCCCCGCTCGTTGCTGACCGTCGAGTAAAAGGCCCGGGGTTGCTGCGAGGACAGGCTGACCTTGGCGCCAGCCACCGCTTCGCCGTGCGGTCCACCGACCCAGCCAAGGACCGGCACCTTTTCATGCTCTGAGTCCATGACCACGTCCACTTGCACGGGAGCGAACAGGTCATCCGGATTCAGGGTGACGCGTTCGCGTACATCGCGGTAATCCGGGTGGGTGAAATCCAGTACCGGTTGGGTGCCGGCCCGGGTCAGTTCGGCCTGAATTTCGTAGATGCCGCTGGCGTCGGTGACGTGCTGCTCACGGTTGCCGAGTGCGCGCACCGTGGCGTTGGCCACCGGTTGACCGTTAAAATCGACGACCCGGCCGTGGATCTTGATGTTGCCCTTGCGCTGCAGGTGCAGATCGGCGGCCTCGGCGCCGGCCAGCACTGAGCGTCGGGTTCCATGGTGTCGAGCCGTTTCATTGATTGACAGCAGGTATTCGCCCGTCTCCAGGCCCTCGAACAGGAACATCCCGAGCGGATCGGTAATCGCCGTAAGGCCCGTGCCGCGCGCGTGGACGGCGGTGCCCGGTAGCGGGACTCCGGAATCATCGAGGACGGATCCGGCAATGGAGAGTCCTTTTTCGTCCGCTTCCGGTTCTTCGTAAGCGCCAGACGGGCCGCCGGGCCGGCTGCGCTCGGACAAAGAGGCATCAGGCGAAGGCGCCGGCTCGGGCGGGGCCGATGCGGGTTCGGCGCGGCGGGTCGGCCGGGTTGATTCCCCGGGGACCGCGCGCGCGCTCAAGGCCCGATCCGGCGCCGACGGTGCAATCTCGGCATCAGCTTCGTCTTCAGGGATCGCCGGCTGACCGTCGCTGACAGGTCCAGGAGCGAACGCAGACCACCAGGTCGCGGGATCGGTCAGGGAAAAGGATTCAGGCTTGTGCGGTCCGGGTAGCAGCAAAAACAGCGACAGCGCTCCGACAACAAGCAGCAGCAGGCCACGAAGCAGCACGCGTGGCTCTCCTCTGGTATTGCCTCTACCGGGACGTGCGGTGCCCATACGCTCCTCGCTGGCGAGAAGACGACCTTCGTGCGCCAGTACGACGGAGACCAAATGGTGCTGTGCGGTCGATACTGCTGAAGATCTTGATTCGCCAAATGCCCTACATACGCAGAGGGTAAATTAAAAGCCATGCACAATTCAAGTATATCCGCAACCGCGCAGGCTGAGCCCCTGATCATCGATGCCACAGAAAACATTCGATGAGTTGCTCGCCGTGCTGGCCGAAATGAGTCGCATTAAGAGGCTGGCTGAGGAACTGCTGTTGGAGCGGATGCGCGATTAACAGTGTTCAAGGCAGAAAGCCGGCAATCGCATGGAGCAAGGCGGCATGCGTGCCCAGGAGCTGAACTGGAACCGCGCCCTGCTCAATGCCCACCTGACAGGAGAAA
>RECA01000036.1 GCA_007692435.1 Thioalkalivibrio sp.
TCCCACGCGGTCCTGAAAAGAGTACACCCTGGGCCGTGACGGGTCGCCCTCAGCGCGTCCCTGTTTCCGGATCCGCTCGCTCCCTGGGCTCTCTCACGGATGGCATCGGAGGCGACTTGGACGTCTGGACGGTGACGCTGCAGTCCAGAAGGACCACGGCTCGGATCAGACGAAGCTCACACACTTTCCGCCTTCGCGGCAAGGGCGGAAAATACCCCGCAATGCGGAGTCTTGGAGCCTGAGCGTCTGCCAAATGCCACCGTCACCGCCTGCGGCGCTTCAATGGACTATTCCAGGCGGGCCGTGCCAGAGTTCATGGATACCGCAACACCAACAGCCATACCGCCGTGACCTGCCTGACCGGGGAGCCTCGCGCGCTCCATCCTCAAATCCACGTGAAACGACGAAGACCCTGGAAGGCAAAGCCATGAGTGAGACGACACCTTCCGATGACCGGCAGCGGATCCGGGACGCCCTCTCCACGTCCGAGGCCGAGGTGCTGGCGGATCTGGTGGAGCGGCTGCAGATGGATGCGGCGGCGCGGCAGGCGATTGCCGCTGCCGGGGCGCAGGTTGTGGAGCGCGTGCGCGCGGAGACCGCCCCGTCGATGATGGAGAGCTTTCTCGCCGAATACGGGCTGTCCACCGCGGAGGGTGTCGGGTTGATGTGCCTGGCCGAGGCCCTGCTGCGGGTGCCGGATGCCGAGACCATCGATGAGCTCATCCAGGACAAGATCGAGCCATCCGACTGGGGCGCCCATCTCGGGCACTCGTCGTCCTCGCTGGTGAATGCCTCGACCTGGGCCCTGATGCTCACCGGCAGGGTTCTCAAGGACGACCCGCAGAAACCCGTCGCCGCCCTGCGCGGCCTCATCCGGCGCATGGGCGAACCCGTGGTGCGTACCGCGGTGGGCCAGTCGATGAAGCTGCTGGCCCGGCAGTTCGTGCTCGGCGAGACCATCGAACAGGGCCTGCGCAATGCCCGTGAGCGCGAGCGCCAGGGCTACACCTACTCCTACGACATGCTCGGCGAGGCCGCGCGCACCGAAGCCGATGCACGCCGCTACCACGCGGCCTATGCCGAGGCGATCGATGCCATCGCGCGTCAGGCCAAGGCCGATGTGCGTTCGAGTCCGGGCATTTCGGTCAAGCTCTCGGCCCTGCATCCGCGCTACGAGACGACCCATCGTTCCACGGTCATGGCCGAACTCCTGCCACGCGCCCGGGAGCTCGTCCGGCAGGCGGCCCGAGCCGGAATCGGTTTCAACATCGATGCCGAGGAACAGGACCGCCTGGAACTGTCGCTGGATGTCATCGAGGCCCTGCTGGATGACCCGCAGCTGGCCGGCTGGGACGGCTTCGGCGTGGTGGTTCAGGCCTACGGCCGCCGTGCCGCACCGGTGATCGAAGCCCTGTACGAACTGGCCGGGCGGCTGGATCGCCGCATCATGGTCCGGCTGGTCAAGGGGGCCTACTGGGATACCGAGATCAAGCTGGCCCAGGAACTGGGTGTGGAGCACTTCCCGGTGTTCACGCGCAAGGTGAGCACCGATGTCAGCTACATGGCCTGCACCCGGATGCTGCTGGAACGGCGCGACCGCATCTACCCGCAGTTCGCGACCCACAACGCGCATACCTGTGCGGCTGTGCTGGCCATGGCCGGCGACGACCTGGACAGCTTCGAATTCCAGCGCCTGCACGGCATGGGGGAGTCGCTGCACGCCATCGTGCGCGAGAGGCACGGAGCGCACTGCCGCATCTACGCCCCGGTGGGGGCCCATCGCGACCTGCTCGCCTACCTGGTGCGCCGACTGCTCGAGAACGGCGCCAACAGCTCCTTCGTCAACCAGGTGGTCGACGCCAGCATCACCCCAGCCGAGATCGCCCGCGATCCGGTTGGGGAACTGCAGAGCCTGGGCGACAGGGTGAGCAATCCGGCCATCCGCCGGCCAATCGATCTGTTCGCGCCACAGCGACGCAATTCCCGTGGCTTCCGGATCCAGGAACCCGCCTCCAGCCAGCCGTTGATCGCCGCACGCGATGCCTTCGCCGACGCGCGGTGGGAAGCCCGCCCGATGCTGGCGAGCGCCGGCCCACCGGCAGGACCGGGGCGGACCGCGGCGGCGCCGGCGGATCCAGCGCGGATCGTGGGCACGGTCCACGATGCCACCGCGGACGAGATCGCCCTCGCCCTCGAGGCGGCGCAGGACGGTTTCGCGGAGTGGTCGGCACGACCGGTGGCGGAGCGCACCGCCATCCTGCGGCGGGTCGCGGACCTCTACGAGGAGCACGTCGCGGAGCTGATCGCGATCGCCAGCCGCGAGGCCGGCAAGACCCTGCAGGACGGCATCGCCGAGGTCCGCGAGGCGGTGGATTTCCTGCGCTACTACGCCGCCGAGGCCGAGCGTCTGGAAGGGGAAGACCCGCATTGCGCGCGCGGCGTGTTCGTCTGCATCAGCCCGTGGAACTTCCCGCTGGCGATCTTCACCGGCCAGATCGCCGCCGCCCTGGCCATGGGCAACGCGGTACTGGCCAAGCCCGCCGAGCAGACACCGCTGATCGCCGCCCGGGCGGTCGAACTGATGCGACGGGCGGGACTGCCGGCAGCGGCCCTGCAGTTGTTGCCCGGGGATGGACCCGGTGTCGGCGGCCCGCTGACGGCCGATCCGCGCATCGCGGGAGTCTGCTTTACCGGCTCCACCGAGGTGGCGCAGATCATCCATCGCAGCCTTGCCGCCAACGCAGGACCGGAGGCCGTGCTGATCGCCGAGACCGGCGGCATCAATGCCATGATCGTGGACAGCACGGCCCTGACCGAACAGGCCGTGCGCGACATCCTGCTGTCCGCCTTCCAGTCCGCCGGCCAGCGCTGTTCCGCGCTGCGCATGCTGTATGTCCAGGAAGAGGCCGAGGAGCGGTTGCTGGAGATGCTGCAGGGGGCAATGGACGCCCTGGTCATCGGGGACCCGTGGCGGACCGACACCGACGTCTCGCCGGTGATCGATGCCGCAGCCGAGGACGATATCGCGGGGTACATCGATGTGCAGGCGCAGGCCGGGACGCTGATCAAGGCACTCTCCGTACCCGACACCGGCCGTTTCGTGGCCCCGGCGCTGGTCCGGGTCGACGGGATCGGCGACCTGGAGCGCGAGATCTTCGGGCCCGTGCTGCACGTGGCCCGCTTCCGGGCGCGCGATCTCGACCGCGTGGTGGATGCCATCAACGCCCGCGGCTACGGTCTCACCTTCGGGCTGCATACCCGCATCGATGACCGCGTGCAGCAGGTCGTGGACCGGATCCGGGTCGGCAACATCTATGTGAACCGCAATCAGATCGGCGCCATCGTCGGCTCCCAGCCCTTCGGCGGCGAGGGGCTCTCCGGGACCGGTCCCAAGGCGGGCGGACCGCTGTACCTGACACGTTTCGGACGGCGCCCAACACCTCCTGCGCCAACGCAGGCACCGCAGCACCCGGAGATCCCCGTGACGGTCTTGCAGGAAGCGATCGACCGGCTGGACGGGCGCGGTTGGGCGGCGCGCACGGATCGCGTCGAGCTGCTGCGCCGGGCCTTGCCCGAAGGCCCCGGTCTGCCGCGCCAGGCCCTCTCGGCAGCGGCGGCCTTCGACATGAGTCCGCAGACCCTGCCGGGTCCCACCGGCGAGAGCAACCGCCTCGGCCTGCACCCGAAGGGTCTAGTGCTGTGTCTGGGAGCCGGGATCGAGGCCGCAATGGCCCAGGCGGTGCAGGCCCTCAGAGCGGGCTGCCCCGTCGTTATCGCCGCGCCGGGTGCGCAGGCTGCGGCGCAACCCCTGATCGACGCCGGCGTACCCGCGACGGGGCTGGACGGCACGGTGGCGGCGGGCACCCTGGCGGACATCACCGGGGTGGTGTCGGTCGCTGCTGCAGGCCCCGAAACATGGACCCGCGCCCTGCGCATGGCCCTCGCCGATCGCCCGGCACCCATAGTGCCGCTGGAGACTACGCTGATTGCCCCGGAACGCTCCGTGGTCGAACGCCACCTGTGCATCGACACCACGGCGGCGGGTGGCAACGCAAGCCTGCTCGCGGCCGCAGACCGGGCGCGGTGACTTGCCGGCGGCAATCGATGCGAAGTAGGGTTTCGCCGTGGGTGAAGGGTGCCCGCTGCATCACGCCGAAACTCAACCGCACACGTGCCGCAGGCGCCTCTCAAGGAAACCCCTCATGAACATGCCCTTGCCGACGCTCGCCACCTTTGCCGCCTATCTGGCGGCGATGCTGGCCCTCGGGATCATCGCCTACCGCAGCACGAACAACCTCTCGGACTACGTGCTGGGCGGGCGCAGCCTGGGCCCCGGGGTCGCGGCCCTGAGTGCCGGGGCATCGGACATGAGCGGCTGGCTGCTGCTGGGATTGCCCGGTGCGGTCTACGTCTCCGGGCTGAGCGAACTCTGGATCGGGGTGGGCCTGGTCGTGGGCGCCTTCCTGAACTGGGTGTTCGTGGCCGGCCGGCTGCGGCGCTTCACCGCCCTGGCGCACGATTCCCTCACCATCCCGGATTTCCTCGAACACCGCTTCGGCGACCGCTCCCGAATGCTGCGCATCATCTCCGCGGTGGTGATCCTGGTGTTCTTCACCCTGTACATCTCGGCGGGTCTGGTCGGCGGCGGGCTGTTGTTCCAGAGCTCCTTCGGGATGGAATACCAGACCGCTGTATGGGTCGGTGCCATCGTGATCATCAGCTACACCTTCCTCGGCGGCTTTCTCGCGGTCAGCTGGACCGATTTCGCGCAGGGCATCCTGATGTTCCTGACGCTGCTGGTCGTGCCCATGTTCGTGGTGGTGCTGGTCGGCGGCTGGGGCAGCGTCCAGACCGAAGTGGTCAGCGTCGATCCCAGCCACACGGCGATCCTCAAGGGCATGACCTTCATGGGCATGATCTCCCTGCTGGCCTGGGGTCTGGGCTATTTCGGCCAGCCCCACATCCTGGCGCGCTTCATGGCGCTGCGTTCCGAGCGTGATGTCCCGCGCGCCACGCTGATCGGCATGAGCTGGATGGTGCTGGCACTGGTCGGCGCCGTCGCCACCGGTTATCTGGGGATCGCCTACTTCGCGGATGCACCGCTCGCCGATGGCGAGACCGTGCTGATCGAACTGATCCGGGCGCTGTTCAATCCCTGGGTGGCCGGCATCCTGATGGCAGCCATCCTCGCCGCCATCATGAGCACCATCGATTCGCAGCTGATCGTCTCCGCCAGTGCCATCACCAACGACTTCTATCGCGGCATGGTGCGCAGCGGCGCCAGCGCAACGGAACTGGTCTGGATCAGCCGGGCCGCGGTCATCGGGGTCTCGGTCATTGCCCTGTATCTGGCGATGGACCCGGAGGCCGGGGTGCTGGACCTGGTGTCCTACGCCTGGGGTGGCTTCGGCGCGGCCTTCGGTCCGGTGATCATCCTGTCGCTCTACTGGTCGCGCATGAACCGCAACGGCGCCCTGGCCGGCATGGTGGTGGGTGCGCTGACGGTCATTGTCTGGAAGGAGCTGTCCGGCGGTGTCTTCGATGTCTACGAACTGCTTCCGGGCTTCATCTTCGCAACGGTGGCGATCGTGGTCGTCAGCCAGCTGACGGGCCGTCCTTCCGCCGAGGTTGAACAGCAATTCGCGCAGTCCCGCCGCCTGACCGCGGAATAATTGCGCACCGGCGGGCCCTGCCGGCCTGCAGGCGGCCGGTGCGGTGACCCGCCAGGGACTCGCCTATGCCTATGCCGGCGCGGCCGTGCTGCTCTGGTCGACGGTCGCGTCGGCCTTCAAGCTGTCGCTCCAGTACCTGGATCCGCTCCAGCTCCTGCTCTTCTCGAATGCCGTCTCGGTGGTGGTCCTGTTCACGGTTCTCGCCGTACAGGGCCGCCTGGCCCGGCTGCGCCAGCCGAACGCCACTGCGTGGTGGCGTCTCGCGGGGCTGGGGGTGCTCAACCCCTTCCTCTATTACATCGTCCTGTTCCAGGCCTACGACCTGTTGCCGGCGCAGCAGGCGCAGGCCCTCAACTACACCTGGGCCATCACCCTGGCGATCCTGTCCATCCCGCTGCTGGGGCAGCGGATCGGCGCGCGCGGGTTTGTCGCACTGCTGATCAGTTATGCGGGTGTGTTGGTGATCGCCACAGAGGGCCGCCCGCTGGACATGGCGTTCACCAGCCTTCCGGGCGTCCTGCTGGCGCTGGGCAGCACCATCATCTGGGCGCTGTACTGGATCTACAACACGCGTGACGGCGGCGATCCGGTGGCCGCGCTGCTGATCGGCTTCGCGTTCAGCCTGCCGCTGGTGCTGATCGCCACGTTCCTGTTCTCGGAACTGACCTGGCCGGGCTGGCAGGGCTGGCTGGGCGCGGCCTGGGTGGGTACCTTCGAGATGGGGCTGGCCTTCGTCTTCTGGCTGCACGCCCTGCGGTTGTCCGCAACCACCGCACGGGTCGGCAACCTGATCTTCCTTGCCCCCTTCCTGTCGCTGGTGTTCATCCACTTCCTGGTCGGCGAAACCGTCCTTCCGGCCACGCTGCTCGGTCTGGTGTTCATCATTGCCGGAAACATCGTCCAGCAATGGCGGCCCTCGCGCGGCGCCGCGGGCGGTTAAGCCCAAGAAACCGGGGCCCAAACAGAAGAGCCCCGGGCAGGATCGCCCGGGGCTCTTGTGCAGGACTCGGGCTTTCTCAGTTCGCAGCTGCGCGAGCGGCCTCGAGCCAGCCATCGACGGTTTCACGATTCGCCTCGATCCATTCCTGAACCAGGGGCCGGACCATCGGATCGGAGAGATCCTCCGCATCCATCCGCTCGTCCACCTCGCTGACCCACACCAGCGGCAGCGAGACCTGGCGGAACAGCTCCGCGGCCGCCGGATTGTCCTCGAGGAATTCGTTGTTCGCCGCGACCTGGATGTCGGCCGCCACGTATCCCATGTAGATCGGATCCGTCACAGCACCATCGACGTCCTCGGCACGCTCCGCCTCATCCTCGACGATACCGGGGGCGTTGATCCACATCACGTCCTCACCGGGCACCAGCGACAGCAACCAGGCGCTCGGGCCCCAGGTGTAGTACAGCGCCGGGTCTCCCGCCTCGATGCGCGACAGGGCTTCGGAGAAGTTCGCCGCGTAACCGGCGTCCACGTGGTTCAGGTAGTCGTGCAGCTCGAACTTGTCGAGCATCGCGTTGATCCCCTCGTGGCAACCCCAGCCGGGCGGGCACCCGAAGAGATCGGCCTTGCCATCTCCGGTCGCATCGAAGGCGGCACGCACTTCGTCGCGCTTGAAGTCGTCGATGCCGGTGATGCCGAATTCCTCGATCGATGGCTTGTCGACCAGATACCCCTGGATGCCGCAGGCCGGACAGTGTGGGTCGAACAGGGTGGCCGCATCCCCGAAGTTGTCGGGCAGTTGCGGCTCGTGCAGGGGTAACCAGGCGTTCGGCCAGTAATGGGCGTCCCCTTCGGAGATGGCCAGGTAGGCCACCGGGTTCGACAGCGAGATGGGGTTCTGCACCGTGTAGCCCAGTTCCTCGAGCAGCTCGACGAATACCCAGCTGACCGGGACGGCCGAGGTCCACGTCGCCACAGCCGGCTGCACGGTGACGCCTGCGCCGGGCTGCTCATCCGCGGCTGCTGCACTGATGGACATGGTGGTACCGAACGTCAGGGCGACGGCCGCCGCGACTGTGCCAAGACGGCGGGCTTTGCGTTGTTCTGGTTGCATCATCGGGTTCTCCATTATTGTTCGTATCTGACGGTTTCCGCTGTACCTCCTGGGGAGGCATGACGCGCGGGCATGAACCGGCGCGTTCTCCGGATGTACTCAGCGGTGACGATCACCTCCTTGAAGTCGTTGCTTGATGAATTGAGGGGTCTGGGTCCGGCCTTCATTCGCCCCGGTCGCGGACGCCGGGCGCCTTCTCGCCGAGCCCCTGGGTGATGCGGTCCAGCACCATCGCCAGAAGCACGATGCCGATACCGCCGACAAAGGCCTGGCCGATGTTCAGCCGTTCGAGGCCTGCGTAGACCTCCAGCCCGAGCCCGCCGGCACCGATGATCGCCGCGATGACCACCATCGACAGCGCCAGCATGATGGTCTGGTTCAATCCGGCCATGATCGTCGGCATCGCCAGCGGGAACTGCACCTTCCACAGGATCTGGCGTTTCGTGGAACCAAAGGCCACCGCCGCCTCGATGAACTCGGGGTTCACGTGGCGGATCCCGAGGTTGGTCAGGCGGATCACGGGCGGCATCGCGAAGACGATGGTCGCGATCAGCCCGGGCACGTTGCCGATGCTGAACAGCATCACCGCCGGCACCAGGTACACGAAGGGGGGCGTGGTCTGCATGATGTCGAGGACCGGGCGCATGAAGCCGTAGAACCGGTCGCTGCGCGAGCTGAGGATCCCCAGCGGAAGACCGATCAGCACGCAGAAGAAGACCGCGGTCACGACCAGCGACAGGGTGATGATCATCTGGTCCCAGACGCCCATGAAGCCGATCAGCGCGAAGGCGATGACGCTGAAGACGCCCACCCGCCACGAGGCCGCCCACCAGCCTAGAACGAAGGTCGCCAGAATGAAGGCACCCGGCGGCACCGAACTCAAGCCCCACTGGACGCCATTCATCACCCCCCGCACCGGCGGACTGATGTAGGTTCGGGAGAAGTCCCGGAATGTGGCGACGATCCAGTTGACGATGTCCGTGATGACCTGGCGTACCGGCAGGTCGATGAACCCGAAGGGATCGGTCATTAATACACGCAGGAATTCAACCAGTTCACCCATGCGATTGCTGCCCCAGTTCTGCTGAATGATCGGTACCGCATGCCAACGGCGGTATCGTGCGGGCGGCGGGTTCGGCAAGACCGCCCCTGTTCTCGGCCGTCAGGGAATATGGCCGCGCTTTTCCAGGATGCCGTTGATCAGTTCGGGGTCATCGATCAGACCGCGGATGCGTCCGTCCCCGTTGGTCACGACCACCGGCAGGGTTGAATGGAGGCGGCTGCGCAGGATGTGACGCAGAACCGCGTCTTCGCCGCAGGTGAGCGCCAGGCCGGTCCGCTCCGAGGATGCCGGGCGCGCGGATTCGTCCTCGAGGACCTCTTCGAGACGCCGCACGGGTACATCCTGTCCGTCCAGCTGCACATCATGCAGGCGCCCCTCCCGGTCCATTCCATAGCGGACGTTCGGGAGATCCTGCCGGTGAAGATAGGAGATTCCGTCGCGCTCGCCCCCGGACACGAACTTGTCGCTGTCCAGCGGCAGGGCGATGGTACTCGCGGTGATCACGCCCGTGGGATCGGCGTGCTCGACGAACTTGGCCACGTACTCGGTGCGCGGGTTGACCAGGATCTGCTCCGGGCTGCCGATCTGCACGATCTTCCCGTCCTCCATGATCGCGATGTGGTCGCCGATGCGCATCGCCTCGTCGAGGTCGTGGGTGATGAACAGGATGGTCCGGTGCAGCTCCCGCTGGATCCGCGTCAGCTCCTGCTGCATGTCGACCTTGATCAGCGGATCCAGCGCCGAAAAGGGCTCGTCCATCAGCAGCACCTCGGCATCGGTCGCCAGCCCCCGCGCCAGTCCGACACGCTGCTGCATGCCACCGGAGAGTTCGGAGGGATAGCTGCTGCCCCACGGGCCGAGCCCGACCATGTCGAGCACGCGCTGCGCCGCCTTCTGCCGGTCCCGTCGGCCGCGCCCCTGGATCTCCATTCCATATCCGACGTTGGAGAGCACCGTGCGGTGCGGAAGCAGCGCGAAGTGCTGGAACACCATGCTCATGTTCTGCTTGCGCAGCGTGCGCAGCGCCTCCTCGTCGAGCTGCGTGATGTCCACCTCCCCGCGTTCCGGATGCTTGAAGAAGATGTGGCCTGCGGTCGGGTCGATGATGCGGTTGATGCACCGGATCAGCGTCGACTTCCCGCATCCCGACAGACCCATGATCGCGAAGACCTCGCCTTGCTGGATGTCGAAGCTGGCCTTGTTCACGCCGACCGTCTGCCCGGTCAGTTCGCGGATCTCGTCCTTGGTCTTGTTCTCTTCGAGCAGCGGGATGGCGGATTCGGGATCAGACCCGAAGATCTTGGTCACGTTCTCTGCACGGATCACGCTGGAGGCATCCTCTGTTGCCAAACACGCACACGCCCTTGCGACCGGCGTAACCGTCGAGGCGCGTTGATACCCTAACACAGGTCTTGCGAGGGGCCCGCGGAATACCCGGCGAGGTCTTGCCTTTGCGCGTTGACAAGTCCGATCGCAGGGGCGCCCTCAGGGGGTGCCCTGCCGGCCGCTGCTAAAGCTCGTCGGGGCCCTCGAAGTCGTCGGCGTCGGGCTCCACCGCCTCGGACTGTTCCATCAGGGCGATCGCCACCCCCAGGAAGTCGGAGTCGGTCACGATGCCGCGAAGCTCCTTCTCGCGAATCACCGGCAGACAGCTGCGCTTGTGGCGGACCATCAGCAGCGCGGCATGGCGGACGTTGTCACGTTCATCGACGGTCTCCGGGTCCCGAATCATGATCTCGTGCACCGTTCGGGCCCCACCGTTGCCAGCCACCAGCACGTCGGTCTGGGAAACGAGACCGACCAGGGCGCCGTTCCCATCCAGCACCGGCAGGTGGCGGATCTTGTTGGCGGCCATTGCGCGCCTGACTTCCTCGACGGTCGACTCGGGGCGCATGACCACCAGGTTCTGTCTTGGTGTCATGATGTCGCTGACATCCAGCATGTCTTCAGCCCTCCATGGGGTGTGGATTCATTCTTTGCCCCGAGGCATTGCCACTTCTTGATGTGGGTCACAGATGCCACCGACGCGGGGTGCTGGCGGGCCATGCGGAAGGTTTGGTAACGATGCAGCACGGCCGGACCAGCAATGCCCATTGCGCAACCGGAGGCTGGCGGGGGTCTGACGAGGTACATCGTGCCGAAGGTGCACGGGAAATCCCGAGACTGCAGTCGCCGCAGCGGGCCGAGTTGCTATCATCGCAGTTTTGATGGAGGAAGCCCATGCCGGACGATCGCCCCGAGCTTGAGAAGCTCCGCCGCGAACACGAACAGGCGCTGGTCCTCGCCGAGCGGATCGCCGCCCTGGCGGCCGAGGGAAGCAGTGCCAGCCGCGCCGAGGCCGTGCAACTGGTCAGCGACTACTACGCGCAGGAACTGGAGGCGCACCTGCAGCACGAAGAACAGACGATGTTCGCCCCCCTGCTGAAACGCGACAAGGCCCATTTCGCCCTGTGCATGCGGCTCGGAAAGGATCACGGGGCGCTCAGGGCCATCGCCACGGGCATTCACGCGGACACCCCCGCGGACGAGCTGGACGCCTTCGCCCGGATCCTGCGGGATCACACGCGGCTCGAGGACGAGGAATTCCTGCCCCTGGTGGCCGCCCTGTTCACGCCCGAGGAGTTCGAGGCGGTGCTGAACTTTACCCCACTGCCCACGGCCGCCACCGGTAACGGCAACGGTCACTGAACACGCACATCGCCAGAGGCCTCAACCCTTGATCCCGACGACAGGAGCCGTGGGGACTACCTGTCATGGGGCTGGTGTCTTGCGGGTCTGCTGGAGACCTTCAACGGAAGGGCATCATCGGCACCAGGCTCTCCGGCCGGGTCATCCGGTTCATGTCCACCGAAATTCGGCCCATGGAGTCCGACATGGCGCCGGACGCCCGGGTCATGCGGCCGGTCGAATCGTCCATGCCCCGAATGTCGATCGCCATCCCGCGGATGCTGATGGTCATGTCATGCATGTCCATCTGGATCTCGTGCATGTCTCTGGCGAGCAGTTCGGTACGCACGCGGACCCGACCCAGGTCACCGAGGATGCTGGCCTGCCCATCCACCATGCTGTCCGCCATCAGGTCCATGTCGTCGACCATGTACTCCATGTCTCCGGCCATGGATGACACGTCCAGACCCATCTGGCTCACGGCCGCCGTCATTGCGCTCATGTCGCGGCCCATCTGGTACATGAACAGCCCCATTCCCGCAAAGGCCAGTGCCGCACCGACCAGCACCACTCCAAGACCAGCCAACCGGGCCATCCGGGCCAACCCACCCTTCGACATGTTACTGGCTGATGCCATCACCCCTGCTCCAAAGCACCGTCCGGAGTCTGGCCGAGGCCCCATTGCGCGCGACCCCCTTCGGCCACGTGCCGCCCCTTCGCCATCCCGGGAGCATAGTCCATCCGGCGTGCAGGCGTTCGAGGGCCACCTGGCTCGCGGCGCGCCTGCCGTGCCTACCTCGTGCTGGAGAACCGCACCCGGTGATCTTCGACACCGCAAGCCCGAGAGACAGTCAAACCGGCCTACGGGTCAGCGTCAGGGACGGCGTTCCATCGGGAGGTAGTCGGTCAGGCCGTTCCCGGTGTAGATCTGCCGCGGACGGGCGATGCGTCCACCCGGCGTCTGGCTCTGTTCCCACCAGTGGGCGATCCAGCCGGGCAGCCGGCCGATCGCGAAGATCACCGTGAACATGTTCGTCGGAATCCCCATCGCGCGCAGCAGGATGCCACTGTAGAAGTCCACATTCGGGTACAGCTTGCGCTCGACGAAATAGGGATCCGAAAGCGCGATCTCCTCGAGTCGGCGGGCGATATCCAGCAGCGGGTCGTCTGCCGAGATCTGCGGCAGCAGCTCCTCCGCCACCTTCTGCAGCATCTGGGCGCGCGGATCGAAGTTCTTGTACACCCGATGGCCGAAGCCCATCAGCCGCACGTTGCTGTCCTTGTCCTTCGCGAGGCGCACGTACTCCTCGGGCGTGACGTTGCCCTGGTGGATCTGCTCCAGCATGTCCAGCACCGCGACGTTGGCCCCGCCGTGCAACGGTCCCCAAAGCGCAGAGACCCCCGCGGCGCAGGACGCAAACAGGTTCGCCCCGCTCGAGCCCACCATGCGGACCGTCGAGGTGGAGCAGTTCTGCTCGTGATCCGCGTGCAGGATCAGGATGAGATTGAAGGCCTTCCGGACCAGGATGGGACAGACGTACTGGCTGTAGGGCTGGGAGAACATCATGTGCAGCAGGTTGGGCACGTAGCGCAGGCCCGGATCCGGGTAGACGTACGGCAGCCCGCGCGAGTGCCGGAAGGCATAGGCGGCAATCGTCCGGATCTTGCTGATCAGGCGCGCCGCCGCGTGCCGCAGCTCGGCCTCGTCCTCCAGTTCATGCAGATCCAGGTGGTAGCAGGACAGGGCGTTGATCATGGCCGACAGCGTCGCCATCGGCGGCGCCGAGCGCGGGAAGCCCTCGAACTGGTGCTTCATGCTCTCGTCGATGTGCGCAAAGCGCGTCAGGTCCTCGGAAAAGTCCTGGTACTCGGTCTCGCTCGGCAGATGCCCGAAGATCAGCAGCCAGGCGACCTCGATGAAGGTAGGGCTGTCCACGAACTGCTCGATCGGGATCCCCCGGTACCGGAGGATGCCCGCATCGCCATCGATGAAGGTGATTGCGCTGGTGCAGCTACCGGTATTTCCGTAACCGGTGTCCAGCGTGATGTGTCCGGTTTCGGCGCGCAGCCGGCCGATGTCGATCCCGCGTTCGCCTTCACTGCCCTCCACCACGGGCAGGCTGTATTCCTTCCCTTCAAGTGACAGGGCTGCAGGCTCCACGGGCCGCGGATTCGGGTTCAGGGGTTCAGTCATCGCATGTGCTCCCAAGGGGGAAGGGGTGATCGGCTTCGCGCAGACGCGCCGGGGCCATGATGGCAGAAGCCAGGCGCCCGGATGAAGTGGCAGGGCAATGGCCCATGCAAACGCACCCTGAACCGGCCGCCCCGGAGTCAGGCCCGAAGCAGGCCGACAGGCACCCGCCGGGCGCGTGAGTGTCCGCCATCATTGTGCTCCGGCCCTGGGCTGCGGCAGCGCCGCCCGGGGCGGACTCAGGGCCCAACGACTTCGCGTCCCGCCGAAGCCGGCCCGAAGATGCGCCTTCCCGGCAGGCCGTTTACCCTTCGCTTAAGGCGCGTATCATGACCTCTAGTGGGCCATGCTCAAGGTTCGGTCACCATGGAGCACAGCCAGACACGTCGGGGCGAGGCGGGCGAGTTCCGGAATAGGAACGCTATTTCAAACTGGCCCAACGCAGCGCCGGCGTGTCTGGCGAAGCGATCCGATATCGAACTTCCTGCATGACCCACCAGGCCAATCCGGCCGTTTGCCAACGGGAGGAACACAACATGCGCTACAAGCTGCTGTTTGGAATCGCCCTGGGACTCCTGCTTGTGGGCTGCCAGCCCAACGATGAAGTGCCCGAACCCGAGATTCCGGAAGACGTCGAGCCGCCACCGCAGGTCAGTCCCACGCCACCACCCGAGACCGAGGCCCCGCCTGCCGAGGACCCGATGCCGGACGCCATGCGCGAGGGTGAACTGCCACCGGACGACGCACTGCCACCCAACGGAGAGGCCGCCGCGCCCGAGGACGATGCCGAAGCGGAGGAACTCTGGAATCGCGCACAGGAACTCTCGGAAGAGGCGCAGGAGCAGGCCGAGGAGGCCTGGCGTATCGGACGCGAGGAAGGCGGCGAGGCGGCAGAGGCCGCCCGGGACGCCGCGGCAGAGGCCCAGGAAGAAGCCCGCGAGGCCTGGGAAGCGGCCCGGGACTACTCAGGCGAGGCCTGGTCCGCCACGCGTGAAGCCGCGGAAACGGCCTGGTCCGAGGCCACCGCGGCCTGGGGTCGCCTGACGGAGGAGGAGCCGCCCGAAGAGTGAGCGG
>RECA01000013.1 GCA_007692435.1 Thioalkalivibrio sp.
CAGCACCACCGGCACCACATGCGTCACGTCGCCGATCGCCGACAGCCGCAGAATACATACCGACTTCATCGCCCCTCCGGATCCCCGGATACCGCGGCCTTCAGACGGCGCCGGCCACGCTTGATGCCGGTAATCATCCGGTCCAGGCGGCAGGCCAGCCGCATCCCCCACGAAGTCCGGAGCGTGTCCGGCACGTAATCCCAGCCGTCGGGCATCGTCCGCAGATACTTCGAGAGCTCGATACGGGTACGCAGGCGGCGGAAGAACCAGGGGCGGTGCAGGCGAAAGTCGATGAATACCACCTCGTTGCCGCGCAGCAGGTAATTCTTGGCGTGGGCATCCCTGCGCAGGTACCCAAGACCATGCAACTGCAACAGCCGTGGCGTGATCAGGGCCGCGTGGCGGCCGTCCGCCCTTTCGCCCTCGACATAGCGATACAGCAGGCAGCCATCCACCACCATCCCGCCAACACGCTGCTGAATCGCAAGCACCGGCTCCGGACCGGACAACCCCAGCTCCCGCAGCTCCTCCATGCTCCGGAAATGCCGGAACGCCTCGCCATCGCGCAGTCGCGTCAGGATTCGCTCCCATGGCCGTCGATTCCGACCACGCGGGATCTTATACATGCAGTCGCAACCATCGATCTCGATACGGGCGATATAGGTACGCCTGTCATCCTTGAAGACCGACACGACACGGAATGCCTGGCGGTCCAGATGATCCACTAGCCGCTCAGCCTCGTTCTGGGGCACGGTCGCGACCATCTCGCGCCCCTTGTACTTGATCTTCTGCAAACCTGCCTCCGGGACCATTGTCGCCCGCGGCCATGCTTTCAGAGGTGACCACCGCAGGTGGTGGTTCGTGATGCAAGCCGCTCCATCGCATTTGCAGCGCGTCTACCGAAAAGCAGGATGGCTGCTCTGTTCAACGATCCCCGGCCGGGTCGAGGCTCACGCACATCACCCGGGCATTGGGACAGAACACAATCATGCCACAGCATGCCTGCCTACACGGCTGGGCGGTGGCGGCAACGCGCGCGAGCAGCGAGGCGGGACTCGCCATATCCAGGTGTCCGCGTTTCCATCCCCCGGGCTTCGTGGCAAACTGCGCCACCGGTTCCCAACTGGGGCATCGCCCGGACCGAGTCAAGAGCGGCTTACCGCATTCCGCCGCGCAAGCGCGAGGCCACCCCGACACCCGGCCCCTGGGCGAGCTACCAGCACCCCGAGTCCATCGCATGACTGAATCCAGCGTCCCCAGCGCCCTCGTGCAGCCGAATACCATGAAGATACCGGCCAGTCATTACATCGGCATCGCGGGAATCGCGCCGCCAAACGGCGGCGCAGTTGGATTGAGCACGCCCCACATCCGGCACAACGCTCCCCGGGCACGCGGGTGAATCGGATCGCCTTCATCATCGACTCGCTGACCGGGGGTGGAGCGGAACGCTCAGTGATAACCCTGGCCACCGAGATGGTGCGACGCGAATTCGAGGTCTGCATCATCACCCTCGGCGATGAATGCGTATACACCCTGGACCCGGGCATCCTCCGCGTGTCGCTGACCCGGGACGAGGAGCGGTTGCCGCCCAACAGCGTCCTGATACAACGTCTTCGGGAAACGCTGGCCCAGCTGGAACAGGATGCCCCGTTCGACCTGATTGTCGCGAACCTGCTTCATGCCAGCGAGGTAACCAAACAGGCTGGCACACCGGGCGTATACCACTGCATACACAACCCGCTGGGTGATCAGATCCGGCGTACCCGCCACGCCCTCGTGCGCCCCTGGTGGCGGCGGCATATCCGGAAGCTTTACGATGGGGAACGCCTTCTGGCGGTATCCAGGGGCGTTGGCGATAACCTCGAAGTAGATGTGGGCGTCCGGCCGGCGTCGATCAGGACCATCCCCAACGGATTCGACCTGAGCGAGATCCGGCGCGCCGCCGCGGAACCACAGTCCCATGCGGATACCCTGCGCCCATTCGTTCTGCATGTCGGGCATTTCAAGCGGCAGAAGCGGATCGACCGCCTGCTCGAAGCCTGGGCCCTGCTCGATATCGAACACCGGCTCGTGCTGCTGGGCACCGGGTCGCGGCGCAAGACCCGGCAGCTGCGTCAGCAGGCAGAACTGCTTGGCATTGCCGACTCGGTGGTATTTCCAGGCTTCCACGAGAATGCCTATGCGTGGATGGCCCGGGCCGATCTGCTGGTGCTGGCGTCCGACTTCGAGGGATTCGGACGCGTGATTGTCGAGGCACTGGCCACCGGCACCCCGGTCGTCAGCACCGACTGCCCATCCGGCCCCTCGGACATCCTTGCCGGCCGTCTGGCACGCTATCTTGCCCCGCTCGACGACCCCGCGGCGCTCGCCGACCGGATACGTGACGCTCTGGATGACCCGCCCGCCATCGACGATTCGGTAGTGAGGCCCTTCGCGATCGGAACGGTAACCGATCAGTACCTGGCGCTGCCGCGCCGGGGGGAGGCCACGGGGTGACGGACGCGCCGACCTGCACCGACCGCTCCCCACCAGTCGTCCTGTTCATTCCCGTCAGAGGCCCGCTCAGTTCCGTCGCGCTGGCATCCGAGCGCCGGCGGCTGAAGATCTGGTCGCTGCCTCCCGGCGAACTCGCCACAATATGGCGGACATACCGGTATTCAGCGAGGAAAGCTGGGAAGCGTTTCTTCAGGACCGGGCCGAACAAACCTGAATGGCAGAGCACGCCGAAGCATCCGCTGCGACACAGCGCGGAAGCGCTTATTGATCAGCCCTTCCGTGGCGACGGTACCCGACATGGTCGGCCGCAATGCCGGAAACCCCCACGGGTCCGGCGCGTTTTATTCACGGACCAACGGCCTGGCCAGCCAGCGGGCTTTGAAGAAACGTCCTTTCTCAATGGCCTTCATCACCCGCCGCAGGCGGCGAAAGTCGTCCCATAGCGGTTTTTCGGCCTGGAGCGCCGGCGCTAAGGAACGCTCCTGGTATGCTCGAACATACTGGCTCATGGCACGTCCGTTACGATGTCCGTATACCGCCTCGGCAGTGTGCCAGACGTCGAATTCACGACCAAAACCGATCGCGATCGCGTCGTTATCGATGACAACCGGGCCTGTGTCGCTCAAGACGACATTCACTGGTGTGAGATC
>RECA01000213.1 GCA_007692435.1 Thioalkalivibrio sp.
TCTTTCACGCTAGTCGTCGGGTGGGCGCTTGCGGATCTGCTCGCGTTCGAGGCAGTAGATCGCGCGCAGCAGGCTGCGCTCCACCACCTTGTCCAGGTCGATGAAACGGGCACCGGCGCGAATCCACTTGTGGCCGTGTTCCTGCTGCATGTAGCGGATCTCGGCCGTGCAGCGGATCGCAGGCCCCTCGGGCAGGTCCAGCGCGCGCACGTCGACGACGTCCAGCGGTGACAGCGGGCAGTCCGGGGCGAGCTGCACCCCGAAGCCGCCGAGCGAGACGTCCAGCAGGCGGCCGGTGACCTCCAGCTCCTCTTCCTCCAGCGCCATCTGCGCCTGCAGTTCGAGGCTGCGTGGCACGTAGGCCCGGAAGAAGGCACGGCGCTGCAGGTACTCGACCTCGCGCGGCATCGCAACGCGGTAGAAGGCGATGTCGTCCTGCATCGCGACGTCCACCACCTCCGCGCTGAAGCGGGTGGGCACGCCGCCGAGCACACCCATCACCCGCAGCCGGGTGCCGATGGCCACGCGCCGGTGTCCGGAATCCGGGGCCAGTTCGTCCAGCACGAAGACACCCGCCGACCGGTTCACGTCCAGGATGGCGGTGGAATACCAGTCCTCGTCGCCCTCCGGTTTCGCGCTCAGCAGCACGCGCCGCTCCCACAGGTTCTGCAGCATCCGGTGCACGCGCACCGGGTCGGTGATCAGCTCGCGATTGGGGCGGCTCTCGAATCGGCCGAAGTCTGCGGGTTCCGCCGGGCCCATCGGCATCATCCCGCGCAGGCGGAAGGGATCGTGCCCGGTGGAATCCCGCTGTGCGGAGGCCGCCGAACAAGCAAACGGGGCAAACGGGCCAGACCGGCCGGCCGGTCCCGGAGGGAGGGCCCGAAGGGCAGGCGTTCAGGCCTGTGAAATGGAGCGGGGCGCACTGCTCGCCACGGTTCGGCCGCGGGGATCGTAGAGCTCGGTGCGCGTGTCTTCGCCGCGGAGGATGTGCAGCGCCTGCTGGACCTGGTGCTGCTGGGTCTGGACCAGGCCGCCGTTGATCTGGTTGTGGCGTCGGCAGCGCTCCATCGAATCCTGGAGCCGTCCCCAGAGGGGCCGGATACGCCCTTCCAGGTCCCAGGCCCGAAGACAGGCCTCCATGCCCGGGCTGTCCGCGGCAAAGCCGCCCGTCTGCAGCAGGGCCGCCTGCTCCCGCGACACCGCCTCGAGGCCCTGCACCGCCTGGTGCTTGGCGGTCACCGCCTGCTGCAAGGTGTCCACATCGCGGGTGGACAGGGCCCGGGTCTCGCGCTCGAGCGCCGCCTCCAGCAGCACGGCCTCGCGCACCGCCCGGTTCAGCAGTTCGTGCAGGCGGTCACCCTCTGCGCCGGTGTCGGCCATCGGATCAGCGGACCCGTTCCATCGCGATCAGGCGATCGGCGATCCGCTCGGCATTGATCTCGTAGGTGCCCTGCTTGATCGAATCCCGGATCTGCTCCACGCGCTGGGTGTCGACCGCCGGCTGTTCGCTCGCGCTGCGGGCCAGATCGTTCAGCTGGTTGGCGGTATTGCTCAGGGTCACGCGGTCTCCGCTGCCACCCGGGTCCCTGCCGCCCTCGGGGCCGCCGCCGCGCACCCCGGCATTCTCTGCGACACTGCGGTCGTCCCCGGTCGTGCGGGGGTGGGTTGGCGTCAGGTTGTTCTTGATGTCCATCGTCATCTTCGATTCCTCGGGCCGATGCTCCGACCTTTGCTGACCCCTGTATCGGCCGTGATCCGCAAATCCTTAGCCTGAAAAAGCGGCCACGGAAGGACACGGAAATCACGGAAAAGAATTTGCATGCCCGTCATGTTCCGTGATGTCCGTGTTTTCCGTGGCTTGGCTTCATTTTTTGCTGTGCCTTGCCTACGGGCATGACCGTTGGCGCGCAAACCCGGCGACAGCACAACCCTGCCTTCGCAAGGCTTCCGGCTACATGCTAACACCCACCACCCCGTGAGACAGTACCCGCCCCTCGACGATCTCCTGCGACGACAGGTTGCGCACCCGGACCCGTTCGCCCAGCGCACCGTTGCCCATCGCCTCCGCCTGGACCCGAACCGCCACCGTGCCCGTCTCGGCCACCAGCAGCACGCGCTGTCCGCGCTCGATCAGGCGCGGCGGCTCCACCATCTGCGGTGTCAGCACCGTTCCGGCCTGCAGTGCACGGCGCAGCACCATGTCCCGCGCCTCTTCCAGATCGCCGAGGTAGCCATTGCTGAGCCCGCCGACGTCCTGCCGCTCCAGCCGCAGCTGCGAGGGCTGCAGCACGCTTCCACGGGGCAGCGGCTGGCCGAGCACGACCACCTCGCCGCGAACCTCGATCTGAACCGGCACGTACAGCGTCCAGGACACCGGGCCATGGCAGCGCACGCCGACCGTGGTGTTGCCCGCGGTGCGGGTGCCCGGCGCGTTGAAGGCCTCGAGCCCCTCCTCGCAGGCACGCAGCCGCAGCCGATCGTCGAGCCGACCCGCACTCACCGAGACCTCGAAGCCCGCGCCATGGGCCTCGGCGGCGGCCGCCTCCATGAAGGCCGTGGCCTCCGCCAGGATGTTCCGCTGCGGCTCGTGGGCCGCGGCACCACTGCCGGCCAGCAGCAGGAGTGCCGCCAGCAGCCACCCGGTCCTTTGATTGCATTTGCGCCGATACCCCATCGGGCCGTCTCCGGTTCACCTCGATGCGGGTGACCGGTCCGCGCCCGTCGGATTTCTGGCGTGACCGGTCCCCACTGGAGCTAGATGCAATCCACGTGCCACCTGAGCGACCCTGCCGATCCTGCTACAGGAAGTTGAACAGAGAGAGCCGCTGCACCTGCACGAAGGTCTGCTGTGCCGCCTGCAGTGCGGTCTGCTGCAGGTTGAAGCGGCTGATGGCCTCGGCGTAGTCGAGGTCGCGTATCTCGGAGCGCGCGGTCCGGACCTGCAGCAACTGGTCCTCGTTGACCCGGCTCTGGGTCTCCACGGTGTTCATGCGCCCGCCGAGGTCGGTACGGACCTCCAGCAGGTGCCCGAGGGCCCGGTCGAGGTCCCCGAGACCACTTGCCATCGCCGCGTTCAGGTCCTCGCTGCCCTGCTGGTCTGGAACGGGGGTCTCCAGGGCCTCGACGATCTTCGCGTAGGTCTCGAACAACGGCTGCGGGTCCCCCTCGCCGTTCGGGATGTCCACGAAGACCCGCTCGCCGGAGTCGCCGAGGGGCACGGTGCGCGCCGGGCTGATCTGTACCGAGCGCTGGCCATCGTCGCCCTGGTAATCCACCTTGCCTTCCCCGTCGACCTCGAAGGGTTGGGTCCAGGAGCTCAGCCCGGCGAACAGGTACTCGCCGTTCGCATCCTGGCTGTTCGCGAGCTGGACGAGTTCGTCCCGTGCCTGGCGGATCTCCCCGGCGATCATTGCGCGGGTCTCGTTGGTCTGGCTGCCGTTGTTGCCCTGCACCACCAGCTCGCGCACGCGCTGCAGCCCGTCCACCACAGAGCTCACCACGGTCTCGCTGCTGCGCAGCCGCTGCTGCAGCGACAGGCTGTTGCGTTCGTACTGCTCGAGCTTCTCGATCGCGCCGGTCAGCTGCAGCGACTGGACCGCGCCACTGGGGTCGTCGGACGGGGTCAGGATCCGCTCGCCGGATCCGAGCTGCATCTGCGTGCGCGAGAGGTCCTTCTGGCTGCGCTGGATGGAGTCAACCCCGTTCTGGAAGACCTGGGTGGTGGATACGCGCATCGCCGTTACCGCCTCACCGCGCCGAGCAGTGTGTCAAAGAGGGTGCCGCTCACGGCGATCACCTGGGCAGCCGCCTGGTAGGCCTGCTGGTAGCGCAGCAGGTTGGCCGCCTCCTCGTCCAGGTTCACGCCGGAGACCGATTCGCGCTGGTTCCGGGCCTCCTCGAGCAGCCGCGACTGTGCCTGCGCGGAGACCTCGGCCTGCCGGGTCCGGGTTCCCACCTCGCCGATCATCGCGTTGTAGGAACCCTCGAGGGAGACAGTCCCGTCCGACAGGAAGCGGGCGTCCTGCAGACCGGCGAGTTTGAGCGCATTGCTGTTGTCGCCGACGGGAATCGCGCTGTCGCCGTCGGCCGCGTCCCCGTTCCATTCCGCAGCGGCGATGCTGCGGGCACCTTGAATCACGGTGCCGAGCTGTGCCGCGGCGTTGCGGGTGGGCCGGATCAGGAAGCTCTCGCCCTGGTCCAGGTCGCTGGTATCGATGTTCAGACCCGCCGCCACCAGTGCATCACCGGGATCCGATTCGCCGACCAGCCGGTTGCCGGAGGCACTCCGCAGTTCCCACTGGTCGCCGTTGAAGCGCAGCCGGTAGTCATCCGCGGCGAGCTTGCGGACGTCCTCGATGGTCACTCCGGGCGGCGAGCCGGACCCGCTGCCCCGGACCTCCACCTCGGGCGCGCGAAAGAAGTCGCCACCCCTTTCCCCATTCAGGTCCCGCCCCTCTGCGTGCTGTGCGTTGAACTCCCGCGCCAGCCCCTGGGCGATCAGCCCGAGGTCGTTCTGCGTCCGGTCCAGCAGGGAACCGCGGACCTCCAGCAGCGCGCCGAGACGACCGCCGGTCAGGAAGCGGCCGATGTCCGTCACCGCGCCGCCGGAACCGGCCAGGCCGACACCGACCTGCAGCGGGTCCTCGCCCAGCGGCTGGGCAACGAGTTCGGAGGCCTTGCTCCCGATCACGAGGCTCTGGCCATTGCCGACGAAGACGTTGAGCGCCCCGTCGTCCTGGGGCACGGTGGTCACGTTCACCTGTTCCGCCAGCTCGCGCACCAGCCGGTCGCGCTGGTCGAGCAGATCGTTCGGCGCAGCGCCACCGCCGCGGCCGGTGGCCGCAACGATCCCGGCATTCACCTCGGCCAGCGACTCCGCGATCCCGTTGATCTCGCTCACGGTGGTCTCGATCTGGCCGTTCACCAGGGTGCGCTGGCCATCCAGTTGCTCGTGGAGGGAGGCGAAGCGGCCGGTCAGCGACTCCGCCTCCGCGATCATCACCTGGCGAGCCGGCACGGAGGTGGGATCGGTCGCCACGTCCTGCGCGGCGGCAAAGAAGCGCTGCAGGCCCACCGCGAGGCCGGAATCGGGGTTCGCGAGCAGGGAATCGACCCGCTTGGCGTAGTCGTGGAATGCCGAAGACTGCGCGCTCGCGGAGGTCGCCGTGCGCAGCTGATTCTCGACGAACTGGTCGAAGACGCGGTTCACCCCGCCAACCTCGACGCCCTTGCCGATATAGCCGTTGCCCGCGAACTGCGGCTCACGCGTGTTCAGGTCCACGCGCTGGCGGCTGTAGCCCTCGGTGCCCGCATTGGCGATGTTGTGGCCGGTCGTCGACAGGCCCCGCTGGAACGCGGCCAGACCGGAGGTGCCGATGCTCAGGATGTCGCTACCCATCGCAGCGCTCCCGACCGTTCCGGCTGAAGATCCTCAGGCTGTTCATACCGTGCTCCTCATCATCCACTTGTCGGCCCGGACGCGTCCGGCTTGAGTCCAAGGGCCTGCGGCAGGGTGCCCCGTCCCAGGATGTCCAGGATCTTGTCCGCGTAGGCCGGGTCGGTCGCGTAGCCGGCCGACTGCAGACCCCGCAGGTAGCCCTCCGCATCGCCGGCCCGGGCCAGTGCGCCGCGGTAGCGCGGGTTGCCCTGCAGGAAGTCCACGTAGTCCGCGAAGCTCTCCTCGGGGCTGTCGTAGGCGCGGAAGGCCGCGCGTTCCTGTTCCGGCACCCCGTTCACGTATTCAAGCGTGTTCACGTGCACGCGCGGGCCCGTCCAGCGGGCGTCGGCCTTGATCCCGAAGAGGTTGTGACTGCTGGCTCCGTCGGCGTGCGCCATCACGTGCCGTCCCCATCCGGTCTCCAGCGCCGACTGCGCCAGCAGCACCTCGGGCGCAACCCCGAGTGCGGCCCCGGCGCGCTCCGCGTGCGGCCGCAGCTCCCGCACGAAGGCCTCGGGCGACTCCGGACGCCAGGAACGGGCCGCGGCCGCACTCGGGGTTGCGCCCTCGGTGTCCGGCACCGGGGCATTGCGGACCGCCGCCTCGGCCGGCCACGCCGCCCGTGCCGGCACCCGCCGCTCGGGCATGCGCAGCTCCTGCGCGGCGCCGGTCTCCCGCGCGCCCGGCGCGAGGTCCCGCAACAGGGACTCGCGCAGACCGATGCCCTCGCCCTGCGACATCTCCAGCGCGATCTGCTGATCGAACATCTCGCGATAGAACTGCACCCCGTCGCCGTCGAGACCGCTGTCCACGGGCATCGCGTCACGCATGCTCTTCAGCATCATCTGGATGAACAGGGCCTCGAACTGCCGCGCCGCCGCATCGGCCGCCTCCGGCGACTCCTCGCGGGCCATGCGCCGCAGGTCGGCCAGGCCCTGGAAGTCCGTGTAGGTGCCGGCGGCGGAGAGGTTGGCGCTCATCGCTGGGTCCTCGCTCGGGATTCCGCGGGCCGTCAGATCACGATCAGCTGGGCCCGCAGCGCGCCGGCCTCGCGCAGGGCCTCGAGAATGGCCACCAGGTCGCCGGGCGCCGCGCCCACGCGGTTCACCGCGCGCACGATCTCGTCGAGGGTCACCCCGGGCCCGAACAGGAACATCGGGTTCGCCTCCTCGAGGACCTCGATGTCGGTGCGCGGCGTCACCACGGTCTCGCCCGGCGCCAGCGGAGCCGGCTGGCTGACGTCCAGCGCCTCGGTGATGGTCACGGTCAGGCTGCCGTGGCTGACCGCCGCGGCGGTAACCGTGACGTTGCTGCCGATCACCACCGTGCCGGTGCGCGAGTTCACGATCACCTGCGCCGGCGCCTCGCCCGGCTGGACCCGGATGTTCTCCAGCACCGACACGAAGGCGACCCGCTGGCCGGGGTCGATCGGCGCGCGGACGCGCACGCTGGACCCGTCCAGTGCCCGGGCGGTGCCGCCGCCAAGGGCGTCGTTGATCGCATCCGAGACCCGGTTGGCGGTCGTGAAGTCGGAACGGTGCAGGTTCAGCGTGACGCTGTCGCCCTGGGCGAAGGCGCTGACGACCTCGCGCTCCACCGTGGCGCCGTTCGGTATGCGGCCCACGCTGGGCACGTTCACGGTGATGCGCGAACCGTCCCGGCCCTCGGCGCCCAGTCCGCCGACCACCAGGTTGCCCTGCGCCATCGCGTAGGTCTGGCCGTCCGCGCCCTTCAGCGGGGTCATCAGCAGGCTGCCGCCGCGCAGGCTGCCCGCGTTGCCGATCGAGGACACGGTGATGTCGATGGTCTGCCCCGGCTTCGCGAAGGGCGGCAGGTCCGCGTGGATCATCACCGCGGCGACGTTGCGCAGCTGCGGACTCACGTCCGGCGGCACCGTCACGCCGAGGCGGCCGAGCATGTTCTTCAGGCTCTGCACGGTGAACGGCGCCTGGGTGGTGCGGTCTCCGGTGCCGTCGAGGCCCACCACGAGGCCGTATCCGACCAGCTGGTTGTTGCGCACGCCACCGATGGAGGCGAGGTCCTTCACGCGTTCGAGGCCCTGCGGCTGTGCCGCGGAGACCGGCGCGAGCAGCAGCACGGCCGCCAGCGAGAACAGCGCGATCGGGAGCCTGTTGATCATGCGGTGGAAGGGCATCGTTTTGGACTCCTCAGAAGGGCCAGAGGGGGCTGCTGAAGAAACGCGTCAGCCAGCCGGGCTGATTGCTGTCGGCGAGGGTGCCGCTGCCGCCGTAGGCCACCTGGACGTCGGCGATCTGGGTGGACAGCACGGTGTTGTCGGCGCGGATGTCGACCGGTCGCACCACGCCCCGCAGCCGGATGTATTCCTCGCCCTGGTTGATCCGGATCCACTTCTCGCCCCGGATCACCAGATTGCCGTTGGCCAGCACGTCCGCCACGGTCACCGTGATCTTTCCGTCCAGCTGGTTGCTCTGCGCGCTGTCGCCCTGGCCGCCGAAACTGCGCGAGCCCTCGACGCGGTTCTCGAGGATCGGGCGGCCGTTCACCGTCACGTCGCCCCCGAGCAGCGTCGGTGCGGGCAACTCGATGCTGCTGTCCTTGCTGGTGCTGGTGTTCGCCGACTTGCGGGCCTGGGTACGCTCGACGAGGCGCACGGTGAGGATGTCCCCGACCTGCCGGGCCTTGTCGTCGTCGAAGAGTCCGCCGCGCTGACTCACCTGGAAGATCGCGCCGTTGTTGTGCTCCGGCGGCACCGGTGCCGCGGGCGCCACGGGCTTGAAGTCCGGGTCGTCGCCGCGCACCACCGAGTGCGGTCCGCCGGCGCAGGCGCCGAGCAGCAACGGCAGCAGCAGCGCCACCAGCAATCGTGCGTTGGTTCCCATTGGACCCCTCATCGCGGCATGCTCCTGGTCCTCCGCCTATCGGCCGAGGTTGTTGTTCACGTACTGCAGCATCTGGTCGGCGCTGGAGATCGCCTTGGAATTCATCTCGTAGGCCCGCTGGGTCTCGATCATGTTCACCAGCTCCTCGACCGTGTTCACGTTGGAGCCTTCGAGGAAGCCCTGCACCAGCCGGCCGCGCCCGTCGAACCCGGGGGTTCCGGTCTGGGGCGCCCCGCTCGCCGCGGTCTCGATGAACAGGTTCTGGCCGATCGGCTGCAATCCCGCCGGGTTGATGAAATCGGCGAGCTGCAGCGCCCCGACCTCGACCGGGGCCGAGTTGCCCGGCACCAGCGCGCTGACGGTCCCGTCCTCCCCCACGGTGACGCTCGATGCGCCCTCCGGGAGCACGATGCCCGGCAGCACCTCGTGGCCGGCGGCCGTGACCATCTGTCCCTCGCTGTTCATCTGGAAGCTGCCGTCGCGGGTGTAGCCGAGGTTGCCGTCCGGCAGCAGGACCTCGAAGAAGCCGCGGCCCTCGATGGCGACGTCCAGCGCGTTGTCGGTCTGTGTCATGTTGCCCTGGGTGAAGGTCTTCTCGGTGGCCACCGTACGCACCCCGGTGCCGAGCATCAGGCCGGATGGCAGCTCGGTGTTCTGGGCCGTCTGCGCGCCCGCCTGGCGGACCGTCTGGTAGATCAGGTCCTGGAACACCGCACGGTCCTTCTTGAAACCGGTGGTGTTCACGTTGGCCAGGTTGTTCGAGATCACGGACATGCGCGTCTGCTGCGCATCGAGTCCGGTCTTGGCAATCCACAGGGCCTTGTTCATAGGTACGTCCCCTTGTCGTTACTTCGTTATGCCGGCGTCGTCAGCTCAGGCGCAGCAGGCCCGCCGAGGCCTCGTCGTTGTCCTCCGCGGTCTTCATCATCTTCACCTGCATCTCGAAATGCCGGGCCAGGTCGATCATCCGCACCATCGCGTCGACCGTGTTCACGTTGCTGGCCTCCAGCATGCCGCTGACCAGGTTCACCTCGGCATCCGGTGGCGGCTCGAGGCCCTCGGCATGACGGATCAGGCCGTCCGTGCCGCGGACCAGCTCGGCCGGGTCCGGGTTGACCAGCCGGATGCGGTCCACGCGGGCCAGGGTGTTCGCCTCCTGCCCGAGCGGCTGGATGCTGATGGTTCCGTCCGAGCCGATCTCCAGGGTCTCGAAGGGCGGAATCGCGACCGGGCCGCCGTCTCCGAGCACCGGCAGCCCGGTGCCCGTGGTGAGCTGGCCCATCGAGTCCACGCGCAGGTCCCCGGCGCGGGTGTAGGCCTCGCTGCCGTCCGGCGCCTGCACCGCGATCCAGCCGCGGTCCTGGATCGCCACGTCGAGGTCGCGCCCGGTCGCCTGCAGCGGCCCGGGGCTCAGGTCCACGCGCATGTCCTCGGTCACCGCGTAGGTGCGGGTCTCGTGCACCGGACCGGTCACGTGCCGGCTGGAAAACGCGTCCAGCGAGGCCTTGAAGCCGGTGGTGCTGGCGTTGGCCAGGTTGTGCGAGTTGCGCGCCTGGGCCAGGGACGTCTCCCTGGCCCCGGACATCGCGACATAGAGCATGCGGTCCATGATCGGCTACCCCGACTAGCGGATGTTGATGATCGTCTGGGTGATGGTGTCGGCGGTTGAGATCACCTGGGCATTGGCCTGGAAGTTGCGCTGCGCGGTGATCAGGTTCACCAGTTGCTGCGCGATGTCCACGTTGGAGCCTTCGAGGCCGCCCGACTGGATCATGCCGAGGCCGCCCTCGCCCGCTTCCCCGCGGAGCCGCTCGCCCGCCGCGAAGGTCTCGCCCCAGACGTTGTCGCCCAGCTGCTGCAGGCCCTGCGGGTTGGCGAAGTTGGCCAGCGCGACCTTGCCGAGCGACTGTGCCTGCCCGTTGGTGAAGCGGGCGAAGACGACGCCGCTGGAGTCGATGTCGACGCCGCTCAGGCTGCCGGTGCTGAAGCCGTCCTGGCTGAGGCTGGTCACGCTGAAGGAGCCGCCGTACTGCGTGGCCTCGTCCATGTCGAAGCTGATGTCGAGTTCGTCCGCTCCGTTCGCGGGATCGAATGAGCCGAAGCTGAGCTCGGAGCCATTGGCAATCTTTCCATCCCGTCCGAATACCAGTTCCTGCGCGAGAGGATCGCCGTCGTCGTCCGGCAGCACCTCTCCGTTGATCGCCAGATAGGCGTTCCACCTGCCGCCAATCTCGGGATCATCTCCCCGCTCGGCAGCCTGGAGATACAGCGTCGCGTCGTGCGACTGGCCCAGCGAGTCGTACACGGTCACCGTCGTCGAGTGGTTGAAGCTCGCGGGATCGTCGATGGCGAAATCGCTGTCCGGGACTTCGGCTCCCGACGGCAGGTTGAAGCGGGTCTCGACCCGTTCCGTCGCGCGGGGCGGCGCCTCGGAGGTGCCGAGCCTGAGGTCTTGCGTGGTGGAGAGGTCGAAGCTGTCCCGGGACTCGCCCTGGCGGGGATAGACCTGCAGGCTGTGCCCCTGGTTGTTCACCACGGTGCCGTTGCGGTCCACCTCGAAGTTGCCGGCGCGTGAGTAGACCGGCGCCCCGCCGTCGTTGAGGATGAAGAACCCGTCCCCGCTGATCGCCATGTCCAGGTTCTTGCCGGTGAAATCGATGTTCCCCTGGGTGAACTGCTGGTTCACCGCCGACAGGCGGACGCCGGAGCCGATCGCGGTCTTGCTGACGCCGCCCTGGGATACCGCGAAGACATCGGCGAACTCGGCCCGGGATTCCTTGAAGCCCACCGTGCCCGAGTTGGCGATGTTGTTGCCGGTGGTGCGAAGGTCCGCGGACGCGGCGTTCAGGCCGCTCAGTGCTGTGCGAAATGACATGTGCTATCTCCTGTGCAATGCGCGATGGAACGGAGGTCCCGCGGACCCCGTCAGCCGATACGTCGTACCTTGGAAAAGTCGATCTCGCCCAGGCCCTCGACCTTGAGCGTCAGCGAGCCGTCCCGGTTGCCCAGGGAGACGCTCTCGACCCTCGCGGCGAGGAACATCTCCAGGGACTCGGTGCGGCCTGCACCTTGGGCCTCGGCGCGGAACTCGTAGATGCCCGGAGGCGCGATCTCGCCGGACTCGTCGCGGCCGTCCCACCGGAACTCGGCCAGTCCCGCCTCCTGCGGCCCCAGCGGCATGCGGCGGACGAGCGCACCGGAGTGGTCGTAGACGCCGACCACCAGTTCGCCGGTGGAGGACGGCAGCTCGGCCGCGCCCCACTGGCCCTGCGCCGGATCCACGATCGACATGTCCACCGGGACCATCACCTCGCGATCGACCAGTCCGGCCGCCTGCAGGGCCTGTCCGGAGTAGATCGACCCGGTCAGGTCCTTGAACGACTTCTGCAGGTCCTCGATGCCCGAGACCGTGCCGAACTGGGCCAGCTGCCCGAGGAATTCGCCGCTCTCCATCGGGTCGAAGGGATCCTGGTTCTCCAGCTGCGTGGTCATCAGCTTCAGGAAATCGCCCTGGCCGAGCCGGTCCTTGTCCTTCTCCTGCGAAGACGGCTCCCGGGTGAGCCCCAGGTTGGCCAGAAGATCGGTGTCAATCGCGCTCATCACTCACCCCCCTCACTATTGCTGCCCGAGCTGCAGCGTGCGCAGCAGCAGTTGCCGGGTGGTGTTCATCACCTCGACGTTGTTCTGGTAGGAGCGCGATGCGGAGATCATGTCGGCCATCTCCTCCACCACGTTCACGTTCGGCTTGTACACGTAGCCCTGCTCGTCGGCGAGCGGGTGGTGAGGCGCGTATTCCGCCCGGGGCTCGGCCTGGCTCTCAAGGAGGCCGGCGACCTGCACGGAGGCGGTGCCGCTGTCCGCCCCGATGTCCTGCAGCACCGACTGGAAGACCGGGTGCCGGGCCCGGTAGGCCTCTTCCGGGCTGCCGCTCACGACCTGGGCATTGGCCATGTTGCTGGCCACCGTGTTCAGCCGGACCGACTGGGCACTGAGCGCCGAGCCGGATATCTCGAAGAGCTTGAAGAGGTTACTCATGTGCGCTTACTCCCCCCGCAGCGCGGTCCGCAGACCCTGAAAGCGGGTGTTGAGAAAATCCAGGCTGGCCTGATACTGGACCGCGTTCTCGGAGAAGGCGGCCTGCTCCAGCTGGGTATCCACGGTATTGCCGTCCAGCGACGGCTGACTGGGCACGCGGTACTGGGGTTCAACGGCCTGGCCCGCGGCCCCGCCAGCGGCCACGTGCCCGCTGTGCGTACGGCGCATCGCCACCGTCTCGCCCTGCTGCGCGTGTCCCAGCGCGGCCCGGAAGTCGATGTCCCGCGCCTTGTAGTGGGGGGTATCCGCATTCGCGAGGTTCGACGCCAGCAATTCCAGCCGGCGCGAACGCACCTGCAGGGCATCCGCGTGTATTCCGAGGGCCTTGTCGAAGGAAAGGGCCATGGCACATCACCTCATAGCGAGTCTGCCGAATCAGAAGCAACGCGCGTGCCAATTATTAAAAACCGGGAATTCAGTAGCTTGCGTCATCGTGCCCCAACCAGACGGCCCCGAGGCGGCAAGATCCCGCCACTTCGGACCGGGCATCCCCGCTGCGGCAACGAAGTCTTGACGCCCGTGGGGCGGCATGAACGCCATGGAGTGCGGGAGCTTGCTCCCGCTTTGCCTTGCAGGAGGCTCGCCTCCTGCCGCGGAAGCAAGCGTCCGCGTTTGAAAGCGGCGGCAGGCCGCCGCACTCCATGGGGCCCTTGCGGCAGCTTCGTGCCCCGCCGTTCCGTCGCCGGCGGCAAGACCTTGCCGCGTCGGCCTGCACCGGGAGGGCCGGGCTGCCGGAGGCCGGTGACCCGTCTGCCCCGTTCGGCAACTCAAGTTTGCCGGGACCTCGCCGCCAAGCCCCCCATAGCCCAGACAGCCCAGCCGACATGGAGAGGAACCATGGAAGAACGCGAACTGCCCGCCGCCGTCTCGACCCTTCCCGCGTATCACGAGATCCCCGAAATGACGGCGGGCGCCGCGCTGCTGGGTTTCCTGCCGGCCTTCCGGGACCTCGAGACCCAGGAGGTGCACCTGTCCGTGAACGAGGACGGCAAGCTGGCCTCGGTGCACCTGCTGGAGAACCTGCCGGATCACTGGGTGATCGAACGCGACGAGACCGGGCGCATCACCGAACTGAAGGATGGGATCGTCGCCGGCTTCATGCGGCACGAGCACTTCTACACCCGGGCCGATCTCGCGCGCCTGCCCTGGGACGCCTGAAGCGCCCGCGTCAGTCGCCGATACGCTCCAGGCTCAGGAAGCGGTTGCGCTCGTCGCATCGCAGCAGGAACTCTCCGCTGACACCCGTTGTGGCCACGTGCGGCCGCAGCAGGCGCGCCGGCATCTGGACGCTGGTACCGTCCCGGGCGGTTGCCACCACTACGCTGGCCTCCCCGCGGTAGTAGAGCAGCAGTTCGGCGGGGGAGATCGACAGCCGCAGGCGGAATTCCCTCATGGGCCGAGTCGCCGGTCCCCGCGACCAAGCCCCTGCGCCGCGTTGGCCGGCAAGGGCCGGGAGTCGCAAGGCCCGCCCCCCCGGCGGCGGCGCGCGGGATGCGCCGCAGACCGGTGGCGTGGACGGCCCGGCAATGCCCCCACGCGCCGCGGCCCGGTGGTTACTGGTTGACCCAGCGGCCCTGCGCGTCGCGGCAGGCCGTGCCGACGATGGTCTCCGGCTGCCCGTCGATCTCGCCGTGGATCTGGTATTCGCGGCAATCCTGCCCCGAAGACTGGAAGGTCCGCGTGGGCGTGGTCTGGTACTGGACCCCGGTGTTGGGGTTGTTCCAGGCGACGGTGCGGTTGTCCGGTGCGGTCTCGAGCGTGCGCTGCACCTGACGCCGGTCGGTCTCGTCCATGTTGCGGCCGACCGCACCACCGATCGTGGCGCCCGCCAGGGTCCCCGCGATGATCGCCGCGGTCTGGCCCCTGCCGCCACCCACCTGGGTGCCGAGCAAACCGCCGAGTACGCCGCCGATCGCGGCGCCCGTCTGCTCCTGGGTCGGCGGGGTCGCACAGGCCCCAAGGCTCAGTGCCAGAACCGCCACCGCGCCTGCCTTGATCACATTCATGTCGTCACCTCGTTGCAGCTTCGTGGCCTTACGCCGGACCATGACTTGATTGGACCTCAGGATAGGCCATGAATTCTGAACCTCAGATGAAGCCGGGGCCTGGGCATCCTGGAAGGCCGATGCCCGGCCAGCAAAAAGGCACCCCGGAGGGTGCCCTTGCGTATGAGGTGGCGGAGCGGACGGGACTCGAACCCGCGACCCCCGGCGTGACAGGCCGGTATT
>RECA01000058.1 GCA_007692435.1 Thioalkalivibrio sp.
CTCGGCGATTCGGCGCCGGGGCATGTCGCCCAGGGGGCTGGCCTCCTACGGTGCTGGGCCTGGCCTTTGTGGGAGGCGAGCCCTCTCGGCGATCGGGCGATCCGTGAGCGGGGTCAGGACGACCTGCTGGCCAGCGCCTCTTCGTTGTAGGCGGCGTCGATGGTGACGATGGTCTTCTGCACGAGGCGAAAGGCCTCGACCGGCGCGTCGTCCTTCATGTATTTCAGGCGCAGGGGGCCGATGGCCTTGACCGCGACGGCCCGGTCGAGTTCGGTGCCGGGGGCGTCGGCGCCGGCGCCATCCATCAGGGCTGCGAGGATCTCCGCGACGATCGGGTCACGGTGGCTGCCGTCGCGGGCCTTGCTCAGGGTCTCGGCGGCGTCGCCGTCGAGGAAGTCCTGCTCCATGTGATCGTCGAGGTAGGTCAGCAGTTGTTCCAGGGTCATGGCTTGGTCTTCTCCTTGTGGGTCATCTGTTGGGGGCTGGCCCCCTCCCCAGCCGTTACGCCGGGCCTCCTGCCCTTCGCCCTTCGGGCCCGCCTGCGGCGGTTCGAAATCCGCTCCCGGCGGATTTGTCCCCGCAGGCGGGGGAGGGGGTTTGCATGGGTCGCGGGTGTCCCGGTTGCGGTGGTCACTTCGCCAACCAGTCGCGGTTGAGGTCGACGTCGCAGGCCTCTTCGACGCGCCGGAGGTAGTAGAGCATGTCCACCGGCAGGTTGATGCCGTCGTGCATCTGCAGCGGGTACAGGTCGGCGGCGATGAGACAGTCGGCGATGCTGAGGCGGCCGACGTAGAAGCGCTCGCGGGCGAGGTGCCGGGACAGCTCCGGGAGGCGCGAGAGGCGACTGAACTGATTGAAGCCGTCGTAGCGATCGTTCGCGAGTTCCTCGAGCGTCATTCCGAAGCGGTGCTGCACGCCGGCCTTGAAGTCTTCCAGCGCCTCGGTGTCGTCGCCGATGCCATGGAAACCGGGCGCGAGCGGCGCGTACAGGCGCTCCAGCACGGCATCGACCTTCGTCCGCCAGTCCAGCAGCGCGGCCCAGGCCGCGTCGTCGATCACGCCGCTGCGCAGGGGCGGCTCGCCGGGCAGCAGCGAGTCGATCTCCGCGAGCACGCCGACGCTGTCGGTGTGCAGCGTGCCGTCCGGCAGACGCAGCACCGGCGATTGCCGGGCGATGCCGAGGTCGAAGAAGGTCTCGTCGTCGAACCAGCCGACCGTATCGAGATCCAGCGCGATGCGTTTCGCACCGAAGGCCAGTCGCAGGCGCTGGGCCACGGGGTCGTGGGCGAAGTGGTAGAGGGTGTACATGCGATTCTGCGAGTGCCTCAGTGTGGCCGGTGACCACGCCGCAGGCAGCGGGGGGCTGCTTCCAGGGCGGGCGTTCTTGCGGGGAGGGTGATCATGGCCGGGGGCGGCGGGCGTGGTCGAGGATGAAGTCCCACTGCGCCTCGGTGATCGGCATGATCGACAGGCGGTTGCCGCGCCGTACCAGCGGGCAGTCTTCCAGCTCCGGTTGCTGCTTCAGCCAGGGCAGCGGAATCACCTCGTCGAACTTCTCCTCGAAGGCGACATCGACGCGGTACCAGCGGGGGTTGTCCGGGTCGCTCTTGGGGTCGTAGTACGTGTGTTCGGGGTCGAAGGCCGCGTCGTCCGGATATCCCTCGCGGTGGATGCGCAGGATGCCGACAATGCCCGGTACCTTGGTGTTGGAGTGGTAGAAGAAGGCGAGATCCCCCTTCTTCATTTCGTCACGCATCATGTTCCGCGCCTGGTAGTTGCGCACCCCTTCCCAGGGTTCCACGCCGACGCGTTCGAGGTCGTCGATGCCGAAGACATCGGGTTCCGATTTCATCAACCAGTAAGCCATCAGGATTCCTTGCGGGCTTGTGGGGCGGCGCGGGCTGCGGCAGCGCCGTTGTACCAGAAAGCGGCCCCGGCCGGGCTGAAATCCGTGCCGGGCGGGGTAGAAATGCCGCATGGTCCACCAGCCCCACCGTTCATTCTGGTGCGCGCCGGAACCAGGACCATCCGCGTTCGGTGATCACGCCGTCCAGCGGCACGTCCCAGGCCTGGCGTTCCAGTCGCGGGACCTGCTGGAAGGCGTGGGCGACGCCGACCAAACGCGGGCGTGCCGCGCCGAGTCGGCGGCGCGCGAAGTAGCGGTCGTAGTAGCCGCCGCCCATGCCGAGGCGGTGCCCGTTGGGATCGAAGGCCACCAGCGGCAGCAGCACCACGTCGAGTTCGCGGCGCCAGATGCGCGGTGCGTCCGGGCAGGGCTCAGGAATGCCGAAGTCGTTGTGGCAGAGACGGTCCTCGGGAGACCAGGCCCGGAAGTGCATGCGGCCCGGGCGATGCCGCTCGAGCACCGGCATGGCGACACGGACCCCCGCCTCCGCCTGGCGCGCCAGCAGTCCGGTCAGGTCGATCTCGCCGCGGATTCCGAAGTAGCCGGCGAGGGTCCGCGGGCCGAGGATGCGCAGGCAGCGCAGCGCGTGCGCGGAGATGGCGGCCGAGTTCTCCCGGAGTGTCGCATTGGAGAGGCGGGCACGCGTCCGGCGCAGGCGAAGACGCGTCGCAAGCGGCGCCTCGGCTGGTGCGAAGGGTAGGTGTTCGGACATCAGAAAAGTGGGCGTGCACCGCGCGCGCCGTGGCGGCTTTCGACCTTGAACCAGCGGTTCAGGTGGGACGAGGCTTCGGGTTTACAGGCTTTCCGCACGGAGCGGACATGCTCAACCACCCGAAAGTGCTCCAGTCCCGTGGTTGACGATTAGGCTCAAGGGTACCACCCAGCCACTCACGAACGCCGCAGACGCACGCCCGAACTCATATTATGGGCCATTCGTGCCGTCGCGTGCAGTTTCCCCCAACTTTTTTTCAACCGCGTCCGCCAGTGCCTGGAGGCGATCGGGGGTTCGCACCTGCAGACGTTCGAGGTCGCGGCTGCACACCAGCATCTCGTGCGCGAGGTTCAGGGCCACCATCACCGCGATGCGGTCGACGCCGACCACCCGCCCGGCATCGCGAACGGTACGCATGCGCTCGTCGAGCAGGTTGGCCGAGGCGTAGAGATCGGCGCGTTCCTCGGGCGGGCAGGCGATCTGGTACTCCTTGCCCAGGATGTTGACGCGGACGGGCTCTGCGGGACGGTTCATTCGGGGTGCTCCATGGTGCGCAGGCGGGCGATCATGCCCTCGACGCGGTGCCGGGCCTGTTCGGTGCGTTCCTTGGCGGCGGAACGGTCTGCGCGCAGCTGGCGGAGCTGCTCATGGAGCAGCCGGTTTTCCTCGTGCAGGGCCGAACAGCGCTCCATCAGCCGGGAGACCTGCGTCTCAAGGCGTTCGGCGGCGGCATCCACCCCGACGGGCTTCGTGGTGTCCATTGCGTATTCGGCCCCCGATTCATGGTATTAGCACAGGATAATGGGTTGGAGTCTAGGAGTGGCGACAGGCAAGCGTCAACTGAGGCCTTCGCTCGAGCGCGGGGTTGATTGGCACCGGAGCGCTACCGGGGGATGATATGGGGGCGTGAATGGCGCGTGCGAAGGCCAGTGCCGGGCCTCGTCCTTGTGGGAGGCGAGCCCTCTCGGCGATCCGGCGCCGGGAGGTCCCCGAGGGGGCTGGCCTCCTGCGGTGACGGCACGATCCCTGTTCGTTGCTGTCTCTGAGGTCGGGCGGTTGCGGGGGTTGCGCTCCGCGGCCAGAATGCATCAGGAAGGAGCGAGCACTCCTCGGGGAACCATTATGAGCGACATCCCTCCACCCGGTCCCGGTGCCACCATCATCGAGTCGGTGGCGCACAACGGCAGGCCCTGCCGCGTGGTCGACAACACCGGGACCATCGATCGCGCGGAACTGGAGCGGCTGCTGGCCGATCTGATCGAGGAACGCCATTTCGGACTGCGCGCAATGTCGGCGAAGGGCGGCAATTCGATCCGGCTGGGCGAGCCCGAATTCACCCACATGCAGTTCGGAGACCGCATCTACCGCATGCTGCTGTTCCCGTACGAAGCCCGCCTGGAGACCTTCTGATGCTCGCAGTGAAACCCGACGCCGAGCAGTTCGATGCGCTGCTGCGCTCGGCGGGCCTGGCCTGCGGCGCCGCCACGGCGCACGGTGTGCTGTCCGGCTGCCTGGTGGCCGACGACAGCCTGCCGGCCGCCCGGCTCGCAAAGGCGCTCGGCGAGCGTCATCCGGCGCCTGGCCACGAGGAGCCGGTGTTTCAGGAGGCCATCGAGGGCCTGCGGCTGGAGCTGCTGCGCGCGCTGAACGATCCGAGTCTCGGCTTCGAGCCCCTGCTCGCGGATGACGACGATCTCGCGCTGCGCACCCGCTCCCTGGCCCAGTGGGTGGACGGCTTCCTCGGCGGCCTGGGGCAGACGCCCCGGCTCGGCGGGCTCAAGCCCTCCGCGGAGGCGGCGGAGATCCTGCGCGACTTCGCCGAGATCACCCGCATGGACCCGGAACCGGAGGACAGCGAGGAGAACGAGGAGGCCTTCGCCGAGCTCGCCGAGTACGTGCGCGTGGGCGTGATGCTGCTGGCTGACGAACTTGCGCCCGAGCGGCCCCGGCAGCCGATACCGCTGCAATGAAGGCACCTGCGATCACCCTGAAGGCATTCGCGCGCCGCCGGCAGCGGCTGATGCACGCGATCGGCACCGACGCGATCGCGGTGATACCGGCCGCGAGCGAGAGCCTGCGCAACCGGGATGTCGAGTACCCCTTCCGCCAGGACAGCGACTTCCTGTACCTGACCGGCTTCCCCGAGCCCGACGCGGTCGCGGTGCTGGTGCCCGGACGCGAGGCCGGCGAATACGTGCTGTTCTGTCGCGACCGGGACCCGGACATGGAGACCTGGAACGGCCGCCGCGCGGGACCCGACGGGGCAGTGGCCGACCATGGCGCCGACTGCGCCTTCCCCATCGGGGATATCGGCGAGATCCTGCCCGGGCTGATGGAGGACCGCCGGGCGCTGTGCGCGCCGTTCGGGCATACCGAGGCGATGGACCAGCGCCTGTTCGGGTGGGTGAAGCAGGTCCGGGCCAAGGCGCGCTCCGGCGTGCGCGCACCCACCGAATTCGTCGCGCTGGAGCACCACCTGCACGATCAGCGCCTGTTCAAGCAGGCCGACGAGCTCCGCATGATGCGCCACGCCGCCCGGATCTCCACCCAGGCGCACGTGCGCGCGATGCAGGCCTGCCGGCCCGGGATGGCCGAGTTCGAGATCGAGGCCGAGCTGCTCCACGAGTTCCGGCGCCACGGGACCGAGCCGGCGTACCACTCCATCGTCGGGGGTGGCGAGAACGGCTGCATCCTGCACTACGTCGAGAACCGGAGCCGCCTGAAGGCGGGGGACATGCTGCTGATCGACGCGGGATGCGAACACGGCGGCTACGCCTCGGATATCACCCGAAGCTTTCCGGTGTCCGGACGCTTCGGCCCCGCCCAGCGCGAGATCCACGAGCTGGTGGTGGAGGCGCAGGCCGCGGCCATTGCCAGGGCGGTGCCCGGCAACCACTGGAACGATCCCCACGACGCCGCAGTTGGAGTGCTCACCCGCGGCCTGAAGTCGCTCGGGATACTCAAGGGCCGGCCTGCGGACCTGATCCGCAAGGAGGCCTACAGGCCCTACTACATGCACCGCACCGGCCACTGGCTGGGGCTGGACGTGCACGACGTCGGCGACTACCGGATCGGCGAGGCATGGCGGCTGCTGGAGCCGGGCATGGTGATGACCGTGGAGCCCGGCCTCTATTTCGGTCCGCAGGCGAAGGCGCCGAAGCGCTTTCGCGGGATCGGGATCCGCATCGAGGACGACGTCGCCGTGACCCGCGAGGGCAACGAGGTGCTGACCGACGCCTGTCCGAAGACCGTCGACGAGATCGAGGCCTGCATGGCCGCCGGGAGGATGGACCGGGCGGGAGCCGCGTGATGACGGCGCGCAGGCGCAACTGCGACGTGCTGATCGTGGGCGGTGGCCCGGTCGGCGGTCTGCTGGCCTGCCTTCTGGCCCGCGGGGGCCTCGACGTGGCACTTGCCGAACGCGGGGCGGGCGGGGCGGGCGAGGCGAGCAAGGGGCCGGGCGCCCGCGACGGGGACACGCGCGGCTACGCGCTCGCCGCCGGCACGGTCCGTCTGCTGGACGACGTTGGCTACTGGAAGCCCCTGGCCCCGGATGCCGAACCCATCCGGGAAGTCCACGTGAGCCGCCAGGGCGGGTTCGGCAGCGTGGTGATGGATGCCGCCAGCCAGGGCGTTCCCGCGCTCGGGCAGGTGGTGCCGGCCGAATGCATCAATGCAGTGCTCGCGGATGCACTGTCGGCAACCGGGGTCGAGCGCCTGGAGCAGACCGGGCTCGAGACCCTCGAGGCCGCCGGGGACGAGCGGCGCGAGGCGGTCCTCGCCGGGCCGGATGGACGCCATCGCCTTGCGGCACGGCTCGTGGTGGGCGCCGATGGCACGGGATCGGCGACCCGTGCGGCGGCGGGGATCGAGGTGCAGCGGCGCCGGTATGCGGCGGACGCACTGGTCTTCGATGTCCGCTCCGCGCGGCCGCACCGTGGCAGGGCCTTCGAACGCTTCACGCCGGAGGGCCCGCTGGCGCTGTTGCCGCAGCCCGGGGGGCGGCTCAACGTGGTGTGGGTCGCGCCGCCCGAGGTCTGCGAAGAGCGTGCGGCGCAGCCCGAGTCGGAGCGCATCGCGGAGCTGCAGACCCGCTTCGGCTGGCGCCTCGGCCGGCTCCGTGCTGCCGGCCCTGTCGCGCGTTTTCCGCTGGAGCTGGTGCGGGCGCGCCGCCTGTACGACCACCGGCTGGTGCTGGCTGGCAATGCCGCGCACGGATTGCACCCGGTCGCGGGCCAGGGCCTGAACCTGTCGCTGCGCGACGTGGCGGTTCTCGCGGGCGGCGTGTTGGCCGCACGTGACCCGGGGGCACCCGAGGTGCTCGCGGCCTACGCGCAGGCGCGCAGCGGCGACATCGACCGGGTGGCCACGGTCACGGACCTGCTCGCACGCGGCCTGCCGGTCGGCGAGAAGTTCGCGCCGACTGCGCTGCGCAGGGGGATGTTGCTGCTCGACCGGATCGGCCCGGTACGGCAGCTCTGGGCGGAGCAGGCGATGGGCCTGCAGCCGCTGCCGCGCCGGATCCTGCGCGGATTGCCACCCGTGCCGCGGGAAACCGACCGGCCGCCGTCAGCCGCGGCACGGACAGGGGAGGGCACATGAGCGGATCGACCGAGCGTTTCGATGCGGTGGTGGTCGGCGGTGGCGCCGCGGGGGCGGCCACTGCCCTGGGCCTCGCCCGTGACGGGCACCGTGTGCTGCTGCTGGATCGCAGGCCGAAGCCGGTCTTCTCCGAAGAGGCGCCGGTCACACGGGTGGCCACCCTGAATGCCGCGTCGATGCAACTGCTGAGCGATCTCGGGGTGGCCGAAGGGGTGCTGGACCGGCGCGGACACGCCTTTCACCGCATGGAGGTCTGGGACGCGAACAGCAACGCCGAACTCCATTTCGACGCCGACGAGCTCGGGTTGCCGGTCCTGGGATGGACGGTCGAGCACCTGGCGCTGGAGTCGAGCCTTTGGGAGGCACTGGAGGCCGCCGGCGGTACGGTGCTCCCGGAGACCGGCTGGCGTGCGCTCGACTGGTGGCCGGACCGGATCGATCTGCACCTGGATGACGGGCGAGTGCTGGGCGCGGGGCTGCTGGTCGCCGCGGATGGCGCGGAATCCGGGCTGCGGGCGCGTGCCGGGATCACGGTGCGCCGCAACCCCTACCACATGACCGGGGTGGTCGCGACGGTCGCCACGCGCTTCCCGCACCAGCACACGGCGTGGCAGCGCTTCAACGGCGAGGAGATCCTCGCCTTTCTGCCGCTGGCAGACGGTCGCTGCTCCATTGTCTGGTCGCTGCCCGAGTTCGAGGCCGAGGGGGTGCTGTCGATGGATGACACGGCCTTCGCGGAGTCCCTCCGGGACGCCCTCGGGGGGCGGCTGGGCGACATCCTGTCGGTGTCTACCCGGGCGGCCTGGCCGCTGGCGGGACGCCAGGCCGGTGACTATGTCAGCGGCCGCCTGGTGCTGGTCGGGGATGCCGCGCACACCATCCATCCGCTGGCGGGGCAGGGTCTGAACCTCGGCCTGGCGGACGTTCGGGCACTGCTCGACGCGGTTCCCGCCGGAACGGGCACGGATCCCGCGGATGCCGGCGCTCTGCGGGCCTACACGCGCAGCCGGCGTCTGGACAACGAGTTGATGCTGCGCTCGATGGAGGCACTGCGCTGGCTCTTCGGCTCGTCCCAGCCGCCCCTGGCCTGGGCACGCGCGTTCGGCGTCTCACGGGTGGATCGCCACCGGGCACTGAAGCGTTTCTTCGCGTTTCGGGCCCTGGGGCAGGACCCGGGACAGGTCGGCTGACGGCTGCGCGGACGAGGGCCCACGAATCGTCCCGCATCGGGCTCGCGGCCCGATCCTTGGATAGATGGACAAACCTCTTATTCACATGCCGAACCGCTGCAGCCGGGTCTTGGAATAGCCCGTGCCGCAAGGGCCGTTCAGCATATTAGGCAAATATTATAAGGTCTATGAATCAATGGCTTGGGATTTGCGGCTAAAAATTGGCCAGTTTGTCCCCGGGGTAGCAGGCACAAGCCCTGCAGGCCGTTGACGACAAACAATCCACAGAGTTTTCCACAGGCTCTGTGGAAAAATGACAGGCCGGTTTCAGGGTCAGTCACTTAGCGACCAAAGCTGCAAGGCGCTGCGATGAATCCGACGCAATTGCCGTTCTGCTGCCGAACCCGATTGTCGAGCCGGATTTTACCTTGCAGGCGGCTTGGGCTAGACTCGGAGCCCTGCCGGTGGTGGGCCGCGGTCCGCCACCACATCGACCTGGAAGAGTGCCGTTCGCAGACGTGGACGGCCGCCGAAGGCGCAACGTCCGCCCGGAATCGCTCAGGCCACCCGGACCGGGACGATGATCAAGGCAGACTCTGGAGAGCGGCCGAGTACGGCCCACCGAAGGGGGCGTTGATCGCAACGCAAACTCTCAGGTTTCAGGACAGAGGGGCGGCCGGCGCAAGTGCGCGCTGGCCGCCCCTTTTTTGTTGAGCTGCACCACGGAGGTTCCGGATGACGCTGAAGACCACGCCCCTCCACGCCGCACACCAGCAGGCCGGCGCGCGCCTGGTCGATTTTGCCGGTTGGGAGATGCCCCTGCACTACGGGTCCCAGATCGACGAGCACCACGCGGTTCGCCGCGGTGCCGGCGTCTTCGATGTCTCGCACATGCAGGTGGTGGATGTGTCGGGCGGACAGGCCCAGGCCTTTCTTCGTCGGCTGCTGGCGAATGATGTCGCGAAGCTCCGGACCCCGGGGCGCGCGCTCTACAGCTGCATGCTGAACGCCGACGGCGGAGTGGTGGACGACCTGATCGTGTACTTCAGGGGCGACCAGGGTTACCGCATGGTGGTGAACGCGGCGACCGCCGAGGGCGACGTCGCCCACATGCGCGCGGTCGCCCAGGGTTTGGATGCATCCGTGGAGACCCGCCCGGAACTGGCACTGCTCGCGGTGCAGGGGCCCGAGGCGGTGGCCAAGGTCGCCCCGCTGCTCCCGGGCGAGCTGAGTACGGCAGGCGAACTGCGGCCCTTCCATGCGGTCTGGGGTGAAAGGTGGATGGCGGCCCGGACGGGTTACACCGGTGAAGACGGCTTCGAGATCATGCTGCCGGCGGAGCAGGCGGAGGCCTTCTGGGACGGACTGCTCCGGGCCGGGACGCAACCGATCGGTCTCGGTGCGCGCGACACGCTCCGGCTGGAGGCGGGCATGAACCTCTACGGCACCGACATGGACGAATCCACCACACCGCTGGTATCGAATCTGGGCTGGACCGTGGCCTGGGAGCCTGCGGATCGCGATTTCATCGGGCGCGCCGCGCTGGAGCGTCAGCGGGCCGAGGGCGTGCCCGCGCAGATGGTCGGTCTGGTGCTCGAGGGCCGCGGGGTGCTGCGCGGCGGTACCCGGATCGAGACCCGGGCCGGCGACGGCACCGTGACCTCGGGGAGCTTCTCGCCGACGCTGGGCATTTCCATCGCGCTGGCGCGCATCCCGGCGGCCTCGGACGAGGTCGAGCTGACCGCGCACCTGCGCGGGAGAACGATGCCCGTGCGCCGCGTGAAGCCGCCATTCGTGCGCCACGGAAAGTCGCTGCTGGACTGAGCCCGGGCCTGCAGCGCCGCGGGGATGCCCCGCTCGAGCGTGAACACCGATTTCGACAACGAGCTGCGTAGAGGGAAGATCACATGAGCGAAACACCGCAGGATCTGAGGTACAGCGAGAGTCACGAGTGGGTCCGGGTGGAGTCCGACGGCGCGGTGACGGTTGGGATCACCGGCCACGCCCAGGAACTCCTCGGCGACCTGGTATTCGTGGAGACTCCGGAGCCCGGGAGCGCGGCCAGCGCCGGCGAGGCCTGCGCCACCGTCGAATCGGTGAAGGCGGCCTCGGACGTGTATGCACCGGTTTCCGGGGAGATCGTGGCCGTGAACGAGGGTCTGGCCGACGCACCGGAGCTCGTGAACGAGTCGCCCTATGGCGAGGGCTGGCTGTTCCGCATCGAGCCCTCCGACACCACGGAACTCGACGCACTGATGGATGCCGACGCGTACGCCGCGAAGGTGGCCAGCGAATCCTGAGCCTGGCAGCCCAAGTCCGACAGGCTGCCAGAACCGGGTTTGCCGTGGCGCGAGACCGAATCGCCGCTCGCGCCCGGGGCCGATCGCATGCCCTCTCCCGCAGGCGGGAGCCGGGGCCCACTGCTCGAAGTTGAATGTTGACACCCAGTCTTGAGAGGCAACCGATGCCGTTCATTCCGCACACCGAAGACGACATCCGCGACATGCTGCAGCAGATTGGCGCGGGATCCATCGAGGACCTGTTCGAGGAGATCCCGGCCGATCTGCGTGCGCCGCCGCTCTCGGGCATCCCGGAAGGGCTGCCCGAAATGGAGGTGACGCGGCTGATGCAGGAGCGCGCGACGCGTGACGGGGCGCCCCTGAACTTCATCGGGGCGGGTGCCTACGAGCATCACATCCCGGCAGCGGTGTGGCAGATTGCCACGCGCGGCGAGTTCTACAGCGCCTACACCCCCTACCAGGCCGAGGCCTCGCAGGGAACGCTGCAGCTCATCTACGAATACCAGACCATGGTCAGCCGCCTGACCGGCATGGAGGTCTCCAATGCCTCCCTGTACGACGGCGCCTCGGCGCTGGCGGAGGCGGTATTGATGGCGGTACGCATCAACCGCCGATCGAAGAGCAACCGCATCCTGGTGCCCGGAGCCCTGCACCCCGCCTATCGTGCGGTGGTTCGCAGCATCGTGGGCAACCAGGACATCGAACTGGTCGAACTCCCCTGGGACGACCGCCTCGGATCCATCGACGCCAGCGGCCTGGAGGCCTTCGACGGCCAGGACATCACGGGACTGGTCATCGCCCAGCCGAACTTCTTCGGGGTGCTCGAGGACGTGGATACGCTGACGCGCTGGGCCGAGGCGCGCGGCGTGCCGGTGATCGCGGTGGTCAATCCGGTGTCGCTCGCGCTGCTGAAGCCGCCGGGCGACTGGGGGGAGCGTGGCGCGGACATCGCGGTCGGGGAGGGGCAGCCGCTGGGCGCCCCGCTCTCCGGCGGCGGCCCGTATTTCGGATTCATGACCACGCGCCGCGAGCACATCCGCCAGATGCCCGGACGCATCGTCGGGCGTGCCGAGGACGCCGACGGGCGACCGGGTTTCGTGCTGACCCTGCAGGCCCGCGAGCAGCACATCCGGCGCTCCAAGGCCACCTCCAACATCTGCACCAACCAGGGACTGGTGGTGACCGCTGCCACCATCCACATGGCGCTGCTCGGGGATGCGGGGCTGAAGCGGGTCGCGGAGGCCTGCTGGCAGAACACCCACCAGCTCGCGGCGCGTCTGTCGGAGCAAGGCATCCGGCCTCGCTTCGAGGGCGATCACTTCCACGAGATGGTCTTTGATTTCGGAGCGGATGCGGCGGATCGCGTGGCGCGGATGTCGCGCCGGAGCGTGCTGGCGGGCCATCCGCTGGCGTCCGATTACCCGGATCTCGCGAACTGCGTGCTGGCCTGCGCCACCGAGACCAAGACCCCGCAGGATCTGGACCGCTACGTCGAGGCGTTGTCCTGAGCACGGTACCTGCCACTCGTTTACCGTCGTGCCCGCGGGCGAGGCACCCCGAAGAATGAAAACGAGCCACGGAAGAACACGGATGGGTACGGAAGTGGCTGCAGGTTAATGGTATTAACGATTCGTTCCGTGTATTTCCGTGTTCTTCCGTGGCTGCATTTTCACGCTGAGCGTTTCATTCCGTCCCAAACAAAGGAGAGCAGCAATGGCCGAAATCACCCTGAAGGGCAATCCCATCCATACCAACGGTGACCTGCCGGCCGTTGGCTCGATCGCTCCGGACTTCAGGCTCACGACCAACGACCTGAACGATGTCGGTCTCGAGGACTTCGCGGGCAAGCGCAAGATCGTCTCCATCGTGCCCAGTCTCGACACCGGCGTCTGCGCGGAATCGACGAGGAAGTTCAACGAGCTGGTCGCCCGCCACGACGATGTCGTCGTGCTGGTGGTCTCCGCGGACCTGCCCTTTGCCCAGGCCCGTTTCTGCGGCGCCGAGGGCATCGACCGGGTGCACACGCTGTCGATGATGCGCTCGAAGAACTTCGCAAAGGACTACGGCGTACTGGTGCAGGATGGCCCGCTGGCCGGTGTCACCGCCCGCGCGGTCGTGGTGCTCGATGCCGGCAACAAGGTCCTCTACACCGAACTGGTGCCGGAGATCGGCCAGGAACCCGACTACGACGCGGCCTTTGCGGCGCTTGACTGAATCCGTTCTGCACCGGCAGCCGCCGGCCCCCGGCATCGACCGCCGGGGGCCTCAACACGGGAGCACGAAATGACCCCAGATGACCACAGCCTGATCTTCGATCGTTCACGACCGGGCCGGTCCGCGACCGCACAGGCCCCCGGTCCCGCCGGCGATACAGCCGGCATTCCGGAGGCGCTGCGGCGCCGTGCCGACCCCGGGCTGCCGGCGGCCTCGGAACTGGACGTGGTGCGGCACTACACCCGCCTGTCGCAGAAGAATTTTTCGATCGACACGCAGTTCTACCCGCTCGGTTCGTGCACGATGAAGTACAACCCGCGGGCCTGTAACAGCCTGGCGATGCTGCCCGGCTTCCTCAACCGGCACCCGCTGGCTCCGGCCGAACACAGTCAGGGCTTCCTGGAGACCATGTTCGAGCTCCAGGAGATGCTGCGCGAGGTCACCGGCATGAACGGCGTGTCGCTGACGCCGATGGCGGGGGCACAGGGAGAATTCGCCGGAGTGGCGATGATCCGCGCCTACCACCGGGCGCGTGGCGACGACGAACGCCGGGAGATCATCGTGCCCGATGCGGCCCACGGCACCAATCCGGCGACCGCGATCATGTGTGGCTACCAGGTGCGGGAGATCCCGACGGATGCCAGCGGCGACGTCGACCTCGAGGCACTGAAGGGCGCCGTGGGTCCGCAGACGGCCGGCATCATGCTGACCAACCCCTCCACGGTCGGCGTGTTCGAGCGGAACATCCGCGAGATCGCGACCATCGTGCACGAGGCCGGCGGACTGCTCTATTACGACGGGGCCAACCTGAACGCGATTCTGGGCAAGGTTCGCCCGGGCGACATGGGCTTCGACGTGATCCACATGAACCTGCACAAGACCTTCTCCACGCCACATGGCGGGGGCGGTCCGGGTGCGGGCGCGGTCGGCGTGAGCAAGCGCCTGCTGCCGTTCCTGCCGGTGCCGGTGGTCGTCAGGGAGGACTCGGGCGAGTACCGGCACGCCGCGGAGACCGATTTCCCCCAGACGATCGGTCGGCTTTCCGCCTTCGCGGGGAACGCGGGGGTGCTGCTGCGGGCCTACGTCTACATGCGCATGCTCGGGCGCGAGGGCATGACCCGTGTCGCCGAGTTCTCGACCCTGAACGCGAACTATCTGCTGGCCGAGTTGCGGCACGCGGGCTTCGATCTGGCCTTCCCCGAGCGCCGGGCCACGCACGAATTCATCGTGACGCTGAAGCGGCAGGCGAAGGAGACCGGTCTGACCGCGATGGACGTCGCGAAACGCCTGCTCGATCACGGCTACCACGCGCCGACCACCTATTTCCCGCTGCTGGTCCCGGAGTGCCTGCTGATCGAGCCGACCGAGACCGAATCGAAGGAGACGCTGGACGGCTTCGTCGCGGCGATGGCCTCGGTTCTCGAGGAGTCGCAGCGGGACATCGACACCGTGAAGAGCGCGCCGCACCGGCTGCCGAACCGTCGCTTCAACGAGGTCGCGGCCGCGAAGCGTCTGGATGTGATCTACCGGCCCGAGACCGCGTTCTGATCGCCGAGAGGGCTCGCCTCCCACGGGGGCTGGGTCCAGCACCGTAGGAGGCCAGCCCCCTGGGCGACCTTTCCGGCGCTGGATCGCCGAGAGGGCTCGCCTCCTACAGGGGGCCGGGTCCAGCACCGTAGGAGGCCAGCCCCCTGGGCGACATGCCCCG
>RECA01000012.1 GCA_007692435.1 Thioalkalivibrio sp.
CGGCCTCGACTCGAGTGCGCTGCACTGGCTGGCGTTCACGCCGGAGGAAGAGCCGGTAGGCACGCTGCGCCTGCTGCCCAGTGGCCAGATCGGCCGCGCGGCGGTGCTGCGCGCCTACCGGGGACAGGGCGTCGGCTCCCGCCTGCTGCGTCATGCAATTGCCGCGGCGCAGGCGCACGGCTGGGGCGAAGTCTGGGTAAACGCTCAGTATGCGCGCAGGGGCTTCTACGCTCCGCACGGCTTCATCGTCATCAGCGACATCTTCGAAAATGCCGGCATTGCGCATCAGCGGATGCTGCGGCGGCTGAACGGTAACGCTCTCGCCCTGCGTCACGCCACCTGAGCAAACGGTTCACGCGGCCGAACCTCTACCCACAGTCCGGGCGCCATGTCCGCTCGGCGTACTGAGGGTCGACCTTGAAGTTGTACAGGATGGTCGGTGTCCCGGAAGGAGTACGCGAACGGGTTCCTGAAATGGAGGTACGTGACCCCACGTCCCCTGCGCACTCCTGTGGCAGGGAAGCCGGCACGGGTTTGGATGCGCCGGCGTAGGTGCACTACCGCCCGGAGCGCACCCTATTCTTACCAACTTGTTGCGGAATACGACCCGGCCGCGTTCCAGATGCACCCGGCGGCGCAGGGCATGGCCCTGCCGGGGGTGTGTGGAGGATGAGTTCGAAGCCTCCCTCCGGTGCGGCCGCCTCGAGCACGGGCGCGACAACCGCTCGGCGATCCAGGAGGTGGAGGCCGAATTCGGCCTTCTAGTGATCCGGGTCGCGCGCCTCACCCATCCAATCGCGATGCTCGAAGCGGAGGGCCGAGACCCGCAGCACCTCGCGGCACTGCGGGTGTACGGGGACCGATACGGAATCCGCGCTCTGAGACCCCGGGGCCCCTTTACCTTGTGTTGCTAGCGGCTGTGCCCGCGCTCGGCCAGCCAGGCGCGCATCTGCTCGATCTCCGCTTCCTGCGCGGAGATGATCTCTTCCGCCAACGCCCCGATGTCGGGATCGTCCCCGTATTCCAGTACCACACGCGCCATCTCGATCGCACCGACGTGATGGGGGATCATGCCTTTCACGAAGTCGACGTCGGCATCGCCGGTGAAGTCGATGTTCATTTCCGCATGCATCCGGTCGTTCACCTCGCGGAATGCACGCGTCGAGGCCGGCTCGTCAGCGGCATGCGCGTGCTGTTGTTCGTGACCTTGGCCGTGCCCGTGGCGGTGGTCGGACGCGAGGGCTGCTCCGCCGGTACTCAGTGCAAGGATCGCCGCCGTGGCGACTAAAATCGAGGTGGTGTGGCCCATCCGCTCTGCTCCTTTTTTGGTCGGTCTATGATCTGCGTTACAGTCGCTGAGGGTCCTTTGAACTCGCTCAGGTGCGCGCCGACCGTAATCCGCGATTGACGGGTCGGGGTTCCGCAGGGTTGGCGGGGCATGCCCCGTCGCCCCCCATGGGGAACCTGGACCACAGGGAAGCGGCACTCACTCATCCCATACTCGCCGCCGGCTCACGCCGATTTCCGATCCTGGAAAGCAACAGGATGGCAGCCGGCGGTTTACGGCAGGCTGACCGCAGGATTACAACCACGTTAGGTTTCGCCAGCCTGCCGGTTCATTCCCCAGCAGGCACCGCTCTAGAGCACAGGCGCCAGGAGGTAGGCGGCCCGGGACGCGACCCGGTGCCACAGCGGCTGGGAATCCACATCGGCGCGGGTCATCTCTCGGGAACGATCGAAATCGGCGAGGAACATCGCCTCCAGTTGACCGGCGAAGGCTCGGTCCATCACCAGCGCGGTGACCTCGAAGTTCAACCGGAACGAACGGTTATCCAGATTCACTGTGCCGACCGCGCCCCCCGCGTCGTCGACCACGAAGGACTTGCCATGCAGAAATCCGGCCTGGTAGCGATAGATCCGTACGCCGGCGTCCAGCAGCGGCCCGATGAACGCGTACGCCGCGTAATGCGCCAGCCGGTTGTCCGGCCGCTCGGGAATCAGGATCCGCACGTCGACACCGCTCAGCGCGGCCAGTTTCAGCATGCCCAGCACGCCTTCGTCGGGCACGAAATACGGGCTCGCGATCCAGATCCGTTCCCGTGCCGCGTGGATCGCCTGCTGCATCATCAGGCTGGCGGTCTCGAAGCGATCGGCTGGTCCGGAGGGCAGGATCAGTACCGGCACCCCATGCCCGGACGGCCGCACCGGCTCCCAGGGCAGTTCCGGGATCTCCTGCTTCGCCCAGTACCAGTCCTCGATGAACACCCACTGCAACGCCAGCGCGGCCGGTCCCTCGATACGCAGGTGGGTATCCCGCCAGGGACCGGTGCGCGCATTCTGCCCCAGGTACTCGTCGCCGACGTTGAAACCGCCCACCCACCCGTACGCGCCGTCAGCCACGACGATCTTGCGGTGGTTGCGGAAATTCAGTTGGAAACGGTTGCCCCGCCCGCGCGTGGAGTGGAACCAGTGCACGTGCACACCCGCGTCGCGCATTGCCTGCAGGTAGGAAGCAGGCAGCCGGTAGCTGCCGATCTCGTCGTAGAGGAAGTACACCTCGACACCGGCCCGCGCACGCTCGATCAGCCGCCGTCGCAACTCGTGGCCCACCGTATCGGCGCGCACGATGTAGAACTGCACGAGCAGGTAGCGCTCGGCGGCGTCGATCCCTGCGAAGATGCTGTGAAAGGCCGCCTCGCCATCCACCAGCAGTTCGACGTCGTTGCCATTGAGAGTCGGCCACTTCGCAAGCCGCTCGACGCCGTGCAGATGCTTGTCCGGCTCGTCCGGGTGGAACCGGTGAGCCTCCAGTTCCTCGATCTTCGGTGCCAGCGCCACCGCCAGCGCGGACTCCAGGTCGCGCCGTGCGATCACGTAACCCTGGAACTTGTTGCGACCGAACACCCAGTAGGCGGGCACCGCGAGATACGGCACCGCGTTCAGCGAGACGATCCAGGCGACAGCACCCTGCGGGGTCCGCGTCGACATCAAGGCGTCGATTGACGACGCGAAGCCCAGCAGGTGGGCGAGCAGCACAAACAGCGCCAGCAGCCGCCCGCGCCGGGGCCGACCGG
>RECA01000011.1 GCA_007692435.1 Thioalkalivibrio sp.
CCGCGGCCCCGGCGAGATGCTCGGCACCCGCCAGACCGGCGACCACGCCTACCGCGTCGCCGACTGGGCAAGGGACCGCGACCTGATGGATACCGCCACCCGCCTCGCCCAGCAGGTCCTCCCCGACCGCCAGCGCACCCAGACCCTGATCCGCCGCTGGCTCGGCTCCGCCGTGCACTACGGGAGCGTGGGGTAAGCCTCGCAAGCGGGAGGGGGAGCACGCTCCCTCCCCCGCTTGCGGGGGAGGGCTGGGGAGGGGGCCGTCCTCAGGGCTGTTGAAGGAACCGCCCTCAACGCCGGTACGGGTCGCGCTCCCCCGGCGGCGGGGGCCGGAAGCGCTTGTAGGCCCAGTTGTACTGCTCGGGGCACTGCCGGACGAGCGCCTCGACCAGGCGATTGACCTCGGCGGCCGCGCGCTCGGGGTCGGGGTCGGCGATGCCGGGGCCGGCCTCGAGTTCGTGGTAGCGGAAGCCGCGACCGCGGGACAGCCGCTCGGCGAAGGCGAAGACCACCCGGTCGTCACGACCGCGGAGCAGCCGGGGCAGCAGGGTCATCGTCAGCGCGGGCCGGCCGAAGAAGGGCGCGAAGGCGCCGGTGGCACGGCGCGGGCTCTGGTCGGGCAGCAGGCCGATGATCTCGCCGCGGTCGCGCGCGGCCTGCAGCTGGCGCAGCCCCTCACGGCTCGCCGGCGCCAGGCGGCCACCGGTCGAGGCACGGGAATCGCGAACCCAGCGGTCGATCTCGGGCATCGACAGGGGACTGTAGAGGCTGGTCACCGGCCCGTAGCTGGCCACATGCAGGCCGGCGAACTCCCAGGAGCCCAGGTGCGGTGAGACCAGGAACAGGGCCTGACCCTCGGCCCGGTCACCGCCCGGGTCGCAGAGCGCGGGATAGCGGGCCAGGCGCCGCAGCCGCTGTGGCCCGGCGCGCCAGAGCCACGGCGCCTCCGTCAGCGCCTTGCCCATCTCCATCAGCGAGCGACGCGCGACCCTGCGGCGCCACCCGGCGTTGTGTTCCGGAAAGCACAGGTCCACATTGACGCGCGCCACGCGGGCCATGCGCGTGCCGGAGACCCACATAACCCAGCCGAGCGCGGCGCCCAGCGCGTGATTGACCGGCAGCGGCAGCACCGCAAGCAGACGGAGCAGGAAGCCGAGGATCCGGTCCCTGAACCTCGCGGGGCTCCGCCGGCTCACGGGTCAGCCACGCCTGCAGGGACACGGGCACGCTCGCCGGTGCCGTGCGCCCGCAAGGCCCGGTGCACGCCGCGCGCGACTTGCACGTTAACGGTCATGGCCCAGGGCCACCCCCGAAGGATGCAAGCGCAGGCCTGTGGAGTGCGGCGGCTTGCCGCCGCTTTGCCCTGCAGGAGGCTCGCCTCCTGCCGCGGAAGCAAGCTCAAGCGGTTGAAAGCGGGAGCAAGCTCCCGCACTCCATGGCGAACGGGACACAGGAGACGCCCGACCGCCCAGCCGAGGTGGCGGCAGGGCCCACGATGGGTCATGCACACCGTGTTCTTTCACGTTAATCATCACCCGCCTCCTCTTCCCGTTCGGATGTTTCGTCCGCGCGCATGAGCGGGTCCATTGCGGTGCGCAGGTTGCGGAACAGGCGGGGGTGCAAGGCCTCCTCCCGGGCCAGCAGGGCCTTCATGTGCTCGCGCTCGGTCGGTTTGGAGAAGCACGCGGGGCAGCTGTCCGGGATCACCGGGAGTTCCGCGGCCGCGGCAAAGTCCCGGGTCTGGCGCTCGCGCACATAGACCAGCGGCCGGATCACGCGCAGATCGCCCGCGTCGATCCGGTAGTGGGCCTTCATCGTGCGCAGCTGCCCGCCGTGGAAGGCGCTCATCAGGAAGCTCTCGGCGAGGTCATCGAGGTGCTGGCCCAGCGCGATCACGCTGTAGCCCCGCTCGCGCGCGGTACGATAGATCAGGCCGCGCTTCATCCTGGAGCAGAAGGCGCAGAAGGAGTCCTTGCCCATGTGTCGCCCGGCCAGCTCGGCAATCGGTTCCGACACGAAGAAGTACGGGATGCCAAAGGCCGCGAGGTAGTCGCGCAGGCGACCGGGATCGAAGCCCTCGATCTCGGGGTCGATGGTCACCGCCCCCACCTCGAAGCGCACCGGAGCCCGGCGGGCGAGGTCGTGCAGCAGCCACAGCAGGGTGAGGGAGTCCTTGCCGCCGGAGAGACCGACCAGGATGCGGTCACCCTCGCGGATCATGTCGAAGTCACCGATCGCGCGGCCCGCGAGGCGGCGGATGGATTTCGGGACCTCGGGCGTGTTCATCGGGAGGGAACATAACCGGAAAGGGGGTGGATGACCACAGGTGAACGGCCGTCGGGGCTTGCTCGGGGTCCTTTGCGGACATCCCGCCCCCATCGCAGGGTGGGCAAAGCGAAGCGTGCCCGCCACTCCAACGCCGTGCGCTCTGGTGGGCACGCTACGCTTTGCCCACCCTACCAACCTCAAGGGTGTCCGCAGCCGGGGCTATTCCGAACGGGTCTGCAGCCAGAAGGTCACGGGGCCGTCGTTGATCAGCGCAACCTGCATGTCGGCGCCGAAGCGGCCGGCGGCGACGACGGGGTGGGCCGCCCGGGCGCGGGAGACCAGCAGATCGAAGCGTTCGGCCCCGAGCTCGGGCGGGGCCGCACCGCTGAAGCTGGGCCGCATCCCCTTGCGGGTGTCGGCGGCCAGGGTGAACTGCGGGACCAGCAGCAGTCCGCCGCCGGTGTCGCGCAGGCTGAGGTTCATGCGCCCCTGTGAATCGGGAAACACCCGATAGCCCAACAGCCGTTCGAGCGTGCGATCCACCGCCGCGGGCGTGTCACGCGCCTCCACCGCCACCAGCGCGAGGATCCCCGCTCCGATCGCCCCGACCACCTCTCCGCCGATTTGCACACTGGCCTCGGAGACCCGCTGGATCAGCGCAATCATGCCGTTTGTCCCCCGCCGGGTTCAGCGTGTGGCGAGGGCGGTGCCGACTTCACGCTAACTGTCATGGCGCTGCGCCACCCCCGACCATGAAAGAAGCGTAGGG
>RECA01000062.1 GCA_007692435.1 Thioalkalivibrio sp.
GGGCTCGCCTCCTACTGGCGTGCGTACACGTCCTCGAAGCGCTCGATGTCGTCCTCTTCCAGGTACTCCCCGACCTGCACCTCGATGATCTGCAGCGGGATCCTGCCCCGGTTTTCCAGCCGGTGGCGCACCCCGATCGGGATGTAGGTGCTCTCGTTCGGGGCCACCGTGAAGACGTCCTCGCCCCGGGTCACGGTCGCGGTGCCCGAGACCACGATCCAGTGCTCCGAACGGTGCTGGTGCCGCTGCAGGCTCAGGCTCGCGCCGGCCGCGACCGAGATGCGTTTCATCTTGTAGCCGGGCGAGTCCTCCAGCACCGTGTAGCTTCCCCACGGCCGCTGCACGGTCAGGTGCAGGCGGCACTCGGCGGCACCCCGGCGACTGAGTTCGTCCACGACCTCGCGCACCCGCTGGGTCTGCCCCCTGGGCGCCACCAGGATCGCGTCGGCCGTCTCCACCACGCAGAGGTCGCGCACGCCGACGGCGGCCACCAGGCGCCGGTCGCCGTGCACCATGGTGTTCTTGCAGTCGATCGCCAGCACGTTGCCGTGCAGCGCGTTGCCGTGCTCATCCTGTGCCGCGAGGTCGTGCACCGCATCCCAGCTGCCGACGTCCGACCAGCCGATGTCGCAGGGCACCAGCCGGACCCGGTCGGAACGTTCCAGCACGCCGTAGTCGATGGAGATCGACGGCATCGCGTCGAAGTGGGCCTCCACCGCCGGCTGCGGGTCATCCCCGCCCGCTTCTTCCCATTCCGAGCGGATGCGCTCCAGTACCGCGTGCACCTCCGGAAGATGCCGTTCGACCTCTGCGAGGATGCTGGAGGCCTTCCACACGAACATGCCGGAGTTCCACCAGTAGTTCCCGTCGGCCAGAAAGCCCTCGGCGGTCTCGAGGTCCGGTTTCTCGGTGAAGCGCTCCACCGGCACCACGGCGCTGCCGTCCGTGACCGCCCGGATGTACCCGTAGCCGGTCTCCGGCCCGGTCGGACGGATCCCGAAGGTCACCAGCGCACCGTCCTCGGCCGCCGCGATCGCGCGGTTCAGTGCATCGTGGAAGGCCGGCCGGTCCCGGATCACGTGGTCCGCCGGCAGGACCACCAGCATCGGGTCATCGCCGCTGCGGCTCAGCCAGGCCGCCGCCAGCGCGATCGCCGGCGCGGTGTTGCGGCCCACGGGCTCCAGCAGCTTCTGGAAGTCGTGCAACGCCTGGTAGGCCTCGCCCCGCGCATGCTCCGCACCGGTGACGATCAGCGCATTGCCCGCATCAACCACCGGCTGCAACCGGTCCAGCGTCGCCTCCAGCAACGAACGCTCACCGTCGATGCGCAGGAACTGCTTCGGCAACTGCCGCCGGGACAGCGGCCACAACCGCGTACCGCTGCCGCCGGCCAGAATCACTGCATGAATCATGCTCGTCATACCCCGCTAGCGTCATTCACCACCCCCGGCCCCTCTCCCGCCCGCGGGAGAAGAGAAAACGCCCACGCCCCCGCTAGTGGGGGCGGGCTGGGGAGGGGGCCTGTCCCTCGATCAACGCGGCGATCTCCGCCACGCGCCGCTCGACCTCGGCCGTATTCCCACGCGTCTCCACGTTCAGGCGCAGCAGCGGCTCGGTGTTCGAGCCGCGCAGGTTGAATCGCCACGCCGGAAACTCCAGGCTGATCCCGTCCGTCCGGTCCACCGCCGGGCCCTCCGGCTCATAGTATGCCAGCACCCGCTCGATCACCGGCGCCACTGCCGGCACCCGGTAGTTGATCTCCCCGCTGCAGGGATAGGCGGCCATGCGCGCGTCCACCAGATCCGCGAGCGGGCGCCCGCTGTGGCTGACCAGCTCGGCGACCAGCAGCCAGGGGATCATGCCGCTGTCACAGTAGGCGAACTCGCGAAAGTAGTGATGCGCGCTCATCTCGCCGCCGTAGACCGCGTCCTCCAGTCGCAGGCGCTCCTTCATGAAGGCGTGGCCGGTCTTGGACTGCACCGGAGTGCCGCCCGCGGCATGCACCTGCTCGATGGTGTTCCAGGTCAGCCGCGGATCGTGCAGGATCTTCGACCCCGGATGCTTGACCAGCATCATCTCGGCCAATAGTCCGACCAGATAGTAGCCCTCGATGAAGCGCCCGCCGGCGTCGAAGAGGAAGCAGCGGTCGAAGTCCCCGTCCCAGGCGATGCCGAAGTCGGCGCCGTGTTCGAGCACCGCCGCCGCAGTGGCGGCCCGGCGCTCCCGCAGCAGAGGGTTGGGCACGCCATTGGGAAAGTGACCGTCCGGCCGCTCGTTGATCAGCACGAACTCAAGCGGCGCCAGCCGTTCCGCCAGCCGCTGCATCACCGGTCCGGCGGCACCATTGCCCGGGTCGGCGACGATCTTCAGATGCCGGAGCGCGGCATGATCCACATAGCCCAGCAGGTGCTCGATGTAGGGGGTCTTGTCCTCCTCGACCTGGATCCGCACGCCCTCGGGCTCCGGGCCGCCTTCCGCCGGGTCCGCCCACGGCGGCAGGTTGCCCGAGGCGATCCTGTCGCGGATTCCGAGCAGGCCGCTGTCCCCGCTGATCGGCCGCGCGCCCGCCCGCACCAGCTTCATGCCGTTATAGCCCTTCGGGTTGTGGCTGGCGGTCACCATGATCCCGCCGTCGGCACCGTGGTGCACCGTGCCGAAATAGACCTCCTCGGTACCGCACAGGCCGATGTCGATCACCTCCGCGCCGCTGCCGGTCAGCCCCCGGATCAGCGCGTCGGCCAGCATCGGGCTCTCGAGCCGCATGTCGCGCCCGACCACGACGCGGCGCGCACCCATCTCGGCGACGAAGGCGCGGCCGATGTCACAGGCCAGGGCCGCGTCGAGCTGCTCCGGGACCTTGCCCCGGATGTCGTAGGCCATGAAGCAGGAGAGATCGGGCATCGGTGAGTCCGGTCAGCCTGGGTTGCGAAGGGGACGACCGCTCAGCGCCCGACGCCGTAATAGACGAAGCCGCCCGCCGCCATGCTCTCCGGCGGGTACTGATTGCGGCCGTCGAAGATCGTCGGATCCGGGCGCATCAGCCGGCGCATCGCGTCGAAGTCGGGGTGGCGGAAGGGCTTCCACTCGGTGACGAGCGCGAGCGCGTCGGCATCTTCGAGCGCGTCGTACTGATGGTTCACCAGCGTCAGACGCCCGTCCTCGAACCACTCGCCCGGCAGCTCATCGCGCGCCACCTCCATCGCCACCGGATCGTAGGCGCGCACGCGGGCGCCGGCGTCGATCAACTGGCGCAGCAGCACCGTCGACGGGGCCTCGCGCATGTCGTCGGTGCCCGGCTTGAAGGCCAGCCCCCATACGCCGAAGGTGCGATCGGAGAGCTGCGGCCCATAGTGCGCAGTGATCTTCCCGAACAGGTAGCCCTTCTGCTCGTCGTTGCGCCCCTCCACCGCCTCCAGCAGCCGTGGCTGGAAGTCGTAATCGGCGGACATGCGGATCAGCGCCTTCACGTCCTTCGGGAAGCAGGAGCCGCCGTAGCCACAGCCGGGGTAGATGAAGGAGTAGCCGATGCGGCTGTCCGATCCGATGCCGACACGCACGTTCTCCACGTCGACGTTCATGCGGTCGCAAAGATTCGCGACCTCGTTCATGAAGGAGATCTTGGTCGCCAGCATCGCGTTGGCGACGTACTTGGTCATCTCGGCGTCGCGCACGCCCATCACCAGCAGCCGCTCGTGGCTGCGGCGCGTGAAGTCGGCGTAGAGCTCGCGCATCGCGTCGATCGCGCGCTCGCTCTCCGCGCCGACCACGATGCGATCCGGCTTCATGAAGTCGTTGATCGCGGCGCCCTCCTTCAGGAATTCCGGGTTCGACACGACGTCGAACTCGACTCCCATGCCGCGCCGGTCCAGTTCTTCCTGGATCACCTCGCGCACCCGGTCGGCGGTGCCCACCGGCACGGTGGACTTGTCCACCACCACTGCGTAGCGGTCCAGGTGCCGTCCAATCTCGCGGGCGACGGCCAGCACGTACTGGAGGTCGGCAGAACCGTCCTCGCCGGGCGGGGTGCCCACTGCGATGAAGTAGATGTCCGAGTCCTGCATCGCCTCGCTCAGCGAGGTGGTGAAGTCCAGGCGCTTTTCGCCGGCGTTGTTCGCCACCATCGCGTCCAGCCCGGGCTCGTAGATCGGCAGGATGCCGTTCTTCAGATTCTCGATCTTGCGGCTGTCCACGTCCACGCAGGTCACCTTGTGTCCCATTTCCGCGAAACAGGTTCCAGTGACCAGCCCCACGTAGCCGGTACCCACGACGGTCAGATTCATTTCGGATTCCCCGAGATTGTTGAATGATCAAATTGCCCGCGAGCCCCGCGCCCACGCTGCAAGAACGCCCTGTTTTTGTCAGATTTCGATGCCAGCCGGCACCCCTTCCCCCAGCTACGGACCGTAGGGTGGGCCAAGCGAAGCGGGCCCACCAGTGATTTCAGAGGCGGCACGACCACACGAATCTTGAGGACGCCGCCCCTCCCGCCTTCACCGCGCCCGCGTGATCGCATGCACCGGCAGCGTCACCTTCATCATGTTCAGCAGCACCACCACCCGCTCCTGGCTGTTGCGTGCCCGGAACAGGGCCTCCATCCCGGCCAGCGGGCCTTCGGTGATCAACACGGGGTCGTTCGGCGCAAAGCCGTCCTCCGGCTGGAGGTCGATGCAGTTCTCCTCGTCCGCCCTGTCCCGCAACATCTCGATGACCGCGGCCGGCACCACCGGCACCCGTTCCCCCATTCGCACCAGCCCGGTCACGCCGCGCGTGGAGCGTATCGGCGACCAGTCCTGATCGGTGTCATCGAGGTGCACGAAGAGGTAGCGCGGGAACATCGACTCCACCACCACCCGGTAGCGCTGCTGCGCCCGCCGCCGACTGCGGACGCGCGGCCGGAAGACCTCGAAGCCCTGTTTCATCAGCTCCGTTTCCGCCCGCTCGTCCTGCTTCGGCTTGCAATGCACTGCGTACCACTGCTTCACAAAGGCAACCTCTTGAAACTCGACCCCGACGGCCCGGCCGCCCCCTCACCCCGGGGAGAAGGCCGCCGGGCAGGCGCTCACACCCCGTGGAACTCCCGGTACCACGCCACGAACCGCGCCACGCCGTCCTCCACCGTCGTCTGCGGCCGGTAGCCCACGTCGCGCACGAGGTCCTCCACGTCCGCGTAGGTATCAGGCACATCGCCGGGCTGCAGCGGCAGCAGGTTCTTCTCGGCCTTGCGCCCGAGACAGTCCTCCAGCACCTCGATGTAGTGCATCAGCTCCACCGGCTGCTGGTTGCCGATGTTGTAGAGCCGGTAGGGCGCGCGGCTGGTGCCCGGGTCCGGGGCGTCGCCGTCCCAGTCCCCGTTCGGCGTCGCGACCCGGTCCAGCGTGCGAATCACGCCCTCGACGATATCATCGATGTAGGTGAAGTCGCGCCGGTGCTGGCCATAGTTGAAGACATCGATCGGCCGCCCCTCGAGAATCGCCTTGGTGAACATAAACAGCGCCATGTCCGGACGGCCCCAGGGGCCGTACACGGTGAAGAAACGCAGGCCGGTCACCGGCAGCTCATAGAGGTTCGCGTAGGTGTGGGCCATCAGCTCGTTGGCCTTCTTGCTGGCCGCGTACAGGCTGAGCGGGTGGTCCACGTTGTGATGCACCGAGAACGGCTGCGCGGTGTTGGCGCCGTAGACCGAGCTGGAACTCGCATAGACGAGGTGTTCGACGCCGTTGTGCCGGCAGCCCTCCAGGATGTTCGCGAAGCCCACCAGATTGGTGTTCACGTAGGCGTGCGGGTTGATCAGCGAGTAGCGAACACCGGCCTGTGCGGCGAGGTTCACCACCCGCTGCGGCCGGTGTTCGGCAAAGGCGCGCTCCATCGCGTCGCGGTCGCCGATGTCGATGCGCAGATCGGTGAACCCGGGATGGCTCACGACCCGCGCCAGCCGCGCCTTCTTCAGCTCGACATCGTAATAGGGATCGAGATTGTCGATCCCGATCACCTCGTCGCCCCGCTCCAGCAACCGCAACGCCAGCGCGTTGCCAATAAATCCGGCCGTGCCGGTAACCATTATCTTCAACGTCGCGCTCCCCTTTCCCGACGATCGCGGATGCTAGCACAGGCTACATTGTGACCGGGCCTCGCGCCGCGAGTCGCCCCCTGGCGCAGGCCCTCGAGCGCCTGGTTTGATGGGCACACTTCGCTTTGCCCACCCTGCGGCTCCCGTCGCGGGACGACCCTGGGCGCAGGGTGGGCCAAGCGCAACGGGCCCACCATCCAGGAACCCCAGCACCGCCAAGGCGCTCGCAATTGCGCGGCAACCGCTGTTCACTATGAGGCATGCCCGAGATGCTCCATACAACACTGGTGCTGGCCGCCCTGTTGCTGCCACTGGGTCTCGCCGTTCTGTGGTCGGTGCCGGCACTGCGTGCGGGGATTGGTCGGCTGACGCCCTGGGCGCCGGTGCCGGCGCTGATGCTCAGCCTGGCCGGGCCACCGGGCGAGCCGGTGCAACTGGACTGGCTCCTGCTCGGAACCGGCCTCGGCCTGACCGAGGTCACGCGGGTCTTCCTGCTGTTCACCGCGGCGCTTTGGCTCGGCGCCGGCATCCACGCCCGCGGCTACCTGCAGGACGACCCCCGCCGGACGCGCTTCGAACTGTTCTGGCTGCTGACCCTCACCGGCAACCTGGTACTGATCCTCGCCCTGGACATCGCCACCTTCTACGTCGGCTTCGCGCTGATGACCTTCGCCGCCTACGGGCTGGTGGTGCACACGGGCAAGCCGGACGCGCGCCGGGCCGGGCGCGTGTACCTGGTGATGGCGGTGCTCGGCGAGGGTCTGATCCTCGCGGGCATCTTCCTGACGGTCGGCGAGGCCGCGGCCCCGCTCCTGCCGCTGCTGGCCGACGTCCCGGCGGTGATCGCAGGCTCCGAACGACGGGACCTGCTGATTGCGCTGCTCTGGCTCGGCTTCGGCATCAAGGCCGGGCTGCCGCTGCTGCACCTGTGGCTGCCGCTCGCGCACCCGGTGGCGCCGGTGCCGGCCAGCGCGGTGCTCAGCGGGGCGATGATCAAGGCGGGCCTGCTGGCGTGGCTGCACATCCTGCCGATCGGCCTGGTCAGCCTGCCCGGCTGGAGCGCGCTCGCGATCGGCGCGGGCCTGCTCGCGGCCTTCGGCGCCGCGTTCATCGGGCTGCACCAGCATCACCCGAAGACGGTACTGGCCTACTCCAGCATCAGCCAGATGGGTCTGATCACCGTGGGGGTCGGCATGGCGTTGCAGGAACCGGCGCTCGCACCGCTGCTGGTGGCGGCGGTCACCGTCTACGCGCTGCACCACGCGATGGCGAAGGGCGCGCTGTTCCTGAGCGTCGCGGTCGCCCGGCATCCGGGTCCGCTTGTCGGCCCGCTGCTCTGGGTGCTGCTGAGCCTCCCGGCCCTGGCGCTGGCGGGTGTGCTCGGCAGCGGCGTGGTCGCGAAGATCGGCCTGAAGGCGCCCTTCGATACCGCCGTGGCGCTGCCGGACTGGTGGCAACACCTGCCCCGGTTGCTGGAACTGGCGGCCGTCGGCACCACGCTGATCCTTGCCCGCGCCCTGTGGCTTCTGCGCACCGAGAGCCAGGGGGACCGGGCACCGCTGTCCGTCTGGGTGGGGTGGGGACTGGTGCTCGCGGCGGGGCCGGCGCTGGTCTTCCTGCCGGAATACTGGGGCCTGGCCGTGCGAAGGCCAATCAGCGCGGGCGACTGGATCAGTCTCGGGTGGCCGGTATTGGCAGGGGCTCTGCTGGCCTTTGCCGGTTCGAGGCTGCTGCGCCCCTGGCCCATCCCGCCGGGTGATCTGCTGGCGCTGATCACGCCGGGGCCCGCGATGGTTGCGCGTATCCGGGCGTGGGCAACGCCGGTGGTCCGATGGGTGCTGGGCCTGCTGGACCCGGCGCGCCTGATCACCATCCGTCCACCCAGCCGCTACCTGCGTCCCGACCGGTTCTGGCAGAGGGAGGTCGCGCTGGTCTTCGCGGCGATCCTGGTGGTGCTGCTGGCCTCGGGGCTGGGTTGAGGCGCGCAGCGTCCCCCGCTGGGAGGTGAGCCCTCTCGGCGCTCCGGTGCAAGCGCTCAGGCAGATCCCGCTGCGATTTCCTTAAACGCCCCTTTTTGGGGCTGAAAATGCCCGTTTAAGGGGCGAAAAGACCCTGATTTTAGAGGTTATTTATTGAAAAAACAGGGACTTGCCTTGGTCCGACCCCGGGGTTAGCGGGGCCACCAGCGCCAGGGGAAGATGCGGCAGGCGGTGGGGGCACGGGGTGGGGGGGTGGCGGACTGGCCGTAGGCGAAGCTGATGAGCTCCTTCATGCGCTGGCGGTCGCAGATCTCCTGTCCGATCTGGTGGTCGCCGGAGACCGAGCGCAGGATGTGCAGGCGGTCTTCCGGGCAGAGTTGCCGATCTACAAATGCGTTCAGCATCTCTTCACTGATCTGTGGTTTGGCCATGGGTCATCTCCTGGTTCTCTGCCTGTCGGCTTCCATGCAATTTGCAGGCCGGAATCGGGCAAGTGGCCGAAAAGTTGCAGTTTTCCTCCACCGAAAGACGCTTCGTGCCCTTTCTGCATTCCTCCGGTTACGGTCAGAAACGTGCACAAATGGCGGCTCCGAACCCGGAAGGCGGGGGACCGGGCGATCCGCTGCCACGCCCCGTGCCCCCGGAACCCGGCCGAAGCCGCTCGGCGACCACGCTCGGCGGCGTCCACCCGGCTGGCGGGAGGGCGGGCGGCCTCAGTACACTCGGTGCCCCGAACCGACACCGGAAGACCCGATGACCGAGCCCGATTCGACCCCCCGCGGCACGCTGTACATCGTCTCCGCGCCCTCCGGGGCCGGCAAGACCAGTCTCGTCGCTGCACTGCTGGAACAGCTGGTGGGCGTGGTGCTGTCCGTGTCGCACACCACCCGCAAGCCGCGGTCCGGCGAGGTGGACGGCGCCCACTACCACTTCGTCAGCGCCGAGCGCTTCCTGGACATGATCGAGGCCGGCGACCTGCTGGAGCATGCGAAGGTCTTCGACAACTTCTATGGCACCTCGCGCGCGGCGGTCGAGGCGCAGATGGACGCGGGGCACGACGTGATCCTGGAGATCGACTGGCAGGGCGCGCGGCAGGTGCGGGCCGCGATCCCCGAGGCGCAGTCGATCTTCATCCTGCCCCCGTCGCGCACCGAACTGGAACGGCGCCTGCGCGGACGCGGGCAGGACGACGAGTCCGTGATCCAGCGCCGGCTGCGCGATGCGGAGTCCGACTGTTCCCACTTCGGCGAGTACGACTACACCGTGGTGAACCGCGATTTCGACGAGGCGGTGCAGGACCTGGCCAGCATCTTTCGCGCGAACCGGCTGCGGACCCCCGAACAGGCCACCCGCAACCGCGCGATGATCGCGTCCCTGTTGGCGGGGGCGTCCCCCTCGGCGTAAGATGGTGGGCCGTAACTGACTCATTCTGGATTCGAAATGGCCCGTATCACCGTCGAGGACTGCCTCGAACACGTAGACAACCGATTCGAGCTGGTGCTGATGGCCGCTCGCCGCGCCCGCCACATCGCCCATGGCAAGGAGCCGCGGGTGCCGGACGACAACGACAAGCCCACCGTGATCGCGCTGCGCGAGATCGCCGAGGGACTGGTCGGTCAGGAGGTCTTCGAAGAGCCGGACGAGCGTCCGCAGCCGCAGATGCTGGACTTCAGCACCATTCGGCACCTGGAGCAGCTGGACGCCGACGACCGCTGAAGCTGACCCGCCATGAGCTCCGCGCTTCCAGCCGTCGGGGCCGTCGCAGAACCGTCCACCGACTCCACGCGTTTCCTGATCAGCGACCTTTGCGCTGAACTGGAGGCCTACCTCGGTCCGGAGCAGATTCACGAGGTCTACCGGGCGTACCTGTTCGGCGCAGAGGCCCACGAGGGCCAGACGCGTCAGACCGGGGAGCCGTACATCTACCACCCGCTCGCGGTCGCCCGCACCATGGGCGAGATGCGGATGGACCACAAGGCCATCGTCGCGGCCATCCTCCACGACGTGATGGAGGACACCCAGACCAGCAAGGATCGCATCCGCAACGAGTTCGACGCGGAGGTGGCCAACCTGGTCGACGGCGTCTCGAAGCTCACGCACCTGAAGTTCCGCAGCAAGGCCGAGGCCCAGGCCGAGAACTTCCGCAAGATGATGCTCGCGATCACCCAGGACATCCGGGTGATCCTGATCAAGCTCGCCGACCGGCTGCACAACATGCGCACCCTCGGCGTGATGCGCCCGGACAAGCGCCGCCGCATCGCGAGGGAGACGCTGGAGATCTACGCGCCGATCGCGCAGCGCCTGGGCATGAACCGGGTCCGCCGCGAGCTGGAACGCCTCGGCTTCGCCGCGATGTACCCGCTCCGCTTCGCGGTGCTGGAAGAGGCGGTGCGGCGCGCCCGCGGCCACCGGCGAGAGCCGATGCAGAAGATGGAGGCCGCGATCACCCAGCGCATGGAGTCGGCCGGCATCGAGGCGCGCATCTTCGGGCGCGAGAAGGGCCTCTACAGCATCTACCAGAAGATGAAGGAGAAGCGGCACTCCTTCCGGGAAGTGATGGACGTCTTCGCGGTGCGCATCGTGGTCGGCGACGTCGACGGCTGTTACCGCGCGCTGGGCGTGGTCCACAACCTCTACAAGCCGGTGCCCGGACGCTTCAAGGATTACATCGCGATTCCGAAGTCCAACGGCTACCAGTCGCTGCACACCGTGCTGTTCGGTCCCCACGGCAGTCCGATCGAGGTGCAGATCCGCAGCAGCGAGATGGACCGCGTCGCCCAGAGCGGCATTGCCGCGCACTGGCAGTACAAGGCCGGGGACGATCTGGCGGTGACCGCCCAGACACGTGCCCGCGAGTGGCTGAAGGACGTGCTGGAGATCCAGGACAACGTCGGCAGCTCGATCGAGTTCCTCGAGAACGTGAAGATCGACCTCTTTCCCGAGGAGGTCTACACCTTCACCCCGATGGGCGAGATCATGGTGCTGCCGCGCGGTGCCACGCCGGTGGACTTTGCCTACGCGGTGCACTCCGACGTCGGCAACCACTGCGTGGCCGCGAAGGTCGACCGCCAGCTGGCGCCGCTGTCCGCGCGCCTGCAGAGCGGGCAGACGGTCGAGATCGTCACCGCGCAGGGCGCGCGCCCGAACCCCGCCTGGCTGTCGTTCGTGGCCACCGGCAAGGCCCGTTCGGGTATCCGCCACTCGCTGAAGACCCTGCAGACCGATGAGGCGATGGTGCTGGGCCGGCGCCTGCTGGAGCGCGCCCTGAGCACGCTGGGCCAGAGCCTCGGGCAGGTCTCTCCGGCACGGATGAACGAGGTCCTCGACGCCTTGCAGCTCGAGGATGTCGATGCGCTCCTCGTCGATGTCGGCCTCGGCAACCGCATGGCCACGCTGGTCGCGCGCCAGCTGGTGGGCGGGGAGTCCGTGCGGGAGGAAGAGTTCTGCGACAGCACCGGCGCGGTACTCGCGGTGAAGGGTACCGAGGGGCTGGTGGTGAACTACGGCCGCTGCTGCCACCCGATCCCGGGCGACCCGATCATCGGCCTGCTCAGCGCCGGACGCGGGCTGGTGGTGCATCGCGAGAACTGCCGCAACGTCGCCGAACAGCGCGAACGCGCGGGCCGCACGGTGGCGCTGGAGTGGTCCAGCGAGCCGGGCGCAGAGTTCGCGGTCTCGGTGCGCGCGCAGACCGCCAACCGCCGCGGCGCGCTGGCCGAGATGGCCGCCGTGATCGCCGACCACGGCTCGAACATCGAGCACATCTCCTTCAACGAGCGCGACGGCCACACCACCGCGATAACCTTCACCCTGACCGTGCACGACCGCCGCCACCTCGCCCAGATCATCCGTTCCCTGCGGCGCCTGAACGACGTGCTTCGCGTCCAGCGCAGCAAGGGCTGAGCGCCCCGCATTGCGGCAGGACCGCCGCCGCCGGTATCTTCCCGGTTCACCCCAAGGAGGAGACGCAGCATGACGCGAGAGATCATCAGGACAGACGCCGCACCGGCCGCCATCGGCACCTATTCCCAGGGGGTTCGCGTCGGCGACACCGTCTATGTCTCGGGGCAGATCCCGCTGCAGCCGGCCACGATGGACCTGACCGAGGGCGACATCGAGGTGCAGATCCGGCAGGTCTTCGACAACGTCGCCGCGGTGGCCAGTGCCGCGGGCGGCAGCCTGAACGACGTCGCCAAGCTGAACGTCTTCCTCACCGATCTCAGCCACTTCCCGCTGGTGAACCAGGTGATGAGCGAATACTTCAGCGAACCCTACCCCGCGCGGGCGGCGATCGGCGTCGCGGCACTGCCGAAGGGCGCGGAGGTCGAGATGGACGCGATCCTGTACCTGCCGCGGCCCTGACCCGCAATCCACAGCGCGACCGCGGCGAATGGACCTCGACGCTCCGCTGACCAGCCTCAAGGGCATCGGCCCGAAACAGGCCGAGCGCCTCGCGCGCCTCGGCCTCGAGCACGCACACGACCTGCTGCTGCACCTGCCGCTGCGCTTCGAGGACCGCACCCGCCTGACGCCGCTGGCGCATCTGCGTCCGGGTGCCGCTGCACTCTTCGAGGGCACGGTCGAGAGCAGCGAGATCGCGCACGGCCGGCGGCGCATGCTGCTGGTGCGCCTGGAGGATGGCGGCGCCCGCGTGGTGCTGCGCTTCTTCCACTTCGGGACGACACAGCAGCGGTCCTTTGCAACGGGGGTCCGGGTACGGTGCTTCGGCGAGATCCGAGGCCTGCCCGGCGGCCTGGAGTGCGTGCACCCGGAATACCGCATCCTGCGCGATACGCCACCGCCGCTGGAGCCCGCGCTCACCCCGGTCTACCCGGCCGCGGAGGGCATCTCCCAGCGGCTGCTGCGCGAACTGGTCGCGGCCGTGCTGCCGGAGGCGCAACGCCTGCAGGACGTGCTGCCCGAACTGCGGAAGGAGGGGCTGCCGGGCCTGGCCGACGCGCTGCGCGGGCTGCACCAGCCGGCCGCGCCGGACGCCGAGGCGCCGCTGCTGGAGCCGGGTTCGGCCAACGGGCGCAGTCCCGCGCTGACCCGGCTGGCGCTGGAGGAACTCTGTGCGCACCAGCTCGCGCTGATGCTGAACGCCGGCTCGCGGCCGCAGGGCCGTGCCCCGGCACTGCGCCCCGGCGGGTCCCTGTGGCCGCGGCTGCTGGAAGACCTGCCGTTCACGATGACCGGCGCACAGGAACGCGCGATCGCCGAGATCCGGGCCGACCTCGCACGCGAGGTGCCGATGAACCGCCTGCTGCAGGGCGACGTCGGTTCCGGCAAGACGCTGGTTGCGGTCGCGGCCGCGCTGACCGCGATCGAGTCCGGCTATCAGGTCGCCTTCATGGCCCCGACCGAACTGCTCGCCCGTCAGCACGCACGCAACCTCGCCGCGTGGCTGGATCCACTGGGAATCGGTCTGGCCTGGCTCGGCGGGCGGCAGCGCAAGTCCGAGCGCGAGGCCCTGCTGCAGGGGCTGGCCGCGGGGGAGCAGGATCTGGCCGTCGGCACCCACGCGCTCTTCCAGGAGTCGGTGGCCTTCGCCCGCCTGGGGCTCGCGATCATCGACGAGCAGCACCGCTTCGGGGTGCACCAGCGCATGGCCCTGCGCGACAAGGGAAGCGGCCTGGTGCCGCACCAGCTGATCATGACCGCGACACCGATCCCGCGCACGCTGGCGATGTCGCTGTACGCGGACCTCGATCAGTCCGTGCTGGACGAGCGGCCACCCGGTCGTACGCCGGTGAAGACCGCGTTGATCAGCAGCGAGCGCCGCGACGAGGTGATCGAGCGCATCCGGGTGGCCTGCGGCGAGGGGGTGCAGGCCTACTGGGTCTGCCCGCTGGTGGAGGAGTCCGACGTGCTGGAGGCCGAGGCCGCCGAGAGCACCGCCGAGCGCCTGCGCACGGCCCTGCCGCACCTGCGCATCGAGCGCGTGCACGGGCGCATGAAGGGCGGCGACCGCGATGCGGTGATGGACGCCTTCCGCCGCGGCGGGATCGACCTGCTGGTCGCGACCACGGTGATCGAGGTCGGCGTGGACGTGCCCAATGCGAGCCTGATGATCATCGAGAACGCCGAGCGCATGGGCCTGTCGCAGCTGCACCAGCTGCGCGGTCGCGTCGGGCGCGGACGCCGCGCCAGCGCCTGCGTGCTGCTCTACCGCCCGCCGCTGGGCGAGGTCGCGCGCGAGCGTCTGGAGGCGATGCGCCGCACCGACAACGGCTTCGAGATCGCCGAGGTGGACCTGAAGATCCGCG
>RECA01000034.1 GCA_007692435.1 Thioalkalivibrio sp.
TTCCGGCGCCGGGGACGGTCGCCCAGGGGGCTGGCCTCCTACGGTGCTCGCCCGGACCCCCTGTAGGAGGCGAGCCCTCTCGGCGATTCGGCGTTGGGAAAACCATCGCCCAGGGGGCTGGCCTCCTACATCCGCGCCCGGTGAAACCCGCGGCGGCGGCTGCAGTCTACCCCCTACCGACACCTGCGGATGGCCGGGCCTGAACCCTCCCTGCGGCACACGCCAGGCCGCGGCCCTGGCATCATGCAGCCCAATCCTGATTCAAGCTCCAGAGGGGGCCTGCGATGCGCATCCTGACTGCCATCGGCATCGTCGCGGTGCTGCTGCTCGCGGGCCTGTACTACTGGGATACGGACCCGGAGGACCCGACAATCGAAGAGGCGCTGTCGCCGGCCTCCCTCCTCGCTGCCGCGGAGGCCTTTGCCGATCCGCCGACGGAGTGGGACTACCGCTTCCCTGCAGACCACGGGAGCCATCCGGAGCAGTTCGGCGAATACTGGTGGGTCACGGGCCGGCTGCAGGATGAGGCGGGCCGCATGCGCGGCTTCCAGCTGGCGATCTACCGGCTCGCGCTCTCCCGGGAGGCGCCGGACACCGCCTCCGGCTGGGACATGCGCGACCTCTACCGCGGGCAGCTCCTGCTGGAGCCCTCCGAGTCCGGGCCCGTGTCTGCGGAGGAACGCTTCGGGCGCGATGCCATCGATCTCAGCGGGTCCGACGAACACGGTGCCTGGATCGAGGACTGGTCCATTGCCCATGACCCTGACTGCGGCTGCTTCCGGATGCGCGCCACGGCATCGGATGACCGACTCGATCTGACCCTGCACCCGTCAACCCCGACACCGGTGCACCTGCGGGGCATACCGGGGCTCGACCAGCTCGAACCCGGCAGCCACGGCTACTGGTGGCCAGGCCTGCAGGTGACCGGGGAGCTCGCGCAGGGAGGCGAGACGGCCTCGGTCACAGGCGATGCGGTGCTGGAGCATGTATGGGGGCGCCGTCTACCGGTCGCGCAGGGACAGCTCACGCTGAACCGGCTCTGGCTGTCGCTGGACGACGGGACCGCCGTACGCTGCATGCAATTGCGGCGTCGCGGTCCCGGCGGGGTCCCGCTTGGCGATTGCCTGATGCAGGCGCCGGACGCGGAGCCGGTGCGTATCGAAGGCGCGGCACTGTCACCGGCCCAAACCCGCGACCGGGATTATCGGCTGCACTGGCGGCTGGAGGCGGAGGAGCACCGGATCGCCCTCGACATCCGGCCGCCGCGGGAGCGGGCGGCTCCGTCGTTCCGCTTGCCTCTCTGGAGCGGGTTGATGCAGGCTGAAGGTTCGCTGGCAGAGGAGCCCGTCCGGGGCTGGGGCTGGCTCGAGCTCAGCGGTTACTGAGGTGGCGTCATGACCCGTTTCACGAACACCGCACTGCTCCTTGGGCTTGCCGCCCTCGCCGTGGCCGCCTGCGGCGAGGCACCCTCGCCCGACGCCGACCCGGGCCGCTTCACCATTGCGGAGCCCGGCCCGATCCCCGTGACCGACCAGCCGCCGGGCGATCCGGCCGCCGGCCGTCACACCGTGCTGAATCGCGGCTACGTGACCTGCGGCATTCCGGATGCCGCCTTCCGCGCCAGCGATGTCTTCCCGGCCCCGGAGCACTCGCTGCGCGGGCGCGAGGGACGCAACGCCGAACTCCCCTACATGTTCAATGCGATGGTGAATCCCGACGGGGTCGAACTGGTGGTCAGCAACTGCCTGACCTGTCACGCATCGGAGTTCGACGGCGAACTCGTGATCGGGCTGGGCAACCCCTTCCTGGATTTCACCGGCGATCCGTCCGTGACCGCGGAACTGATTGGCGCCTTCGTCGAGGACGGCGCTCCGGCGGAGGCCTGGGCCAAGTGGGCGGATCGCATCGCGGCGATCGCACCCTACATGGTGACCGACACCTTCGGCGTGAACCCCGCACCCAACCTGACGCTGGCGCTGATCGCCCACCGGGACGCCGAGACACTCGCCTGGTCTTCGGAACCGCTGCTGGAGCCCCCGCCGGCCGACCCGCTGCCGACCAAGGTTCCCCCGTGGTGGCGCATGCAGCACAAGGCGGCGATGTTCTACAACGGCATGGGGCGCGGCGATCATGTCCGCTACATGATGATGAAGTCGCTGGTCTGCACCGACGACACCGAGGAGGCATCCGAGATCGCGGAGTGGTTCGCTGACGTCCGCGCGTACATCGCGGACCTGGAACCCCCGTCCTACCCCTACCCGGTGGATTCGGAACTCGCCGCAGAGGGTGAAGGGGTCTTCGCCCGGGCCTGCGCGGGCTGCCACGGCAGCTACGGTGCCGATCGCGAGTACCCGAACCTGCTGATCGACCTCGACACCGTGGGTACCGATCCCGCCTACGCGCGCCAGGCGGTGGAGTCGGAACGCTTCGCGCGCTGGTTCAACCGTTCGTTCTACGGCGACGGAGCGGAGGCCATGCCCGCGCTGGGCTACGTTGCGCCGCCGCTCGACGGTGTGTGGGCGACTGCGCCGTACCTGCACAACGGCTCGGTGCCGACCATCGCGGCCTTGCTCGACAGCACCCAGCGCCCCACCTACTGGCAGCTGCGCACGGAGCCGCGCGAATACGACGCCGAGACGCTGGGCTGGCGTTTCGACGTGCTGGAATCCGGCAAGACGGAGGCCGCGGATTCCACCGCCGCGAAGCGGATCTACGACACCACCCGCCACGGCTACGGCAACCAGGGCCACCTCTTCGGCGACGCGCTCAGCGAGCAGGAGCGGCAGGCGCTGGTGGAATACCTGAAGACCCTGTAGGAGGCGAGCCCTCTCGGCGATTCCGGCGCCGGGGAAGGTCGCCCAGGGGGCTGGCCTCCTACGGTGCTCGCCCCGGCCCCCTGTAGGAGGCGAGCCCTCTCGGCGATTCCGGCGCCGGGGACTGTCGCCCAGGGGGCTGGCCTCCTACGGTGCTCGGCCCGGCCCCCCTGTAGGAGGCGAGCCCTCTCGGCGATTCCGGCGCCGGGGA
>RECA01000055.1 GCA_007692435.1 Thioalkalivibrio sp.
CGCTTCTTTCGTGGTCGGGGGTGGTTGCCAGGCGCCATGAGAGTTAGCGTGAAAGTCGCGCACTCTCCCCTCCCCCGCGAGCGGTAGACGGGGCGACTGAAGTGTGCCCACCAAAGACCCGGATTGCATATGGCTGAACATGGATTTGTGGTGGTGATTCCCGCGCGGATGGCGTCCAGCCGCTTGCCGGGGAAGCCGCTGATCGCGATTGCGGGGAGGCCGCTGATCGCGCATGTGGTGGCGCGGGCGCGGGAGAGCGCGGCGCGGCAGGTGATCGTGGCCAGCGAGGACGAACGGGTGCTCGAGGCCGCGCGCCAGGCCGGTGCCGAGGCGTGCTGGACGCCTGCCGATCTGCCTTCGGGAACCGATCGGATCGCGGCGGTGGCGGCGGAGGCGGGCTGGTCCGACGATGCCTGCGTGGTGAACCTGCAGGGGGACGAGCCGCTTACGCCGGGCAGCCTGCTGGATGAACTGGCCGGTCTGCTGGAGCGCCATCCCGGGGCGGACATGGCGACCCTGGGCGTGCCGGTCCGCAACGTCGGGGCTCTGAATGACCCCAACCAGGTGAAGCTGGTGACGGATGCCTCGGGGCGGGCGCTGTACTTCTCGCGCGCACCGATCCCCTGGGACCGGGAGGCACACCGGCTGGGGCGGGTACCGGACCTGTCGCTGGCCCGGCGTCACCTCGGTCTGTACGCCTACCGCGCGGGTTTCCTGCGCCGGCTCACCGCCGAGCCTCCGTCGGCGCTGGAGCGTCTCGAGCAGCTCGAACAGCTGCGGGCGCTGGCGATCGGTGCGTGGATTCAGGTGGGCACGGTGGACCTGCGCGTGCCCCCGGGCGTGGACACGCCGGAGGACGTGGAGCGCCTCGAGGCGCTCATGGGCGCAACGGTGCGGGTCTGACCAGGCCGAGCCGGACCGGGATCTGGCCCAGGCGTCCGAAGGCGAATTCGGGTCCCGGTTCCTCGTGCGGCCACGCGGTGGTCTTCGGGTTGAACCATCCGGCGCGCATGCCGGCCTTGCGGGCGCCCAGCACGTCGCAGACCGGATCGTCGCCGATGTGGAGCATGGACTCGGCCTCGACACCGGCGCGCCGGGCCGCGGCGCGGAAGATCGCCGGGTCGGGCTTTGCCGCGCCGGCCTCGGCGGCCGGGATCGCGAAATCGAAGTAGCGGCCGAGCGGGGTGCGGAAGACGTCGGCGTTGCCGTTGCTGATCGCGCCGAGCCGGAAGTGGCGCGCAAGCACCTCCAGCACGGAGGCGGCCTCGGGATCCGGATCGACCTCGTTGCGGGCGATCCAGAAGACCTCGAAGCCCTCGGAGGTGATGCGCTCGGGGCAGGCGCCCGTTTCCTCGGCGATGCCGCGCAGCCAGCGCTTGCGCAGACTGGTGAGATCGTGCCGTTCGGATGCGGGTGCCGATCGGATGAAGGCGCCGCGGGCGGCCACCAGGGCCTCGGGGCTGTAGCGCTCGCACACCTGTGGCGCGTTCGCGCGCAGCCAGTCATAGAATCGGGCCTCTGCGCGGTGGATCGCCGGCATCACCGGCCAGAGGGTGTCGTCGAGATCGAAGGTGATGCAGCGGATCTCGGTGCCAAAGGCGATGGCTTGTGCGGGTGCTTCGTTCATGTACGGGATTCTACTGCCTCGTGTCTTTTCCGGCCGCAAATCCGCACCGCGCCACGGGATGCGCCGGGCCGGGCGGCGATCGTGTGTCGGGACGGTTGCACGGGCGCTTGGAGGGCGATGGCCGGGGGCGGGACGTCCGCGGCCGCAAGGTCGATAATGTGCGGATCCTTTCACTGGTTTGTCGCACCCGGAGCCCGGCATGTCTGAAGCACTCTCCCGCATCCGCGTGATCCTCGTCGGGACCACCCATCCCGGCAACATCGGGTCGGCGGCGCGCGCGATGAAGACCATGGGACTCGCCGACCTGTGCCTGGTCGCCCCCACGCGCTTCCCGTCGGCCGAGGCCACCGCGCTGGCCGCGGGTGCCGATGACGTGCTGGCCGCGGCCCGCGTGCTGCCGCGTCTCGAGGACGCGATCGCGGACTGTGTGTGGGTCGTGGGCACCAGTGCCCGCCGGCGGGGGCATTCCGTTCCGGCGGTGGACCCGGCGGGGGCCGCACACGACCTGGTCGACCGGGCGGAGCACGGAACGGTTGCCCTGGTCTTCGGGCGCGAGAGCAGCGGTCTGACCAACGAGGAGCTGGACTGCTGCAACGCGCTGGTGCAGATTCCGGCCAATCCCGGCTTCAGTTCGCTGAACCTCGCGGCGGCGGTGCAGGTGCTGGCCTACAGCTGCCGCGTGGCCGCGCTGGAGCAGGTCCCGGCGTCACCGCCCGGCTACGACCCGGACCCGCCGGCGACCCAGGCCGAACTGGAGGCCCTGTTCGATCATTACCTGCGGGCGCTGATCCGGATCGAGTTCCTGGACCCGGAGAAGCCGCGGCACCTGATGCGGCGCCTGCGGCATCTGTATCTGCGCGCCGGGCTGACCGCCAGCGAGGTCAGGATCCTGCGCGGCATCTTGACCCACACCGAGCGGGGTGGCGGACGCCCCCCCGACGGCCCGTGATATCGTAACGGCCTTGAATTGCAGGCCTTACGCCCATGTTCCTCAGGCTCAGAGAAGACATCCGGAGCGTGTTCGAGCGCGACCCCGCCGCGCGGAACACCTTCGAGGTGCTGACCACCTACCCGGGGCTCCAGGCGGTCTGGGTGCACCGGGCCGCGCACGGCCTCTGGCGCCTGCGACTGCGCTGGCTGGCCCGCGTGCTGGCCAATGTCGCCCGGCTGCTGACCGGCATCGAGATCCATCCCGGCGCGCGCATCGGCCGGCGCTTCTTCATCGATCACGGCATGGGCGTGGTGATCGGGGAGACCGCGGAGATCGGAGACGACTGCACGCTGTACCACCAGGTGACGCTCGGGGGCACCAGCTGGAACAAGGGGAAACGTCATCCGACGCTGGAGGACGGCGTGGTGGTCGGTGCGGGGGCCAAGATCCTCGGGCCGGTACGCATCGGCCGGTGCGCGCGGGTCGGGTCCAACGCGGTGGTGCTGCGCGATGTGCCGGCCGAGGCCACCGCGGTGGGCATTCCGGCCCGGGTGCTGTCGCCCCCGGTGGAGCCGGATCCGCGCTTCAAGGAGATGGCAGACCGCATGGGGTTTGACGCCTACGGCCTCAGCCGGGACATGCCCGACCCCGTGGCCAACGCGATCCACCGCATCGTGGGTCATCTGCACGAACTCGACGAACGCCTCGAACGCACCAGCAGCGCGCTGAAGGACGCCGGTATCGACATCGGTACGGCGGGCGAGATGCACCCGATCTCGGAATGCGATCTCGAGGGGCTGGAGCCCGACGACTGCGAGATTCCCCCACGCAAGACCTCGGGAAATAGTTGATTGCCGGCGGGGGGCGGATAATCCTCCTCGCGGAGTCACTGCACGGAGCGCCATGAAACTGACCACCCGGGGCCGCTACGCGGTCACCGCCATTCTCGACGTCGCGCTGTACGCGGGCGACGGCCCGGTGCCGCTGGGCGACGTGGCGGAGCGTCAGCGCCTGTCGCTGTCCTATCTGGAGCAGCTCTTTGCCCGGCTGCGCAGGCAGGGTCTGGTGCGCAGCAGCCGGGGACCCGGTGGCGGCTACGAGTTGAGCCGGCCTGCCGGGGAGATCTCGGTGGCCGAGGTGATCTTCGCCGTCGACGAGCCGGTGGACGTGACCCGCTGTGGGGGGCTGGTGAACTGCAATCAGGACTCCCGCTGTCTCACCCACGATCTCTGGGTCGAACTCAGCCGGAAGATGGACGAGTTCTTCAGCAGCCGTACCCTGGCCGACGTGCTCGAGCGACAGCGCAAGGTGCGCGGTGGCGGTGGCGGCGACGAGCTCGAAGCCGATGGCGGCCGTCCGGTGCCGGCCTCGAAGCGAAGGATTCCGATCGTGCCGGTGGTCGAGGCCCGGGAGGCCTGAGCAGGGCCCGGTGTCCTCGCAGACCTCTCGGCCCAGAGCCCGGCGCCCCCGAGCCTTCATGTGCCGGGCCTTCATGTGCCGGGCCTTCATGCGCCGGGCCTTCATTGCCGCGTCAGGGGGCTGCCGCTAAACTACGCGGCTGGTTCATTCTTTATGGCTGCCCTGCCGGGCGGCCCAGCCCATTGCCGTTTACCAGGAGACCTTCCGTGGCCGAGGAACGCACGCTGTCCATCATCAAGCCCGATGCCGTCGCGAAGAACGCGATCGGTGAGATCTACAGCCGCTTCGAGAAGGGGGGGCTGCGGATCGTGGCCGCGCGCATGCTGCATCTCTCCCGGGATCAGGCCGAGGGGTTCTACGCAGTGCACCGCGAACGGCCCTTTTTCAAGGACCTCGTCGCGTTCATGATCTCGGGGCCGGTGATGGTCCAGGTGCTCGAAGGCGAGAACGCGATCGCCCGGAACCGGGAGATCATGGGTGCGACCAATCCCAAGGACGCGGCACCGGGCACGATCCGCGCCGATTTCGCGACCAGCATTGACGAGAATGCCGTACACGGGTCCGATGGTCCGGATACCGCGCGCACGGAAATCGCGTTCTTCTTCGACGACGACGGGATCTGTCCGCGAACCCGCTGAACCGGCAACCGGGTCCTGGCGTTTGTCGCTGTGACCCCGGGGCGCCGGCCGCGAATGCGCTTCCGCCCCCGGTGCATTAGACTCCGGTGCACTAGACTAATGGGCATGGGGCTCCAGGGCGCCACGCAGGATGAAAAACCGGTCGCGCATCGGCATGATCGCTTCTTCTTCCCCCTCCGTCTGCCGAAGGCCGGAGGGACGATACGGAACACGCCGCGGGCGGAGTTCCGAGTGATCATGCCGAGAACCAGAAACCAGAAGCCATGTCAGCAAACGCCGCCAATCCGTTGAACCTTCTCGGGATGTCCCGCCAGCGACTGGCTGAGCAGTTCGAGCAGTGGGGCGAGCGCGGATTCCGTGCAACGCAGCTGGTCAAGTGGATCCATCAGCGCGGCGTCACCGACTTCAGCGCGATGACCGACCTCTCGAAGGTGCTGCGGCAGCGCCTCGCCACGGAGGCCACGGTCCGGCCACCCGAGATCGCGCTGGAACGGGGCTCGGACGACGGCACCGTGAAGTGGGTGCTCAGGCTCGCGGACGGCAACGCCATCGAGACGGTGTTCATCCCGGAGGACGACCGGGGCACGCTCTGCGTATCGTCCCAGGTGGGCTGCGCGCTGGACTGCACCTTCTGCTCCACCGCGCAGCAGGGCTTCAACCGCAATCTCACCGCGGCCGAGATCATCGGCCAGATCTGGCTGGCCAACCAGCGCCTGCCGGTGCCCGAGGGACGCTCGCGGGCGGTCACCAATGTGGTCTTCATGGGCATGGGCGAGCCGCTGGCGAACTTCGACGCGCTGGTGGAGGCGATCGACCTGATGCTGGACGACAACGCCTACGGGCTGAGCAAGCGCCGGGTCACGGTGAGCACCTCGGGACTGGTGCCGGCACTGGACCGCCTGGGCGGGGTCACCGATGTGGCGCTGGCGGTCAGCCTGCACGCCCCCAACGACGCGCTGCGCGACCGGCTCGTGCCGATCAACCGCAAGTACCCGATCCGGGAGTTGCTGCAGGCCTGCCGCCGATACACCCGCGATGGCCGGCACCACCACCGGGTAACCTTTGAATACGTGCTGCTGGCGGGGATCAACGATCAGCCCGAGCACGCGCGGCAGCTGATTGACCTGTTGCGGGACATTCCCTGCAAGGTGAACCTGATTCCCTTCAACCCGTTTCCCGGTGCACCGTTCGTGAGACCCTCGATGAACGCGGTCCGTGCCTTCGAGCGCCTGCTGGCGGAAGCCGGTTTCGTGACCATCGTCCGGCGCACGCGCGGAGACGATATCGATGCGGCCTGCGGACAGCTCATCGGTCAGGTGGCGGACCGCAGCAACCGTCCGGCACGCATGATCCGGCTGCATGCGGAGCTTCCGCTGCGGCCGGGGGCCCGCGCATGACGACCGTGGTTGCGGCCTCCACCAACGGCGCGCCGACCGACCCGATGCCTTCGCCGCGTGCACGGCTGGTGTCCGTGGTGCTCTTCGGGCTGGTCGCGGCCATGCTGCTGGCGGGATGTGCCGGGCTGCAGCCGGGGGCCAGCCCCGACCAGCGTCGGGCCGCGGAGATCAACGCGGAACTCGGGATCAGCTATCTGCGGCAGAACGACCTGGCGCAGGCCGAGCGCGCCCTGGAACGCGCCGTCCAGTTCGATCCGAGGTTCGCGATGGCCCATCTGGGCATGGCCTCCCTGCGCGAGCGCCAGGGCTCGCTCGACGCCGCGCTGAAGCACTATCGCAAGGCCCTCGCCCTCGAGCCGAACGACCCGTATGTGCAGACGAATCTCGGCGATCTGCTCTGCCGGCAGGGCGAGATCGCCGAGGGTCGGGCGCTGCTCGACAAGGCGGCTGGAAACCCGTCGTACCCCGCGCGTCACGTGGCCATGGTGAGCGCCGGGGTCTGTGCCCTGAAGGCCGGCGAGACCGAGCGCGCCGAGAGCAGCATGCGCGAGGCGCTGCAGATCGCTCCCCGGTTTCCGGATGCGCTCTACGAGCTGGCGCAACTGACCTACGCGGACGGCCGGCCGTTTCAGACCCGGGCCTTCCTCTCAAGGCTGAACGCGCTCGGCGTGGTGACGCCCGAATCCCTGCTGCTCTGCTACCGTGCGGAGATGCAGCTCGGAAACCGGGAGGATGCGCAGCGCTGCGCAGAGCGGCTGATGCGCGATTTCACGGAGAGCGAAGCAGCCGCCGAACTCCAGCGACTGGAGCAGGCCGGTGGCTGAGCGCAAGGACAAGGATCCCGTGTTCGGACGGCTGGACGACCTCGATGACATCTCCAGCCTGCCGCTGGGCTTGCGCAATGGCGGTCCCGCCGATCGGGAGCCCGGTTCGGGCGTGAAGACCAAACGCCGGGAGGAAGGGTCAGCAGGGCCGCGGCGCGATGACGCCCCCGAGCCCGGGCCGCCGGTGTCGGTTGTCGGCAGCCTCACCGCCCGGACGAAGTCCTCGCCGGTGGAGATGGACGAAGCCGCGCCCGGACACCCGGGTGCCGGGATGCGCCACGCCCGGGAACGCGCAGGGATCGACATCGCCGATCTTGCCTCGCGCACGCGGCTGTCCCGGCGGATCATCGAAGCCCTCGAGGCCAACCGCTTCGACGCGATGCCGCCGGCCTACGTGCGCGGCTACCTGCGGACGGTGGCGCGGGAACTGAACAGTGACGCGGAGACCTGGATCCGGTCCTACGAAGGCCTGGGTTATGCGGAACCGGTCCTGAAGGCCACCGTGCAGCGGGACGGCTCCACGCGCTGGGGCCTGAGCCGCGGGATCTGGGGGCTGACGGTGGCGGCGATCCTGGCCTCGGCCCTGGGACTGGGTGTCTACACCTGGACCGAGGGCAACGGAGCGGCCCCGATGGACGGTGTTGCGGAGTGGTTCGGCGAGACGGTTCAGCGGCTCGGCGGCGTGGCTCCCGAGCCGTTGCCCGACGCGGATCCGGTGCCCCGGCCAGCACCGGAGCCCACAGACGAACTGGAGCGGGTGCCCGGGCCCGAGGTTCCCGATCCCGGGGTCCCCGGCCCGATGGAGGAGCCACTGTCTCTCGATCCGGCACCCGCCCCGCCGGAACCCTTGCTGCCGGAGCCCGGCCTGCCCGTATCCCCCACCGAGCCGGCGGCGCCCGCGCCGGAACCGGAACCCCTGTCGGAGGCCGCCCCGGTCGAGCCGCAGGCACCGCTCTCGGAAGCGGCACCGGCTACCCTCGAAGCCTCCCCGGAGGTCACGGCCCCTGGACCCGGGACCGGCGTGGCCGTTGTCCCCACACCGGCTCCCGGCCTGAGCCCGGAACCGCTGACGGTCGGGCCGGCCGCCACGGAGCCGGTCCCCGGGCCGCCTGCCGAGGCAGCCGTGGCCGACGAACGGAGCACATTGAGCCTGGCCTTCGACGGGACCTCCTGGATCGAGATCCGCTCCGCGGCGGACGACGTGGTGCTGCAGGGCATCTTCCACGCGGGTGACGAGCGCAGCGTGGTGGTGGAGATGCCGGCACGGGTGATCCTGGGCAATGCGCCCGAGGTCCGGCTGAGCCGCGACGGCGGCGCGGTGGCGCTGGAGACGCACACGCGCGAGGACCGCACCGCGCGATTGACGCTGGGCGCCGACTGATGCACCGGACGCACCGCAGCGGCGCCGGCGAAGCAGGGCCGGCATGAAGGCGATTCGGTCGATCCGGGGGATGCACGACACCCTGCCCGACACGGTGCACGTGTGGCAGGAGCTCGAAGGCCGCATCCGCCGGCAGCTCGAGGCCTACGGATACCAGGAGATCCGTATGCCGTCGGTCGAGTTCACCGAACTCTTTGCGCGCTCCATCGGCGATGTCACCGACATCGTCGAGAAGGAGATGTACACCTTCCAGGACCGCAACGGCGATCTGCTGAGCCTGCGGCCGGAGGGGACGGCCGGCTGCGTGCGCGCCGGCATCGAGCACGGCCTGCTGCACAACCAGGTGCAGCGGCTCTGGTACCTCGGGCCGATGTATCGGCACGAGCGTCCGCAGAAGGGCCGCTACCGGCAGTTCCACCAGGTCGGCATCGAGGTCTTCGGGGTGCCGGGCCCGGACGTCGATGCGGAACTGCTGGCCTTCACGGCCCGGCTCTGGAGGACGCTGGGGCTGCGCAACCTGCGCCTGGAGATCAATACCCTCGGCACGCCGGCCAGCCGCGCCCGTTACCGCGAGCGGCTGATCGCCTATTTCGAGGCCCACCAGGACGCGCTGGATCCCGAGGGTCTGCGGCGGCTTTACGAGAACCCGCTGCGGCTGCTGGACAGCAAGCATCCCGATACCGCTGCGGTTGCGCGCGATGCGCCCACCCTGCTCGACGATCTCGACGCGGAATCCCGCACGCACTTCGACACGCTGCTGGCGCACCTCGACACCCTCGGCATCGCGTACACGCACAACCCGCGACTGGTGCGCGGCCTCGACTACTACACCCACACGGTCTTCGAGTGGATCACCGACGAACTCGGCGCCCAGGGAACGGTCTGTGCAGGAGGACGCTATGACGGCCTGGTCGAGCAGCTCGGCGGACGCGCGACCCCGGCCATCGGGCTCGCGATGGGCCTGGAGCGTCTGGTCACCCTGCTGCTCGCGCAGGAGGCGGCATCCCAGCCGACGGGTCCGGACATCTACCTGGTCGTGCCCGGCGGCACCGGTGCCGGCAGCGAGGCCCTGTCGCTGGCCGAGCGTCTGCGGGACGAGCTGCCGACACTGCGCCTGGCGCTGAACTGTGGCGGCGGCAGCATGAAGGCGCAGATGAAGAAGGCCGACAGGACGGGCGCCCGCTACGCGGTTATCCTTGGCCCCGACGAGATCGCCGCAGGCACGGTGGTGGTCAAGCCGCTGCGCGATTCCGAGGCCGGACAGCTGACGCTGGCCCAGCAGGACCTGTCGGCACTGATGCGGGCGCGGCTGGAGAGACAATCCGGAGGAACGGACAGATGAGTTACCTCACCGACGAGGAAAAAGCGGAACGAATCAAGCAGTGGTGGGCCGACAACGCGGCCGCGCTGATCGGGGGCCTGGTCCTCGGCATCGCCGGACTGTTTGGCTGGAACTGGTGGACCGACCGTCAGGCGGATCGGGCGGAGGCCGCATCCGAGCTGTATACCATCGTGCTGTCACACGTCGAGGCCGGGCAGTTTGCACAGGCCTCCGCGCTGGCGACGGAACTCGCCGAGAAGGGGCGCGGCACGCCCTACGTGTCCCTGGGCTGGACACTGATGGCCGACGTCGCGGTGCGCGAGGACGATCCGGAACGCGCGATCCATTCGCTCGAACAGGCGCGCGAGACGGCCCGGGACGAGGGCTACCGTCAGGTCGTGTCGCTGCGCCTTGCCCGGCACCTCGTTGCTGCGGAACGCCTGGACGAGGCGCAGGCGGTGCTGGCGGACGTCACCTCGGAGGCCTTCTCGGGGCTGCGCGCGGAGGTCCGCGGCGACATTGCCCGGGCACATGGCGAGCACGACGAGGCCCGCCGTCACTACGAGGAGGCCCTCGCTGCCGGGCACGACACCGAGTTTCTGCGTCTGAAGCTCGATGAACTCGCGGCCTGACGGCGATGGCGCAACACGCCACGCCGATGGCTGAACCCGGGCCGCGTTCCGCCGTGTTCGCTCCGTATCACCGTGTCTCCGCCGCAAGCCGGGCAGGGGCCTTCCAGCGCGCTGCGCGCGACCTTCACCTCAAGGGTCACCACTGAACATGATCGCCGCTGCGCTGCGTCTCGGCCTGTTATCCGCGCTCGTCCTCTCCCTCGCTGCCTGTGGCCTGTGGACCCGTGACACCACGGAGCCGCCGGCACCGCTTCCCGAGTTCACCGCGGTGGGGACTCCGACCACCCTGTGGTCGCGCTCCATCGGCCGGGGCGGCGACCGCTTTCTCTGGCAGATGCAGCCCGGCGTGACCGGGGATCTGATCGTGGTGGCGGATGTCCGCGGCCGGGTGACGGCGCTGGATCTGGAGTCGGGCAGCGCGCGCTGGGATACCCGCCTGCGCGACGTCCAGGTCGCCTCGGGCATGGGTGTCGGGGGCGATATCGCCGTGCTCGGAACCCTCGAGGGCCTTGCGATCGCGCTGAATCTGGACGACGGCGACGAGCTCTGGCGCACGCAGCTGTCCAGCGAGGTGGTGGCGCTCTCCCCGGTGGCCGGGGGACAGGTGATCGCGCGGACCAACGACGGCCGTCTCCACGCCCTGGACGCGGCCTCGGGCACCACCCGCTGGACCGTGCTGCGGACCACCCCCGCGCTGAGCCTGCGGGGCGCACAGGTGCCGCAGATGCTGCCGGGCAGGGTGCTCGCCAGTTTCGACACGGGGCGCCTGCTGATGCTCGGCGCCGGTCGTGGCAACGTGCTGTGGGAGGCGACCATCGGCATTCCCACCGGGCGCTCGGAACTGGAACGCCTGATCGATGCCGACGGCCACATACCGGTCTATCGCGGTGCAGCCTTCGCCGCCGCCTACCAGGGCCGCCTGGTCGCGGTCGCGCTGGACAGTGGCGACACGATCTGGTCCAGGGACTTCTCCTCCTACCAGGGGGGCGACATCGACACGGAATCCGAGGTACTGGTGATGACGGCGGCAGACAGCCACGTCTGGGGGCTCGATCCGCGCAACGGCGGAGACCTGTGGCAGCAGAGCGACCTGCGGTTGCGCGGCGTCACCGCACCCGTCGCCGTCGGCAACCAGGCCGTCGTCGGTGACTACCAGGGCTACCTGCACTGGCTGAGCCTGGATGACGGCAGCATCGAGGCCCGCACCCGGGCCGGTTCCGGCGCGATCGTCACCCGTCCGGTCCTGCACGATGACGTGCTCTACGCGGTCTCCGCGAACGGACGGGTCAGCGCGATCCGCGCGCGCGTGGGCGATGACTGAAGACGGGCGTCGGCAGCGCCCGGTGCGCGACCGCTCCGCCGGGTGCGCGGGATGATTCCCGTGATCGCCCTGGTCGGGCGTCCCAATGTCGGAAAATCCACGCTCTTCAACCAGCTGACGCGCTCCAGGGATGCGCTGGTCGCGGACCTGCCGGGGCTGACCCGGGACCGCCAGTACGGGATCGGCCGGGCCGGCGGTTTCCCGTACATGGCGGTGGACACCGGTGGACTGTCCGGCGAGGCGGAGACCATGGACGCCGCAATGGCCCGGCAGACGCGTCAGGCGATCGCCGAGGCCGACCTCGTGCTGCTGATGGTGGATGCCCGGGCCGGGCTGACCGCGCTGGACGAGTCGATCGCGCGCAGACTGCGCAGCGACGGTGTGCAGGCCCTGGTGGTGGCGAACAAGACCGACGGCCTCGACATCGATTCGGCCACGGCGGAATTCCACGCGCTCGGGCTCGGGCCGATCCTGCCCATCGCCGCCGCGCACGGGCGCGGGATCACGGTCCTGATGCAGCGCGTGCGCGAGGAACTCGAGCTGCGGCGGGCGGAGCCGGGCGGCGAGGGGCCGGTGCCCGACGAAGGCGAGGCAGAGGCCCTGGACCGCTGGCCCGGAATCCGGGTCGCGGTGATCGGCCGTCCGAACGCCGGCAAGTCCACGCTGATCAACCGGCTGCTGGGCGAGGAGCGCGTGCTCGCGACCCCGATCGCCGGGACCACGCGGGACAGCATCTTCATTCCGTTCTCGCGCGACGGACAGGACTACACCCTGATCGACACCGCCGGGGTGCGGCGTCGCGCGCGCGTTCACGACACCGTGGAAAAGTTCAGCGTGATCAAGACGCTGAAGGCCATCGAGGCGGCGCATGTGGTGATCATGGTGCTCGATGCCCAGGCCGGCATCGCGGACCAGGACGCCCACCTGCTGGGCATCGCGCTGGAGGCGGGCCGGGCGCTCGTGCTCGCGGTGAACAAGTGGGACGGCCTCGAGCCGGACAGCCGCGAGATGGTGCGCCGGGACCTCGAGCGCCGGCTGGGTTTCCTGCGGTTCGCGCGTCTCCGGCTGATCTCCGCGCTGCACGGCACGAACGTGGGGCACCTGCTGGAGGACGTGCGCGAGGCCTACGCCAGCGCCTTCGCCCAGCTGTCCACCCCGCAGCTGTCCCGGCTGCTCGAGTCGGCGGTGGCCGAACACCAGCCGCCCCTGGTCGGGCACCGGCGGATCAAGCTGCGCTACGCCCACCAGGGGGGACAGAACCCGCCGGTGATCGTGATCCACGGCAACCAGACCGAGGCCCTGCCGGCGAGCTACAAGCGCTTCCTGGAGAATTTCTTCCGCAAGCACCTGGGGCTCGTCGGGACACCGCTGCGCCTGGAGTTCAAGACCGGCAGGAACCCCTTTGCCGGCCGCAGGAACGTCCTCACGGAGCGGCAGAGGCGCAAGCGCAAGCGCATGCTCCGACACGTCAAGGGGCGCTGAGGATGCCCGCGCCGGGACTGTCGGACCGTGCCCGCGCGATGGAACCGTTCCGGGTGATGCAGGTGCTGGCCCGGGCCCAGGCCCTGGAGGCCGCGGGCAGGGACGTGATCCACCTGGAGGTGGGGGAACCGGACTTCCCCACGCCGGAGCCGATCGTAGCGGCGGCAACGCAGGCGATGGCGGCGGGCGTGGTGCGGTACACGCCGGCCCACGGCACCGGCGCATTGCGCGAGGCGATCGCCGGGGACTACCAGCGGCTGTACGGGCTCGAGATTGATCCCGAACGCGTGGTCGTCACCAGCGGTGCCTCGGCGGCGATCCTGCTCGCGCTCGCGGCCGGGACGGATGCGGGCGAGGCGGTGCTGTTGCCGGACCCGGGTTATGCCTGCAACCGCCAGTTCGTGACGGCACTGGGCGGGCGAGCGGTTCCGGTGGCCGTCCCGGCGGAATCGGGCTTTCAGCCCACCGCGGCCCAGATCGCGGCCGCCTGGCACCCGGGGACCCGTGCGGTGATGCTGGCATCGCCGGCCAATCCCACCGGGACGATGCTTCCGTCGGAGGAGCTGATCGCGATCGCCGAGGTGGTCCGGGAGCGCAACGGGGTGCTGATCATGGACGAGATCTACGGGCGCCTGATCTTCGACCGGGCCCCCGAGACCGCGCTGTCGACGGTGCCGGATGCGGTGGTCGTGAACAGCTTCTCGAAATACTACGCAATGACCGGCTGGCGCCTGGGCTGGATGGTGGTGCCGGAGGGCTGGATCGAGCCGGTGCGCCGGCTGGCGCAGAATCTCTTCGTCGCCCCGCCGACCGTGGCCCAGACGGCCGCGCTGGCCGCCTTCGAGCCCGGGACCGAGGCCCTGTTGCAGGCGCGGGTGCAGGAGCTGCAGGCGCGGCGCGACTTCCTGCTCGCGGCGCTGCCCGGGCTGGGTCTCGAACTGCACGCCCGCCCGGAGGGCGCGTTCTACATCTATGCCGACAGTCGCGCCCACGGATCCGATTCGGAGGCCCTGTGCGCCCGGATCCTCGACGAGGCCGGGGTCGCCCTGACACCGGGCACGGACTTCAGCCCCGGTTCCGGTCGCGATCACATCCGCATCGCCTACACCCAGCCGCGCGAGCGTCTCGAGGAGGCCGTCGCGCGGCTGCGGCCGGTGCTCGCGGCGCACACCTGAGGGAGTCAGGGGAATCGCCGAGAGGGCTCGCCTCCTACAAGGGGGCCGGGGCGAGCACCGTAGGAGGC
>RECA01000010.1 GCA_007692435.1 Thioalkalivibrio sp.
CGCCCAACCGCGCAACCGCCCGAACGCCCGAACGCCCGAACGCCCGAACGCCCGAACGCCCGAACGCCGCGGCGCAGGACGCCTAAACCAGCCGATTCGTGCAGGGCTCGTCGTTGCTCAGGCAGCGCAGGTTTTCGACCGTGGTGTGGGCGATCTCTTCCATCGCCTGCCGGGTCAGGAAGCCCTGGTGGCCGGTCACCAGCACGTTCGGGAAGGTGAGCAGGCGCTGGAACAGGTCGTCCTGGATCACCTCGTCCGAGAGGTCCTTGAAGAAGAGGTTCTCCTCCTGCTCGTAGACGTCCAGGCCGAGACTGCTGATATGCCCGCTCTTCAGCGCATCGATCACCGCCGCGGTGTCGATGATCGTGCCGCGACTGGTGTTGATCAGCATCACGCCCGGCTTCATCAGCGCGATCGCCTCGGCGTCGATCATGTCGTGGGTCTCGGGCGTCAGCGGGCAGTGCAGGCTGATCACGTCGCAGCGGCTCAGGAAGGCCTCCCAGGGCAGAAACTCGATGCCGGCCTCCTCCACCTCGGGATCCGGGTAGGGATCGAATGCGACCACCGTGCACCCGAAGCCCTGCATGATGCGGCCGAAGGTGCGCCCGATCTTGCCCGCACCGGCGATCCCCACGGTGCGGCCGTTGAGATCGAAGCCGATCAGCCCGTCGAGCAGGAAATTGCCCTCGCGCACCCGGTTGAAGGCGCGGTGGGTCTTGCGATTGAGGGTCATGATCAGCGCCACGGCGTGCTCGGCCACCGCGCTGGGCGAGTAGGCCGGCACCCGCGCGACGCGCACCCCGAGCTTCTCGGCCGCCTCCAGGTCAACATTGTTGAAGCCTGCGGAGCGCAGCGCGACGAGGTCGATGCCCGAATCCTTCAGCGCCTTCAGCACCTCGGCATCCAGGCGGTCGTTCACGAACGCGCAGACGGCGGTTGCGTCCTGCGCGAGCACCACCGTGTCCGGTTCCAGCCGCGGCTCGAGGAAGTGGAACTGAACGTTGCTGTCGGTCGCGGCCTGGGTGAGGAACACGCGGTCGTATTTCTGCGCGCTGAAGACCGCGACACGGCACTCCCGGGAATCGCTCATCGGCTCACCTCGCAATGACTGGAGAGCCCCATAGATTACCAGAGAAGGGGTCCATCACGAGACCGGGCGCCAGAAGCGGGCCGCGTAATCGCGCAGCTCGTCGCGGACCGGAAGCCGGGTGAATCCGCGACGGGCGAAAAAGCCCTCGGCCCCGCTCTGCGCGCGCACCAGGATCCCGGAACGACCGGCTGCGCGGGCCGCCTGCGCCCCGTCCTCCACCAGCAGGGTCCCGAGACCGCGGCGATGGTGGGCCGGGCTGACGTACAGGCCGTGCAAGAGCGCTGCCGGAACCCACTCCGGCAGTTCCTCCGGCGGCATTTGCTCCCACGCCGCCAGCGCGGCGAGATCGCCCTCGAGCTCCACCACGCGCAGGTCCACGTGGCCCAGGTCGGCCGCCGTGTAGCGGTAGCTCGGCAGCACCAGGCGCTTCACGCGTTCCGGCAGATCCCAGCTGCGCACGCCCGCCTCCACGACCGCGTTGACCGCATCCAGATCATGCCTGTCCGCCGTGCGAACCCGGGGCGCGACGCTCGGGGCCAGAATCGCTGCCATGGCTCAGCCTCCCGGCGCGCAAACGGCGCGCTGCGGCCCGCGGGACCGGCCGGGGAACGAGGCCCAAGCCCTTTCATGGCAGTGCTCGACGACGCTGTTCACCAGCGGCTCGAGCAGCGCCACCAGCCCGCCGATCACGCGGCTCCCCGTCCGCGCGAACACGACCCCGAAGTGAACGGTCCCGAATGAGGTGGTCTTCAGCATGGCTCTTCTCCCGCAGATTTCACCCGCACAGTATCGATCCGCTACGATCATGCTGAAAGACAATTGAAACTATTGCGCATATAGACTGCTGGAATGATTGATCCCGGCGAACCCCTTCGGCGCATGTGACACTAACCCCCATGGACATGTTGCAAAGCACCATCGAGGAACAGCGGCGGCGGCTGGAACAGGAGCTGCACGAGCCGCTGGACCGCCTTGCACGGGAGCTCTCCAGTGCCTGGCCGGAGCGCGGGTCCCTGAGCGCCGTGCTCCAGAAGTCCATCCGCGAACTGCCGCACTGCACCTTCCTGTACGCACTGAACACCGGCGGCATCCAGCTTTGCGACAACGTGTCGCACGCGGGCCTGCTGCCAGAGCACTTCGGTCGTGACCGCTCGCAGCGGCCGTACATGAAGGAGGTGGTTCCGGCGGACGGCTTCCTGCTCTCCGAGGCCTACATCAGCCTCCTCGGGCGTCGCCCCTCGCTGACGGCGCTGCAGCTTGTGCGCGACGCCCACGGAAACGCACTGGGCTTCCTGGGGGCCGACTTCGACCTGCGGAACCTGCCACACAGCGGGGATCTCTACGAGGAATCGACCGAGTGGCGGCAGATCAAGGGCGACCCGTCGATCCGCGGCACGGTGTTCCTGCAGACGCGCACCGAGAGCCTGATGGACCGGGACATGGACAGCGTGCTCTCCGTGCTGGAGGAGCTCTTCAGCGAGCGCGGGGTGTTCCAGTGCGTGCTGCACTTCTCCAGCAGCCGCGCCACCGTCTGGACGCTGGAGGACCCCTACCGCTACCGCATCCTGACCCACGAAACGCTCAGCGATCCGGACACCTGCCTGGCCTTTCCCCGGATGCCCTACCCGGCGAGTGCCCTGATGCCGGCGGACGCCATCCCGGGGATCCTCGAGAACCTGAAGGCACTGCGCTTCGCCGACGAAACGGTCTACCTGCGCTCCTCCTCGATCAACCTGTTCAACGGCATGATCAGCCTCACCTTCTCCTGCGACGGCTCGCACTACATGACCTGGAACGAATTTCTGGACCGCTCGGTAGGCTTCTGGCTGGGCGACACGGATTAGCGGGAAAGAACACGGCGTGCGCCTCGGGAACCGGTAGGGCGGAAGAGCGTAG